>JBKHCL010000007.1:0-56271 GCA_046541875.1 Phycisphaerae bacterium | reverse complement strand
TTGCGACGATAGCCTTCGCCGCTGTCGGCAAGGATGCGGCCGTTGCTGGCCTTCAGCCGCCCCGCGCCACACTTTTACTCCGCCGCTTACAAAACGTTGGTACTTCTGGGCGACGCACAGCCGGATCGGTCCAATCGTCAAGGCGGCCAAGACGATCAAGGAGCACTGGGCCGGGGTGCTGCGATGGTTCGCCTCGCGGATCAGCAACGGCCTGCTGGAGGCGATCAACAGCCTGATCCAGTCTGCCAAAGCCAAGGCCCGCGGCTTCCGCAACACCCGCTACCTCATCACCATGGTCTACCTGATCGCCGGCAAACTCGACTTCAAACTACCGAACCTGGGCTACGCTACCCACACGAAATAGCGAGGAGGCAAAAATTGCAGGTTCCGAGTATTCCGGCTTGTGCGGTATGGGTATGTCATGGATACAGGAATCAGCCGTCCTCCAGATCTCGCTGTCGTAGTCTCCGACGCCAGTCAGATCCCCGGCCTTCCAGACTCGGACATGGATAATCGGGGCGCGGGTCAGCTGGCGTAGAACGCTCGGCCGAGATGGGCGGCGACGGGCCAGAGCAGGAGCAATCCCACCGCTACGAACATGCCCTCGAAGCGGTGATGGTCGAAGCTGCCCGCCAAGGCTGCGAAGCTCGCCTGGATGGGAAACAGTCCGCGGATCAGCAGGCCGACGACCCATGGCACGGAGGTGGGTTTCGCGCCCGGTCCAAGGCGTTTGGCTGCCCGGACCGCCCAGAGCATCGCCATGACCACCAGGGAGAATGCCACGGTTCGTGCGAAGTACAGCCCCGTGATCAGCAGCAGTTGCCCGTAGGCGAAGAACTCGAATGCCGCCCATGTCGCCAGCACCGCCGCGGGGATCCAGCGTCGCGGGCCCACGGGTTTGCCGGTGGTCTCGCCCTTGGCGATGGCGGTGACACCGGCGATGTAGCCGCCGATTACGATCGCGGCCAGCAGTGAGAACCAGGGCATCTGCGGCGGATTCACAGCAGCCGCTCCCAGCCACACGCTTCCGCCGCGGCAGGCGCCCATCAGCAGCGGGCCCAGCAGGGGGATGCGCTTTCCGCCGGCGTCGTAGGCCCCCGCACAAGCGCACAGTGCCAAGGCGGTCAGGCCGGCGGGAATCGAGGCAACGAACGCGCACGCCACGCCTACGGCCGACATCGCGATCGCGCTGCCCAGCACCACGCGCGGGCGAACCGCGCCGGAGGGGAGGGGGCGGTCCGGACGGTCGCGGCGGTCTTCGGAGAGGTCGAACCAGTCGTTGGCCAGCAGACCCGCGCAGTAGATGCACAGGCTTGCGGCGATCGCCCAGCCCATCGCG
This sequence comes from Phycisphaerae bacterium, assembly GCA_046541875.1. GTDB lineage: Bacteria > Planctomycetota > Phycisphaerae > SM23-33 > SM23-33 > CAZFPT01. The sequence continues at coordinate 54,932 of JBKHCL010000007.1, read as the reverse complement.
GCGATGGCGGGGACATGGACCGCCGGGGCACCGGCCGCGCCGGGTCCGTTGGCGGACTGGAGCGTCCATGCGGCGAGCATTGCGCCCACGGCCGGGTCGCCGGGGATGGTCGGCAGATTGGGCAGACGCAGCAGCTGCGCCCAGAGGCGCAGGCGAGACGGCTGGGAGGCGGGGGAGGTTGGCTTCTCGGACGTCGCGTCGCTCATCGCTGGAACGTGCGCGGGTCGGGGGGAACCAGTTCGAAGTTCGGCGTGAAGTTCTCGCTGCCGGAGTAGAAGTCCATCGCGTTTCGACAGGTCAGGTTGTGGATGGTCTCCTCGTCGTGCCCGTCCTCGCGGAGATACTCGATGACCTTGACCAGCGCCAGCGGGTCGGAGATGCCCCAATCGGCCGAGCCGGAGACGATCACCCGCCGCGAGCCGTGTTTATGGATCAGGTGGCTGACGCGCTCGGGCGTGAGTTTGCTGATGGGGTACACCGTCAGCCCCACCCAACAGCCGGTGTCCATCGCCTGGTCCATCGTGTCTTCGGTATTGTGGTCGAGGTAGATCTTCTCGCGGGAGAAGTTCACCTCGTCGACAACCTTCATGGTCCGCTCGATGCCCTCGGGCTTGTTGAAGTGAGGCAGGTGAACGACCACGCGCATGTCCCGGTCGGCGGCGATTTCGAGCTGTCGGCGGAAGGCGTATTCCTCGTTGTCGGTGAGATTGTTGAAGCCGATCTCCCCCAGCGCGACGCATCGCGGATGATCGAGATAGTCGCCCATGCCCGCGAGTACCTCATCGACCAGCCGACGGTCCTCGGTCTCCTTGGGGTTGCAGGCGATCGCGGCGTAATGGTCGATGCCGAATCGCTTGGCGCGGACGGTCTCGAATTCGAGGATCAACTGGAAGTAGTCGAAGAACGTGCCCGCGTATCGCCGGTTCGCCCCCAGCCAGAACGACGGCTCGACGCACACGCGAATGCCCGCCTCGTACATCGCCTGATAGTCGTCGGTGGTGCGGGAGTACATGTGAATGTGGGGTTCGATCATGGTCATCGCGTCACTCTTCCTTGGCGGCCTGTGTGTTCATTCATTATGGCGTGGGCCGCATCGCAGGTAAACCCCGGTGGCGAAATCGGCGCCGAGAACGGCCGCCGAGGTCACGTGAACTGGATCGAGAACAACGGCGAGTGGGACGGAAGCTACGTCGACAACACCGACGTCTTCAACGTGATGAATCAGGTTGTTCCCGAGCCGGCCACGATGGCGCTGCTGGCCCTGGGCGGGCTGGGCGTCCTGGTGCGTCGTCGCCGTCGCTAAGCTGCAGATGACCTGACCATACGGGACCGCGCGTCCCACACGAGCCCCCGTCGGCCCTGGCGGGGGCTCGTTTTGCGCGCCGGGGGCTTGAAACGCCCTGCCCCTCGCGGTATCCAAGAGATATGCATACACAGGAATTCGACATCCGGACGCCCCAGCGCGATGCCATGCTCCGCATCGACGATCAGATCCGCCAGACCGTCGACGCCTCGGGCGCGAGGCAGGGCATGGTGACCATCTACGTCCCCCATACCACCGCCGGCGTGACGATCAACGAGAACGCCGACCCGGACGTGATTCACGACATCCTCGGCGCGCTGGATGACGCGGTGCCCTGGCGGGCAAGTTTCTATCAGCACGGGGAGGGCAACTCGGCCGCCCACGTGAAGAGTTCGCTGGTCGGCTGCAGCGCCCGCGTGCCGCTTGTGGACGGCAAGCTCACGCTGGGCACGTGGCAGTCGGTGTTTTTCTGCGAATTCGACGGCCCGCGAAGCCGCCGTTTCCGCGTCTGCGTGGAAGGGGAGTAAACGGCGGGGGGTCTGGATATCGGCCGATCGGCCGTCATCCGCCCATGGACACAAAGCCCAGGACCATCGCCAGGACGCCCATCGCCAGCCCGAGCAGCCCGAAGAACGCACCGAACCCCGAGTGAATCTTTACGCGCTCTGCCTCCTGGGTGCGGGAGGGGAACTCCACCCGCCGGGCCGTGAGCTGATTGCGGGACTTGAGTGCGAGGATCGGGGCGGCGAATCCCAGCCCGATGGCCGCGAAAGACGCCGCCTCGGCGAAGTACTTCCGGAAGAACAGCCCCACAAACCCCAGCCCGACCGCCAGCAGCCCCACCAGCAGCGTGTTGGTCGCCGTCCTCCGGGGGTCGCCAGCCACCGGGGCAGGCCCCTGGCCGACAATCGTTCGCGCGCCGCAGTAGGGGCAGGTTTCCGGTTTGCCGATCCAGCCGGCCGTGGTCTTCACTACCCGATGGCAGCCGCCGCAGCGGAAACTCGTGGGCGCCTTGGCCTGCTCGGGAGTCAGCGGCGGGGTGCCCCGTCCCGGACCGGCGACGGGCCGCGATGAAATCTGATTGCTCATGTCCACTATTGTCGCCTTTTGCGGCCCCCTGCGCCAAGGTCATTTGCCGCCCGATCGCACGGGATGTCGATTGAATGGGCCTGAATCCTTGCGATTTGAAACACAGCCAATATCATGAAAGAAGATGGCTACCCGAAGCTTTATCGCGTTGAATCTGGACGCCCCGGTCCGCACGGCGCTGGCACGGATCGCCGGCGAGATCGACCAGCCCCCGGGCTGTCGGATCCGCTGGACGGCCAAGGAGAACCTGCACGTGACCGTGAAGTTTCTCGGCGAGGTGCGGGACAGCATTTTGCCCGAGGTCTGTCGCGTGGCCCGGGAGGCGGCCAAAAGGGTCGCGCCCTTCACGTTCGGTATTTACGGGGTGGTCAGTGTGCCTCCCCAAAGCCCCCGGCCGCGAATGCTATGGGCCGGTGTGCACGACCCGGAGCAGCGAATCGCGGGGATTTTCCACGATTTGGAAGAGGGGCTCTCGGCCTTGGGGTTCGGGCGCGACCGCAGAGGGTTTCGGCCGCACGTGACCCTGGCGAGGATTCGGCGAGTCTCCGACCCGCGAGAGTTGCGGCAGTGCGCCCGGACGTGGCAGGATACGTCGTTCGGGCAGATCCGGGCCGAGGCCCTGACGGTGTTCGCCAGCGACCTCATGTCCGACGGGCCGGTGTACACGTCCCTGGCCAGCATGCCGCTGAAGGGTTGAGGTGAGCTGTAACCCTATGGGAGGACATCTTTTATAAACTTTCTGATTTTTGTCTTGCCAACCCCGAACAAGCCCCGTACATTTATATCCGACGGGTCGGGCCCGTCGCCAGGTCCGGCCTTGGGTTTCTCGGTCGGGGCGGATGGAACCGCCGGTTGGGGCCCGATCAGCAAATCGCCACGGCGAAGGAGACACAGATGGCCAAGTCCACCAAGAAGGGCGGGAAGAAGGGCGTTGCAGTGCCCTCCAACGCCGGCAACAATGACGAGAAGCGGGGCAAGGCGCTGGACGTCGCCCTCAAGCAGATCGAGAAGAACTTCGGGATCGGCAGTATCATGTCGCTGGACCCGGATCAGTTGACGCGGATCAAGGGGCATTCCACCGGCGCGCTGAGTCTGGACCTCGCCCTGGGTGGGGCGGGAATTCCCTCCGGGCGTATCTGCGAGCTGTATGGGCCGGAAGGCTCGGGCAAAACGACCCTGGCGCTGCACGTGATCGCCTCTGCCCAGGACAACGGCGGGGTGGCTGCCTTCATCGACGCCGAGCACGCCCTGGATCCCACCTGGGCACGCAAACTCGGGGTGAACCTCGAACAGCTTCTGGTATCCCAGCCCGATACCGGCGAGCAGGCCCTGGAGATCTGCGAGATGCTCGTCCGCTCCAGCGCGGTGGACGTGGTGGTCGTGGACTCGGTCGCCGCCCTGATTCCCCGCGCGGAAATCGAGGGGGAAATGGGCGACACCCACGTGGGTCTGCAGGCCCGGCTGATGAGCCAGGCGATGCGCAAGCTCATCGGCGCCATCAGTAAATCCCGCACCAGCGTGATCTTCATCAACCAGATCCGCATGAAGATCGGCGTGATGTTCGGCAACCCGGAGACGACCCCGGGCGGGAACGCCCTGAAGTTCTACAGTTCGGTCCGCATCGACGTCCGCCGCGTGGGCACCATCAAGGACGGCGACGAGCCGATCGGCAATCACGTTCGGGCCAGGGTGGTCAAGAACAAGGTCGCCCCGCCGTTCCGGAAGGCCGAGTTCGACATCATGTTCGACCATGGCATCAGCGCCGAGGGAGACCTCATCGACCTGGCCGTCCAGCACGACGTGGTGGACAAGGCCGGTGCGTGGTTCAGTTATGGCGACGTGCGATTGGGGCAGGGGCGCGAGAACTCCAAGGAGTTCCTCAAGGAGAACCCCGACGTGAAGGAAGAGATCCGCCATGGCGTGCTGGCGAAGGTGGCTCCGCACATGCTGGATGAGCCCCCCGCCGAGGAAGCCCCCGCCACCGAAGCCGGCGACGAGGAAGATAAAGAAAGCTAGCGGGCGCTGCCGAGAAGGTCTCCGCCCTGGGCGGATGGACCTGCTCGAACACCGTTACGTCATGAGGGGCGGGGCCCCGCGGCGGACGGGCAAAAACAGGGCGGCAGCGGGTATCGAGTGTACTGGAGGGTACACCCGGTCCCGTTGCTGCCTCTGTCTGTTGTTTGGCCGAACACTTCCGCCGTTACGCCGTGTCGCTGCAGGCCGTCGTCGGGCGGAAATCGCGATTGCCCGGCAGCTTGCATCCAAGCGTCGACCTGCCTAAGATACGGGCACCACAGGCAAACGCGAGGTGTCGAATGGATCTGGTCGTACGGAAGTCGTCTTCACTGCACGGGACATGCCACGTCCCCCCCAACAAGAGCCACAGCTTTCGTGCCCTGATCATGGCCTCGCTCGCCGACGGCGTCAGCCGCATTCATCGACCGGCCGTTTCGCACGACTGGATGCTCGCTACCGAGGCCCTCGAAATGTTCGGCGCGGAGATCACCCCGCGGGCCGAGCAGAGTTGGGAAATCACCGGCACGGGCGGGCAGTTCACCACCCCCGACGATGTACTCAATTGCGGCAACAGCGGGATCACGCTGCGGTTTTTCGCCGCCCTGGCCGCTACGTGCGACCATTACACTGTGCTCACCGGCGACGACTCGCTACGGCACATCCGCCCGTGTAAGCCCCTCACCGACGCGATGAATCACCTGGGGGCATGGGCGATCAGCACCAAGGAAGACGGCCACGCTCCGCTGGTGATCCGCGGCAAGCTCGGAGGCGGCGCGACGGAAATCGACGGAACGGACTCCCAACCCGTCTCCGCTCTGTTGATCGCCAGCTGCATCGCCGATGCGCCCACGGAGCTGATCGTGCACAATCCCGGGGAGAAGCCATGGGTCGACGTGACCCTGCACTGGCTGAAGAAGTGCGGTGTGGAGTTCAGCCGCGAGGGGTACGAGAAGTATCGCCTGCGGGGGCGCAGCAAGTGGGACGCCTTCGAGGCAACGATTCCGCTGGACTGGTCGGCCGCCCTGTACCCCATCGCGGCGGCTGTGCTGACCGAAGGCAGTGAAGTACGCATCCCGGGCATGGATCTCAAAGACCCCCAAGGCGACAAGAGCGTCGTGCGGATCCTCTGCGAGATGGGGGCGAACATCTCCATGGAGGAAGGCTGCCTGGTGGCCCGCTCCAGCGAGCTGGTCGGCCGGGAGATCGACTGCAACGATTTCATCGACCAGTTCATGCTGCTGGCGGTCGTCGGTGCCTGCGCCGAGGGCGAGACGGTGCTCACCAACGCCGAGATCTGTCGCCGCAAAGAGTGCGACCGCATCGCGGAAATGGTTCGGGCGCTGAAAGAGATGGGTGCGGACGTGAACGAACGTCCCGACGGATTGGCCGTGCGGAAAAGCAAGCTCACCGGGGCCAACCTCCAAAGCCACGGCGACCACCGCATGGTGATGACGCTCGCCGTTGCTGGCATGGTCGCCGAGGGGTACACCTGCATCTCGGAGATCGAATGCGTCCGCAAGACCTTCGCGGACTTCGCCGAGCAGATGCTCACCATCGGGGCCGACGTCGACAAGCAACGCTGAGCGAGGCGATGTCTCGGGTCGCGGGCTTGACATTTCTCCCCGCCGGGGTAGAACAGGTCCTTTCGCGCCCCCCTAAGCGGAAAGATGCTTCGATGAGTCTCGTGCTGATGGGCATGAAACACTGCGGCAAGAGTACCGTCGCCGCCGGCGTAGCCGAGCGGCTGGGGTGGCGTTGCATCGATACCGACGAGGTTCTGGCGGATCTGCACGCCCGCCGCAGCGGCGAGGAGCGGACCTGCCGGGAGATCTTCCGGGAGATCGGCGCCCAAGCGTGGGAGTCGCTGGAAGCCGACGCCGTAGCCGAGTTGGCCGCGACGCTGAGCAACGATACCCGTCAGGCTGCGATCGCCCTGGGCGGACGCACCGCGCTGAACCCCGCCTGCCGCGAGCATCTCCGCGCCATGGGCACGCTGGTGCTGCTGGAGGTGGACGCGGACGAGTTGTACCGGCGGATCCTCACCGGCGGGCTTCCGCCGTTCCTGAATGCCGACGACCCGCGCGGCTCGTTCGACGCGATGCTGGCCGAGCGTTTGCCCGTGTATCGCAGCCTCGCCGACGTTCGCGTGAACTGCACCGATCGTACCCCCGACCAATGCATCACCGCGGTGCTGCGGACCATTGACCGGGACAACCCGCCCCGCCGAGAGAGCCACTGAACATGAAAATCGCCATCGCCTCCGATCACGCCGGGTTCGTCTACAAGGAGAGAATCCGCGAGTACCTCGCCGATCTCGGCCACGACGTGGAAGACTTCGGAACCTACAGCGCTGAATCGTGCGACTACCCGGACTTCATCCGGCCGGCCGCCCAAGCCGTCGCCGACGGTCGCGCCCAGCGCGGCATCGTGTTGGGTGGGTCGGGAAACGGTGAGGCGATTGTCTCCAATCGCGTGCCCGGCGTGCGCTGCGCGATCGCGTGGGACCTCCGATCGGCCCGCTACTCGCGCGAGCACAACGACGCCAATGTGCTCTCGCTCGGTCAGCGGATGCTCGCCTACGAGGAAGTCACCGAGATCCTCGATCTCTGGCTGGCCACGCCGTTTGAGGGCGGGCGACATCAGCGGCGAATCAAGAAGATCGACGCGGAATAACCGCCGCCAGGGATCATCGCTGCCGAAGCAGCACCTTCGTGGGGCGCAGGGCATTGCGGTGCGTCTCGCGTATGGCGATGGCCACCAGTTCACCGGCCGGGTCGAAGACGGCGATGTCTTCGGCGGCCGTCGGCTCGTCGGGCAGATCGACCTCATCCAGGGAGACCCGTTGGCCGATGGTGAGCTTGGCGACCTGGGCGTCGGTTACGTGGCAGGGGGGCAGGTGACTCACCGCCCGGGCGGGCGCGATGAGGTCCCGCCGCGGATCCACCTCGTCCGGCGGCAGGGCGGTTTCCAGCGTGAACTCGCCGACGGCCGTCCGAGTGAGCGTCCGGCAGTAGCCGCCCACTCCCAGCGTTTCGCCCACGTCCCGTGCGATCGAACGGATGTACGTCCCGCTGCCGCAGACGATTTCCAGCGTCAATGCTGGGTATTCGTAAGCGGCGAGGCGAATCTCGTGGATGGTCACCGGCCGGGGCGTGATCTGCACGTCCTGCCCGTCGCGCGCGATTTCGTACGCGCGACGCCCGTCCACGTGGACGGCTGAGTGGACCGGCGGGACCTGCTCGATTCGGCCGATCATTCCGACCAGCGCCGCCTCGATGTCCTCTCGTGCCGGCGGCTTCGCTGCGTCGGTGTGCGTGATCTCGCCTTCGGTGTCGTCGGTGGTCGAGCGGGCCCCGAGGGTTACGGTGGTGCGGTAGCGTTTTGGCGCATGCTGGACGTACTCGGCCAAGCGGGTGGCCGGGCCCAGACAAATCACCAGCACCCCGTCGGCGCGGGGGTCGAGCGTGCCGGCGTGGCCGACCTTGACGCCGCGCGGAACCCGCCTCCGAACCCCCGCGACGATGGCGTGGCTGGACGGACCTACGGGTTTGTGGATGTTCAGCAGGCCGAACATGCCGACCCAGTGTGCGCGCCGACGGCGCAAACGCAAGGGCGCCGTTTGCGGCGCCCGGGGCGTTCAGGTATTCAGTTGTGGCCGCTCCGTCGTGAACGGGCGGGTGGAGGTTACTCTTCGTTCTCGATCTTGATCTTCCGCGGCAGTTCCTTTTCGTGCTTCTTGAGCTCGATGGTCAACACACCGTCCTTGCAGCGGGCGTGTACCTGCTCGGGATCCACGTTGGAGGGCAGTTGCACGGTGCGTTTGAACGCGCCGGACCGTCGCTCAACGTGGTAGTAGTTGTCGCCCTCGTCGGTTTTCTCTTCCTGCCGCGATCCGCTCAGCGTGAGGGTGTTGGCATGAACGCTCACGTCGATGTCCTCGGGCTTGACGCCCGGCAGGTCGGCGCGGATCAGGATGGCGTCGTCACGCTCCGCCACGTCAAGGGCCGGAGCGAACGTCCCGACGGCGGGTTCCTCGCCGCGGAAGAAGCTTTCGAACATCTCATCCAGATTGTCGTGCAGGCGGGTAAGGCCCGCATTCCTGGATCTCCGGAATGGTGTCGGCAACATGGTTCTCTCCCTTCTGACCGGATGTCTGTCGTCCCGCGTCGGCTGGACCGCCCAGCCGGCAGGCGGGAGAACTCGGTCCTCTGGTTCTCTCACTTCTCTTTTTGCAAAGTGCGTGCCAGAATGGCCCGTGCGGCCGCAAGTGTCTATTGCACAAAGTGTTGTGGAATAACGACGGAAGGCGGCATTCCTGGCGTGGTGTCAAAATGACGGTGAGCCCGGCGGGGGGCTGTCGCTTCGACAGGCGAAAAGTCGCGGGGGAAGTCACCCGGAAGGTTCATGCTCTGACGCAGCGCTGGCCGATAAAGCCCAACGTCCCAACGGAAGGGGCATGTGGTTTCTGTCGCTGGGTCGTGCCCCGTGGAGAGGAGTCGGGCAAGTGGAACGGATCGAAAGCGCTGCTTCCAAGACAACACGTGCGGTTCCTGCCGCCAGGCAGTTCACAGTCGAGAACGCCAACGCATCTCTGGTCCTGGTCCGTCGGATCGTCGCGGAGATCGTCGTGGAGTTCCGCCGCCTGCTGGATCTGCAGGAACTCGTCGAGATGGCCGAGGCCGGCGGCGACCACCGCGCCGGCGGAGACGCCCGGCGGCAGCTGCGCGAGACGTTCGGGCGACTGGAAACCTGCCGCGACGAACTGGCGGGAATGGGAGTCGAACTGCGCGACTGGCTGCGCGGCATTGTACACTTTCCGCACGAGCATCATGGCCAAAGCGGCTACCTCTGCTGGCGACACGGCGAATCGAGGGTGGACAAATGGCACGCCCGGCACGCTTCGTTCGCCCACCGCGAGACCATCGGCGACGACCCCCGCCACCCGGCAGCGGAGAATGAGGGGCAGTACCATTCCGATAATGGCAGGCCGTTGGCGTAGACGCACGCTGAGCGGAGTTGATGTGGGGAACCCCCCCGGTGAATCCACCGGGAAAACGTAGGAAAACCAAACTATTTTTATCGGGCAAATGGGGAGGCTGTCCAAGTATTGGCGGAATGATGCGAAGCAAGGGGGCATTGGCCGCTCTCTGTATAAGGCCCTGATTCCGTACCAGTTAAGGCATTCGGGGTATTGCCTCACTGTGATATAGGGGAAGAGCTGTACCTCCTGCTTGGGAGTATCGGGGTTTTACTCTTCGCGCGCTCCCGGCCTTCCATACCGGCGCCAGCTTGACAAAACGAGAATTCGTGCTAAAACGGTGCGTGTTAGGCGGAGGGCCTGATAGGGGCCCGCAAGACCCGCCGGTCGGCTGAATCAACACGCATCCAACGCTCCATTTCGAGATTCGCGGGGGTCTCCGTTTTGGGTCAGGCGTGCATGAATCGGCCTCAATGTGATGTGTTCCGAGGAAACGTGTTCAAACGGAGATTCCCGCATCAGGCGGAACCCGCCGGGCGAATTGCCCGGAGGAGCCTCGAAAGGAGCTTGGACCATGAAGAAAGCATTTCTTGTTCTACTTGCCGCGTCGGTCGTCGTCGGGACGGCCTCGTTTGCCTCCGCCGGCGTCATCGCCGGGAACTTCTGCTCGGTCGCCCAGATTGTCGACTTCCCCGCCGGCGTGAACGTAACACCCTGGTGGAATGACCTGACCAGCCCGGCCGGGTTCGGAGCGAACTCGTTCGATCCGCCCAACAATATTGACGGGACGAACCCGGACTTCAAATATGCCGACGAGTCCGACATCGCCGACGCCGTCAGCCTGACCTGGAACGCCGCCAACGGATCGCAGAATACCAATGATGACATCACGCGACCGGCCGACGTGCCCACCGGCCATGACCAGATGTTCGCCGGCTACCTGCAGTCCGGCAAGGCCCAGGCGGGCCCGTTGATCGAGTTCGAGGGGTCCGGTCTGTCGGCCGCCTTCGGTTCCAACCCCATCGACATCTTCCTTTACTCCGATGGAGACGGGGACGTCGAGGGCAGCGGCAAGGCGACGTTCCGCATCTGGGCGAGCAAGTCGGACTACATCGGCGGAGCGGCTGCATTGCAGACGGTCTACGGCAAGGATGACGGCAGCGACTATCCGACCTCGTCCCATACCCCGGCAAACGCGTTGGCCGATTACGATGAAGTCACCTCGACCGACCCGTTGAATCCCACTGCCGGCAATTACGTTGTGTTCTCCGGGCTGGATCTGGACAGCTTCTATATCCGGATCGATGGCGAGGCGAGCCTGCACGGAGCCGCCCTGAACGGCTTCGAGATCGTTCCCGAGCCGGCCACGATGAGCCTGCTGGCCATCGGCGGTCTGGCGGCGCTGCTGAAGCGGCGCCAGTCGTAGATACCGGAATTGATCAGGTCTCCGTGAGGCCTGTGTGACCGTACTCGTTCTTTCGTTTCCCACGATAAGAACCGGAACCCCGTGGCGCCAGGCGTTGCGGGGTTCCACTGTGCGCCCATGTCGACGGAGGTGGCCGAGCGGGTCAGTTCGGCCGATACGCCTCGACGGGAGCGGCTGGCGGGTCGGTGGTTCCCGGCGGCGAGAGATCCCGCGAGAACGACCAGTTCCACCGCCGGCGCGACCAGTCGTAACTGGCCACGTCCAGGCGATCGTGTTGGATGCGGACAGCCGAGAATGTCGTCCACATGTGTTTGGGCGAGCCGACGTTTACCACATCCCAGCCGCGCCAGCGGTAATGCTGGGAGGCGTGGTAATGACCGTGGGCGAGAAGCACGACGTTGTGTCCTCGGATTGTCTGCTCGAAGCGGTTCTTGTGTCGGCTGGGCCACCAGTCAGCGAACGGCCCGTGGAGCCCGTAGTGGAAGAAGATCACGATGTATCGGGTCGGGTCGATCTGCTCGATTTGTTTCGCCAGCCAGCGGCAGGCGGCCAGTGATGGATACTCATCCAGCGAGAGGACCGTGACCTGCCCCCAATCGATGCGGTACAGCAGCCCGCCGTGCTGTTGGCGGACACCGTCGAGGACGGGTTTGACGAATCCGTATCGCCAGGGGGTGTAGCGGTCGTGGTTGCCGGTGCACGCGAAGGCCGGGAACCGCAGCAGGCCGTTGGCGTCCGGGCCGCCGTAGTACCGGCGGAACTGTTCCCACTGCCGGCGGGTTCCGCGCTCGGTGAGATCCCCCGCGATCAGCACGCCGCGGGGAGTCTGAACGGTTCCGCCGATCTGTGTCGGCCAATCGGTTCCGGGCAGGTCATTGAGGGCGTCGACCATGCGGCGGTTGCGTTTCTCGATTCCGCGGTGCCCGAAGTGCGTGTCGGCCGCGATGAAAAACGTCACGCTGCCGCCGTTGGCGTCGGTAACCCGTGGCGGCAGGGGCGGGTTCGCGTCGCTCTCGGTTCCGTCGCAGGCGATCGCGAGGATCGCGCAGGTCGCGCAGAGCACCGTCATCGCTACGCGACGAAGCAGTATGGTGCGGCTGGGCTTGATCATCGCGTCGGGGCTACTGCTCCAGGAGGTAGTCATTGGCCAGCACGAGGAACACGCTCGATGTCCAGGTATAGGCCCGGTCGCGCAGCCCCACGCCGGTTTGGGCGTCGAAGTTCTCGGCGAACCCGGCGGTGGCGCACATACGGCAGAAGCGTCGGGCGATCTCGTGGGCGAGCCCCTCCTGGCCGCTGTGGGCGAGCCCGTCGGCGATCAGCATGGTGGACGGGGCCCAGATCGGCCCGCGCCAGTAGCCGTCCGATTCGTACTTGGGGCTCTTGGGGCTTTCGGTGGCCATCCCGTGTTTGGTGAAGAACCGCCCGCCGGCGCGCAGCCCGGCGACGAGCGCCTTGCGCACCTCCTCGGGCAGCAGCTCCCCAAGGATGATGGGCATGAACGTCAGCAGGCAGTCGCCTTTCTCGACCACGTGGCCGTCGAACTTGCGCGGGGCGATGAAATGGTCGCCGCGCCAGAGGCGTTCGATCATGCGTTCCAGCAGTTCGTAGGCGCGCATCTCCCAGATGCGCTGGTCTTTCTTTCGGCCGATCTTTCCGGCGATCTCGCCGAGCACGCGCATCTGGAAGACCAGGAAGGCGGCAAGGTCCGGCCCTTCGATGGGGCCGCCGTCGTCGAAGATCGTTCCGTTGTCCCAGCCCGAGTCGTTGCCGTGAAAGTACGCCGGCAGCCCGGAATCGTCATCGTCGCGGTACTCCAGCCACCAGTTGGTCCAGCGGGTGAGTGGCCCGTAGATTTCCTTCAGTTGCGACGTGCCGATCCAGTCGGTTCGCTCCATCATGCGCTGCAGCGTCCAGCCGTGGATGGGAGGCTTGACGTACTGCCAGCGCGGGTTGCGATCGTTCAGGGCGTCGGGCAGGCAGCCCATCTCGTCCTGGTTGTCGAAGACCACCATGAGCTGATCCCACGCCAGCTCGGGGTTATGATAGCTCAGCGCCAGGGCGTTGAAGCAGTGGTCCCAGCTCCAGAGATTGGTCATGTGGCGTTTGGACATGAGCATGCCCGGGCGGGTGAGATGCCCACCGGCCGGGACGACACTGGCCCAATTTATGTAGGCGGCCAGCTCGCGGGCCTTGCTGAGCGAACGCGGCGCGCGGGGCGTCTTCTTGAGCCAGTCGCCCAGTTCCCACTGCACGTGCTCGACGCACTCGGCGAACGGGCCCGGGTAGTCGCGCGGCGTCCACTCGGGCATGAACTCTTCGATCACTCCCTCGAATCCGCCGGCCGACGGTTCGGGTACGAGGTCCAGGGCGATCCGTTCGCACCCCTTCGGGCGCCAGGGGGCATCCACGATCAGCCCGCCCGACAGCCGCGTGACCATCAGCTTCGTCTTGGGGTTGTACAGGTTCAGCTGCCAGCGCGTCTCGTGGCGACGGATGGCGTTATCGAAGGGGGCGTCGCAGGGATTCGTCAGCCGAAGGGCCACACCCTCGCCCCGGACGCGGAGGATGTTCTCCTCGGGCATGACCATCTCGACGAACCCGTCGGCTGCGTTGAGTCGCAGCAGGTGTCCCTCGGCGTCGACGGTATAGGGAACGGGCGAGTCTCCCGCGAGCAGTTCGATCTTGAGGCACTCGGCCGGCGCGGAGTTTCCGTGTACCGTGCGGATGTACAAATCGTCGCTGCCGCCGCGGGGTGGATAGGACACCGTTAGATACGAACCGTATCGACTGAAAGGGACGTCATGCAGGTCGAAGCTCATTCATCGCTCCCGGAGGTGGGTGGTTGTCGGGTTCGCGGGCGGCCCCGCGTCACGTCGGCGAGTCTATCGCCCGGCGCGGCGACGGGCAAGGCGCTCGCTTACCGCAGACGCGGATCGGGCAGGGCAGCCAGCGCGGCGTTGACGGCCTGGACGACGTCGTCGGTGAACGCACCACGCAGGATCTCGGCGACGCTCGGGTGCAGCGACCGTCGCATGCCTCGTCGCCGATGGTTGCATGGAAAGGCGTACACGTCCTCGCAGACGGATACGTACGTCCGGTTGTCGGCGTCCAGGATGCTCACCGGCCAAAGCCAGCAGCAACGGGGCTTGCATCGCTCAGGCGGGAAGCTCGCCTCCAGGGCGGCTGAGTGCAGCGAGCACCGCAGGGCGCCCTGGTCGTCGCGATAGGCCGCCAGGCAGAGCCCGTCCTCGTCGGTCTCCATCGCCAGCAGGTCGTCGTCGGTGTCGTCGAAAGGCAGAATCAGCTCGCCGTCCTCCCGCAGGTGGGGGGCGAAAAGGGCGGCCTTCGGGAGCATGCCCACGATGCGCGGGGCGTCGGAGCAATCGAAGGCGACCTCGAAACTACCGCAGCAGTGCGGGGTGGCGGTGCAGCGTTCCGGCGCGCAGCGATGTCCGAGTTGCCCGAGGGCTTCGGCGTCGAGAAAGACATGTCCGACCTGCGTCCAGGAAAACATTCGCTGCCTCACGGGACGTCCGCCGGACATGGCCGAGAGGTCATGCTCGGGAAGGACGTTACGACTTGCCCGTCTGTACCGCGTTTGTCCGCATTTTTCCAGAGGATTTCAGCATGGCGGCCTGGTGAATCGTACGGTTCATGTGCGAGGGAGAGTGGCCCGCCGATGCGACGATCGCCCTCGCGAACGACAGACGGCTACACGTCGCCGGTGGTTGCGACGACCCGATATCCGTGTGGTGTGTTCCTTGTGCTTTTGTTTGTGTACTGTGTGTTCTACGTGCCAGGCCCCCGTGCGTTTCCGCGTGCGGGGGCCCTGTTTATGCCCAACCGAGACCCGGAAAATACGTCGGCGGCGGGGAGGGGGAGAATTCAATCTTCGAGGATGGTCTTGACGTAACCGGCCGTTTCTCGCGGGGCGTGTTTCAGCACGAGTTGCCGGCTGGTGAGATCCGGATGGGCCTTGCGCAGCTTGGCGATTCGTCCGGGCCCGGCATTGTAGGCAGCCAGCGCCAACCAGCGATCGTTATCGAAGGTGTCCATCATGATCGCCAGGTACGCGGTGCCCACGCGGATGTTGTAGGCAGGATCGGTCAGGTTGCCGGCGGGAATGTCGCGATGGCGACGCACCTCTTCCAGGGCGATGGGCATGATCTGCATCAGCCCCCTGGCTCCGGTGCGTGAGACGGCGTGGGGGTCGCCGCCGCTTTCGGCGCGAATCACCTTCGCCACAAGGGCCGGCGGAAGACCATTGGCGGCCGCATGGGTGCGGATGAGCCCGGCGTACTCGGCGAGGCTGGAGTCGATGCTGGATTCGTGAATCCAGTGGGCGACCTGGTAGGCTGCCGCCAGAGCGAGGACGATCACCGCCAGCACCATCAGCGGACTGAGCCTGAATTTGCCCCGACGTTGCACCCGAGCCTACCTCATCGTCGAATCGGCCTGACGTACCTCTCGAACGCCCAGCCGACGGGTCGTCGGCCTAGTACCCGCTCTTGGCGGTCGACGAGGAATCGGCCTTCTTCAGCTCCGCCAGGGGGGCGTCCATGAACGCCTTCATCTTGCTGAAAATATCCGTATTGTCCATCTTTCCGGCGAATTCCTTCGCGCCGCTGCCGGCGGCAAACACGGGGACTTCCACGTTCGTATGTCCCTTCGAGCCCCATGAAACCTCCGGCCGTTCGCCCCGCCCGTTGTTCTTGAGCACCTTGAGCCCGCCGCATTCGTGGTCGGACGTCGCGATCACCAGCACGTTGGGGCGTGTGCGGGCCCATTCCAGAACGATGCGGACGGCACTGTCGAACTCCAGCGTTTCGAGAATGTTGCGGTGGATATCGTTCATGTGTCCGGCGTGGTCGATTCGCGAGCCCTCGATCATCAGGAACATGCCCTTCGACTCGCCGCTGCCGAGGTACTTCAGGGCGGCCGAGGTCATCTCCGAAAGGTGGGGCAGGGCGTCGTACCGCGGGTCGATCCGCATGGCGTACTCGTACTCGTAGGGCATGTGACCCTTACCGAACAGCCCGGCGATGCGCTTTACCTTGCTGCGGGGCTGGTCCAGCACACGTCGCAGGCTGCTGCGGTCGGTGGCGACGTCCCAGCCGGCGAGTTTCGCGTCGGCGACGCTCATGCCCCGTCCGCCTCCGCCGAGGATCAGGTCCGGCCTGGTCGTGCGGAGCATCTGTGCGGCGATCGGGCCGTAAAGGTTGCGGCTTTTGACGTGCGAAGCGAATGCCGCCGGCGTGGCGTGCGTCACGTGCGACGTCGCCACCAGGCCGGTGCGCCAGTTGCGCTTCTTGGCGAGTTCCAGGATGGTCGGAAGCTTGCTGCCGTCGCCGGGAATTCGCATCGAGAGCACACCGTTGTTGGCCTTCACGCCGGTGGCCAGGGCGGTACCGGCCGCCGCCGAGTCGGTCGTGTGCTTCGGGCCCCCCGCGTCGTAGGTGGTGCAACTGCCCTTGACCGGGAGATTCTGCATCGTCAGCTTGCCGTTCTCGCCCCATGCGAAGAAGCCGGCCGCCTTGATCTGCTCGTAGCCCATTCCGTCGCCGATCATCAGAATGATGGTCCGCTCGGGTTGGCCCTGCGTCGTGTCAGCCTCGGCCGTCGGTTCGCTGTGAGCAACCGGCGTCGTGCCCACCAGGCCGCCCAGCACGATCGCGCCGGCCGTCAGTGCGGTGCAGATGATCCAAATCTTCATTGTCGATCGAGTCGCCATGGGAATGTCCTCTTTCGCGTCGTGTGGAATTCTCGGTTTGGTTCCCCCGCTGGAGCAGTATACCATATTCCGCACTGCCGACGGGAGGGTCGTTGCGCTCAGTTCCTGCTAAGATTTCCCCTTCCCGCCGGCGGCGTTTACCCAAAGAGGAGCAAAATGGCCAAGCGGAAACCGGAAGTTCGCATGATCAGCTACGGGTTGTACACGCCCTTTGAGAAGGGCAGCAAGGAGTTGCCACACATCCTGGAGTTTACCGAGACGGTCCCGGCCCGGGAGGGCGTGGAGTTCGGGTACATTCTGGAGATCCGTAAGGCGCGCGGGGCGACGCTGCGGTTCACCATCGAACACCCGCCGTTCCGCGACGACGACGGCCAACTCGTCCCACCGTTCGACGGCGAGCAGATCATCAACGCCAACGACTACCAGTTCTTCCTGGGCGACACGCTCTGGCCACCGGTGGACGATAAGACCGGCCAATGGACCCTGATCACCGAGGTCGACGGCGAAACCGTTGCCGAGAAAACCTTCCGCATCACGCCGATCGACGAGCCCGACGCCGCCGGCGGTCGATGAGCCCGGCGGCGGATCGGGAAGAGATCCGACACCAAAACAGGGCGACTTGTCGCATTCGGCCCGATGAGTGCCTATGATGTGCAAACGCTGGATTCCGCCCGGCCTGCGCGTCGGGCACAGCCTCATAAGGAGACGCAGATGGCCCGGATTCACGATGACATCACGCAGACGATCGGCAACACGCCCCTGGTGCGGGTTCGTCGATTGTGCGGTGAGAACGCCACCGTGCTGGCGAAAATGGAAAGCTTCAATCCCATGTCCTCGGTGAAGGACCGCATCGCGATGGCCATGATCAACGCCGGCGAGCGCGACGGGGAGATTCTCCCGGACACGACGATTATCGAGCCCACCAGCGGGAATACGGGAATCGGCCTGGCGTTGCTCTGCGCCGCCCGAGGGTACAAGTGCATCCTGACCATGCCCGAGTCGATGAGCATCGAACGGCGCAAGGTGCTTCGCGCGCTGGGGGCCGAGCTGGTGCTCACGCCCGCGGGGGGGGGCATGCCCGGGGCCATTGAGAAAGCGGAGCAGTTGCTGGCCGATACGCCCGGCGCCTTCATGCCCCAGCAGTTCAACAACCCGGCCAATCCGGAAATTCACCGCGAGACGACGGCGGAGGAAATCTGGCGGGATACCGATGGAAACGTGGACTTCCTCGTCGCGGGCGTCGGGACCGGCGGAACCATTACCGGGACCGGCGAGGCCCTCAAGAAGCACAATCCGGACCTCCAGGCGATCGCCGTCGAGCCGGTGCAGAGCCCCGTCATCTCCCAAGTGAAGGGGGGCAAGGAGCCCGAGCCCGGCCCGCACAAAATTCAGGGCATCGGGGCGGGGTTCATCCCCAAGGTGCTCGACCTCGACGTTGTGGACGAGGTGATCCGCATCGACGAGAACGACTCGATGGCATGGGCCCGGCGGGCCGCCCGCGAGGAAGGCCTGTTCGTGGGCATCTCCTCCGGGGCGGCGCTCAAGGCGGCTGCCGAGATAGCCGCACGTCCGGACAACAAGGGCAAAACGATCGTGGCGATCATCCCGTCCTTCGGTGAGCGGTATCTCTCCTCGCCGCTGTTCGACGACCTGGACGTGTGAGCGAGGATCCTCCGCTGAGCGAGGCGATGCGTGGCCAGCCCGTGCGGATACGCAGGACCCCGACGGGCAAGCCCATCGGGGTCATAGCGCCTTCCGTTGTCCACTGCAAACCTCTCCGAGGGTTCGCGGTCAGCCTGGCTGCCGAAAGCCCCCGGTCGCACCGTGGCTTGTTGAGACTGAACCCTGCCTGCCGGCTGGGTCAGTCATAAATGCGCTCCTGCTGCTGGTTGGCGACTGCCTCTTTGCCGCGGCCGGTAATCTTCCAGGTGCGGCGGAACCGCTGTTCCTTCATGAGCCCGTCGATGGTCAAAAGGCGCTTGGCCTTCTGCACGGTCTGCTGCCAGACGGGTTGGCTGCTCCGCCCGTCGGCCGGCGGGGCGAGGTCCACGTCGTTGAGCTTCCCGTCCATGATCTCGCGGATCCGCTCGATGATATGCTCTTCCTTCGCCGAGCCACCCAGCGATGCGATGGCTTCGAGGATGGGGCGGTAGAACTCCGACTCTGCCGTCGGCCAGGCGGGCGTGGGCACGTCGGTGGGCGCGGACGCCTCGGCGAGAATGTCGTCGGCGTCGCCTGCGGCGGGGGCGAAGTCGCTGGTCGGCTCGTCGGGCTCGTTGGCCGGCGTCGCGTCGAAGCTCAATTCATCGTCCGACGAGTCCGATTCATCGGCCTGGTCGGCGGGCGGGGCGTTGTCGGCTGCCTCGTCCAGGGCGGAGACGGTCTGGGTCTGCTGGGCCTGCGACGTGCCGGAGTCCAGCTGCCACGGCAGATCGTCTTCGCCGCTTTCGTCCGGGGTGTCATCGGTGGCGGCGTCATCCTGCTGTGTCTCGGCGACGGGGTCGGGCTGCTCGGTCGGCTGCTCGGAGGCGGGTGTCTCCGCGTTGAGGTCCCAGGCGAGGTTCTCGCTGCTTTCGTCGGCCTGCTCGGCTGACGCTTCCGGAGTCGTTTCGGGCTGCGTGTCGCTCTGCTCGTCTATCGAAGGGGTTTGCCCGTCCAGGTTCCAGGAAAGCTCCTCGACGGCAGGGGTCCCAACGACCGGGTCGTCGTGATCCTGCTCGGCGGACACGTCGGCGGATTCGTCGTCGGTCTCCTGCGATTGTTCGTCCGATTCTTCGTCCTGCTCGGAGGAGGCCGACACGTTGTCCAGGTTCCACTGGGCCTGGGCGGGTTTGATCTCGGGCGCGTCGGCTGCGTCGTCGGGTTTGTCGGAGTCCTCGAAGCTCACGGTGCTCCAGTCGACCTCCTCGGCGACGTCGGGCACTTCGATCGTGGCGACGGGCTTGGGCTCATCGGGCGTGGGGCTCCGGTCGTCGGGCTCATCGGCCGACTCGGCGGCAGGCGTCTCGCTGCTGCTCGGTTCGTCGTCGGCCTGGGGCTCTTTGGGGTCGGCGGGTGCATCGTCGGCCGACTCGGCGGTAGCGGTTTGACTCGATGCGGGCTGGGCCTTGGCGGCCTTGGACTTCGATTTGCCCTTGGCCTTGCTCTTTTTCTTCCGGGGCTTGGAGTCCTCGCCGGGCTCCTGTTGCTCCCATGTTCCCTCGATGATCGAGACCACCTCGTCGGCGAGGTAGATGTAGTCCTGCGCGCCGGTGGATCGCGGGTCGTAGGTGAGGATGCTCTCCCCGGAGGCGGGGCATTCGCGGAGTTTGACGTTCTCGCGGATGATCGTGTTGAGCACCTTCCCGGGCAGGGCGCGGTGCAGTTCACCCAGCACGGATCGGCTGAGGTTGGTCCGCCCGTCGAAGCGGCAGGCGAGGATGCCCATCAGTTCGATCTCGTGGCCGAGGCCTTCGCGGACGTCCTGGATGGTCTCCAGGAGCGACTGCATGCAGTCCATCGCGAGAATGGAGGTTTCCACCGGGACGATCGCATGTGTTGCGGCGACCAGGGCGTTGCCGATCAGCCGGTTTCCCAGGCTCGGCGGGCAGTCGATCATGCAGAGGTCGTAGTCGTCTTCCACTTCCCGCAGGAGCTTGCGCAGCTGGCCGCCCTGGGTGGGGCGCAGGTCGTGGGCGACCGAATCCAACTTGGCGTGTCCGGGGGCCAGGTCGACGTTGGGGGTGATGTCTTTGAGGGGTTCGAGCCCTTCGCCGCGCCACAGGGCGTCGGCAAAGCGGGTATCGCCCTCCACGCCGAGCCACCGTGTGGCGGCGGCCTGGCCGTCGAGGTCTACCAGGAGCACTCGCTGGTTGACCGCTCCCAAAGCTGCCGCGAGGTTCACCGACGTGGTGGTTTTCCCGCTGCCGCCTTTCTCGTTTACGATCGCAATGGTCAGCATCGCTGCCGCTCCTTCCGACGCTTGGCGTCGTACGTCCTTGTCCCGCGTCGACCTCGTCGGGCCGGGCGGATTTCAGGCCTCCATCAAAGCGGGTCGATCCGTACTGGTCCGCCTGGTGGAGGTCTGGTTTGTCGTTATTGCTCCCGGGGGGAGTGATCCTGCGAGGCCGAATCGGACGACCGGGGTTCGCCGTCGCCCGTCTGCCCCGACCGCACACGCCTGGCGAAATGGGCCATCCGCCCGTCCTCGGGCGGTTCCCATCGCGTCGCCAGGTCCAGCTTCTTGCCGCGTTCGGCCCGACCCCGGGCCCGCTTCTCGGCGGCAACACGCGCCTTGTAGGCGTGTCGTTTGACCAGCTCGGACATCCGCTGCTGCTGGTTTTCGCTCATCTCGTCGACCGCGTTGGCGATGAATTCGCTGACGGCCTGATCGACGACGGCATATTGGGTCTGCTTGGTGAGGGCTGCGAACGCCCGGATCTCGAGGATGACCCGCAGGGGCAGCAGGAACGTGCCCTTCTTGCGTTCGGGCAGTTCGACGTCCCAGTCGCTTTCGAGCGGTTCGCTCCGTTTGAGCGTCTCGGAGTAGGGCGAATGTTTCGGCCGGTGGTGTTTCGGCTGGGCGGGGCGGGTCGCGGGGGGGGCTTTCTCGGGCTCGACGACGGTGGTGGCGGGAATAAGCTCCGCCATCGCCGCGGGCGGCGCGAGCGTCGGTCGGATCGGCCGAACGTCGGCGGGGTCCGGACCCGGCTCGCCCTGTCCGGCGATGTCCTCGGTTCCGGTCACCAGCGTCTGCGACCGTCCTGTTGGGCTCGGGGCGGTGACCTGCTCGATATCGTCGGTGTCGGCAGAGAGAATCCCCAGCCGGGCGGCGCCCAGCTTGAGCTTGCGACGGATGCTGAAACCCATCGGGCTGCCCTGGCTTGCCTGAATCGCCTTGAGTCGGCCTCGGGCGGGATCGATGTTGTCGTCGTCCATCATAAAAGACTCCCACGGGAACCGGTTAGCGCTCGTCCCGACACGAACAGATCACAAGGCCGACGACGTGTTCTCGTGGCGAGCCCTGCAGAAAGTGCATGCAAGCCGCTGTGCCTTGACCGGGAGAAGGCAACCTCTCCACAGGGGGAATCGGCGAAAACAGAGGCTTGGTTCAGCACCAGACGGGGAAAAACTGGGTTTCCCGAGCGGATCTCAGCGCGAGGCGCGGGGGGAACTGGGGGTCATCAGGGGGCGAAGGAGTTCTGAAAGCCTGTCGTGGTCAAACTTTCCGATCGCACAGTAGGTCAGATCGCCCACGCGGACGGCGACCATCCTGCTGTCGCGGAACCCGCACGCCCAGAGTCGGCCGGCGTCGACCGGGCGGCAGTGGTCGAAATTCAGCTTCTCCGGCGATGTCCGCATAATCACCACGGTCAAGGGTCCCTCGGGCGTCTGGAACACATACGAGGCGGCCGACTCGCCCATGAACTCCGTTCGCGAGCCGCCCACCAGACGCAACGAACTGCCGGAAATCTTTCGGGGTCGGATGCCCGTCTGCTCGGCGAGGTAGCCGCGAACGTCCGACCAGTCGGAACTGGGATGGGTCGGGTGCGAGGAGGTCTCGGTGTGGATGTGCGCAAGAACCGCCTGGGCGATCTTGCCCTGACCGGCGGAGACCGGGGCGGCCTTGGGCTCGGGGGCCAGCAGATAGGCAGCCGACAGAACCAGCAGCACCATCGCCGCCGCCGATGCCACGACGCCCCAGCGAGGGAAACGCAACACGATCTCACCGTGTTCCCGGGGCGGGTTGACCCCCGCTGCCGAGACGGCCGACTGGACTCGAACAAACAGCCCGATGCCCGGCCTCTGGCTGTCGAACGCCTCTCGGATCCGCCGGCGCAACGCACGGTGCCCCTCGACGGCCATCCGGATTCGGTCGTTGTCTACCTCAGAAATATCCGCTTCCCCCTCGACAAGCTCTTCCAGTTCTACATCTGTAATCGACATGGTTTCTCACCCGTACATCATTTCAGTTCGACGATACCTGATGGGATCTCCGTTTCCCACGAGAACAGAATACGTTGCGCCGCCGCCCGGACCCTGCAAAACCGCCTGCAAAGCACGCAAGCAGTAAGCACTACTATTAAAGGCTGTTACGGTCCTGGCCGCGACACTGATCCAAACGGGAAATCCGCGGGGAACGTTCCCCCTGAGTGCGATTTCTGGGCCTTTCGCGCGTGCGACGGGTCGGGTGGTGTCTTGCACCATCGGCGTCGGGCGGATATAAGCAGATCAACCGATCAATGAAAGGGTGACGCCATGGACCTGTCTGCTGTGACCGACTATCCGCTTGCGATGCCGGCTGCGTGGGGCACGAAAGAATGGGCGGTCTTCGCCGCGCCGTTTGTGGTCATTGCGCTGCTGGCGGTGATCTGGCTGTTTCTGCGGAACACCATCCGGACCCGCCTGCGACTGGGCAAACAGTTGCGCGACGATCCGGACATCAACGAGTGGATCATCGCGTTCAACTGGTCGCGCAAGGTCCTTTACGTTCCCACGATCATCGTCTCGTTCGTGGCGGCGATCATCATGTGGCTGGAGCCGGCCCCACCGACCGGGCAGATTATCGGCGGCGTGTGGCTGGCGGTGTTCTTCCTGAACTTCCTGGTCGACGAATACGAGCTGTCCATCAAGCTCATTCTCATCGTGCTGTTGTGCATGGGTGTGACGTACCTCTGGCTGATGATGCTCGGGTGGGACGGGCATATCTGGGGCTTCTTCGCGAGCATGGCCTTCGAGATCGGCTGGAAGGGGTACCTCCTGTTCGGCGTGATTTTCTCGATCGCCGTGGTCATCAGCTGGATTCGCGGGCTGTTCTACTACGTCGCGATCACCTCCAACTACATGAACATCCAGGAAGGTCCGACCGAGAGCGGCAACCAGATCAGCCGCGAGGACTACACCACACGGATCGACACGGGCGACTTCCTGGAGCGCATTCTCGGATTCGGGCGAGTGGTCATCAGCTTCCGCGACAACCGCACACCGCCGATGATCCTGCTGGTCCGTCGGATCGGTCGGGTGAGTCGACGCCTGGAAAGTATCCGAGGGAAGCTCGCGATCGACCGGGATCAGCCCCGGCGGGAAGGGTCCGAGGAGGTCTTCTGAGGCTCGTCGGATTGTTCCCGTCGCTCGGCGGGGCGGGTTGGGGCAACTGTCCGTGGAAGTAGTACGGCAGGTCGTCCGGCGTGACGTTTTTCCACAGACCTCGCCGATCGCGAACGGCCCGGGCCTGCAGGCGTCGGTACTGTTCGCGCCGGGGATGGTCGTATCGCGGATCCGCGTAGGCGTACCCCTCGGCCACGAGTCTGTCGTTCAGCGTTTGACCGTTGGGCAGCACGACGTACGCCAGCAGGCGTTTGTACTTGCCTCGCGTGTCGCCTTTGACCAGCCTGAGCGTGACGGTCTTTCCCTTGCACCAGCGTCGTGTGGCGGAGGTCGCTTCGGGGCCGAAGTGCTGGGGCGGGGTGTTGGGCTTGACGGTTTCGGGTGTGTCCACGCCCCACAGCCGGATGCGCGTGTCCGAATCGTCATTGAGGGGGTCGTACAGGTCCACGTCCAACGTGTCGCCATCGACGATGTTCGTCACGCGAACCTCCCGATTGTGGTATCGCGGGAAGTCCGGCCCGGGGATCCGCCCGAAGAGTCCGACGTAATCGCCCAGGGCGATCGCGCCGGCCAGCAACAACAGCACAGCCGGGACGGCCCCGCGGCGGATCGCGTAGCGGGCCTTGCGTAATCGGCCGATGCGTTGGGTGGACCGGGTTTCTCGCATGGACCGGATCCTACCGCGCCGAGGTGCGGGCGGAAGTGAAATTTCGTTTCGCCCCTGACGTCCCGCAGCGTGTAGACTGTTTGCGTATGAAGCTACGACACGCCCGCACCGCGGATGTCCCGGACATTTGCGCACTGATCAACCAATACGCCGAGAAGGGGCTCATGCTCCATCGCAGTCACGAGAGCGTGTACGACACGCTGCGCGAGTTCCTGGTGGCCGAGGACGATGGTGAGCTGCTTGGGTGCTGCGCGGTCGACATTGTCTGGTCGAACCTGGCCGAGGTGAAATCGCTGGCTGTCTCGCCCGCCGCCCGGGGACGCGGAGTCGGCAGCGCCCTGGTCAGCGAGGGCATGGAGCAGGCAAGACAGCTGGGCGTCGAGCGGTTCTTCGCCCTGACGTACGAACAACGTTTTTTCGAGAAGCTCGGCTTCGGTGTGGTGGACCGTCACATGCTGCCCGACAAGGTCTGGCGCGAGTGCATCGCCTGCCCCAAGGCCGATCACTGCGACGAAATCGCCGTCCTCTACGAGCCAACCGCCACCGAAAACGGACCGGAGCGGAGATACCAGTGACCGTGAGCGAATCTCCCGTCGAACCCATCATCGAGTTTCAGAACGTCCGCAAGGCGTTCAACAGTACGGTGGTCCTGGACGGGATCGATCTGGCGATCCGCGCGGGCGAGACGACGGTGATCATCGGGCCCTCGGGCTGCGGCAAGAGCGTGATGCTCAAGCACATGATCGCGTTGCTCCGCCCCGACAGCGGAAAGGTGCGTTTCAACGGCAAGACCATCTCTCGCCTCCCGGAACGCCGGCTGGTGGATATCCGTCGGCGCATGGGGTTCCTCTTCCAGGGCGGGGCGCTGTTCGATTCGATGACCATCGAGGAGAATATCTGCTTCCCGCTGCACGAGCACGGGATCGCCTCGGAAGCCGACCGTCCCAGCCTCGCCCACAAGGTGCTCTCGCAGGTCGGTCTGGGCGGTCTGGAGCACCGCTACCCGGAGGAACTCTCGGGGGGGCAGAAAAAGCGGGCAGCCCTCGCGCGGGCGATCGTCATGGAGCCGGAAGTGATCCTCTACGACGAGCCCACCACGGGGCTGGATCCGATCCGATCGGGCATGATCGACGATCTGATCCTCAAGCTGCAGGACGAACTCAAGACGACGGCCGTCGTGGTGACCCACGACATGACCTCGGCCCGAAGGGTGGGCGACCGGATTGTGATGCTTTACAACGGAAAGCTCATCGCGGACACGACGCCCGAGGGACTCAAGAGTATCGATGACGACGCGGTGGTGCGTTTTGTGGAAGGACGTGCCGACGTTGGCGAATTGGACACCATGGGCGGATCGATCGAATGGTTCGCCCGCGCCGAACGGGAGACCGCCTCGGCCGACACACCGGGAGATGCCGGATGAAAGAGAAATCGCGAAACGTTGCCGTCGGAATGACCGTCATCGGAGGCCTGATCGTACTGGCTGCGATGATCTTCATGTTCGCCAAGCTGCCCGAACAGTTCGCCGGAGGCTACAACCTCCTGGTTCGCATGAACTCCACCGGCGGCGCCAGCGAGGGCGACTTCGTGAACTACCGGGGCATGCGTGTCGGCCGCGTGACGGACGTGTCGTTTACCGACCCGAAGGATCTCCAGAAAGGCATCACGGTGACGTTGCGCATCGAGTCGCAGTACCGCCTGCCGGACAACGTCAACGTCTACTTCACCCGCACGATGATGGGCGGGACGTACATTGAGATCTACCCCGACGGGCCGCAGCGCGTGGACCCCGAAACGGGCGAGCCCCTGGAACACCTCCCCACCGACAAGCCGATTACGATCGAGGGCTACGAGCGCAGTGACAACCCCGTCGATCAGTTCAAGCCCATTCTGGAGTCTTTCGCGGGCATCGCCGAGGACCTCAAACCCACCATGGCGAGCATCTCCCAGCTGGCGCAGAATCTCAATAACGTATTGGCACCGGCCCCGACCGACGGCAACGCGCCAACCACCGCGCCGGCAGACGGCAACGCGCCCGCCCGGGACGGCGGGCTTCCCGGTGGGCTGGCAGGAACGGCCCAGCGACTCAATCGAACGCTCGACGCGATCTACATGGTCATGGGCGATATGGAAAACCAGAAGAATCTCCGCGACGGACTGGCCAACCTCTCCGACGCCTCCTCGAGGATGTCCGAGGCGATGGACGAGCTGAAGACCCTTGCCGGCGACGCCCGCAAAACGGTGACGGCCGCCGAGGGCTCGTTCACCGAGATCTCCAGAACCGCCACAGCCGCCCGGACCGACTTCGCCAAAGTCACCCAGCGCGTGGTCAGCGGTGCGGACGATCTTTCCAAGGTAATGACCACCATCAACAAGGTAGTCGCCAAAATCGACGAGGGCGAGGGCTCTGCCGGCAAGCTCGTCAACGACCCGAAGCTCTACAACGAACTCGTCGGAGCCGTCGGCCAGATGAAGTCGCTCATGAAAGACCTCCGCGCCCTGACCGAGACGTGGAAAAAGACCGGCATGCAGGTGAAGCTCAAGTAGGCGTCCTCCGCCTCGCGAATTACGAGATTCCCATGACCAAACCCCTGATGCTGACCGATTACGCCGTCCTTCTGGACCCCTCGGACAACGTCGCCACCGCCCTGCGCGACGTGCCGGGAGGCGCCTACGCGCTGCCGAGCGGGGAACCCCTCGACGTGCCCGAACCGATCCCGTCGGCCTTCAAGCTGGCGGTCGAGCCCATCGCACGCGGCGAAACCATCCGCAAGTACGGCTATCCGATCGGGACGGCGACCGTCGACATCGCGCCCGGCGAACAGGTACACGTACACAATCTCACCTCGACGGTGTCACAGCAGCAGCAGCGGGGAGATGCGTCATGAGCGAGGCGACCATCCGCGCCTGGCCCAGAGGCGAGCAGTCGGCGGGCATACGCAACCACGTGCTGGTGGTCTCCTCGGTGTGCTGCGCCAACTTCGCGGTCGAGCGCATCGCAGCCGAGCACCCGGGGGTGATCCCCGTCACCCATCAGCACGGCTGTACGCACCTGGGCGACGATCGTGAGCAGGTCCTGCGGACGCTGGCTGGGACGTGCGGCAATCCCAACGTCGGCGGCGTGTTGCTGGTGGGGCTGGGATGCGAGAGTATCTCGACCGCCGACATCGAATCGCGTGTGAGCACGGAGGGACGCGTCGTTCGCAGCCTGGTCATTCAGGACGCCGGGGGATTGGATGAAATGCTGGCGGCCGCCGAGACCCAGCTGCTCGATATCCGCCAGGCCGTTGCGCTGCGCGAGCCGGAAGATCGCCCGATCTCCGAGTTGACCGTCGCCCTGGAGTGCGGCGGGTCGGACCCGTTCTCGGGCATTACCGCCAATCCGCTCATCGGGCGGGTGGCCGACCGGCTCGTAGCCGCCGGTGCGACGGTGATTCTCGCCGAGACCCCCGAGATGATCGGGGCTGAGGACGCACTGAGCCCACGGATCGCCGATCCGGAGCACCGCCGCAAGCTGCTGGCGTGCATCGCTCGCTACACCAACGCCGCCCGCCGACAGGGCTGTGACCTTCGCGGGGTGAATCCCACGCCGGGCAACATCCGGGCCGGGCTCAGCTCCATCGAGGAAAAATCCCTCGGCTGCGTGGTGAAGGGCGGAACGTCGCCCATCCGCGAGGTGTTGGACTACGCTGAAAAACCGGCCGCTTCCGGACTGGTCGTGATGGACACGCCCGGGAACGATCCCGAGTCGGTCACGGGGATGGCCGCCGGCGGGGCGACGCTGGTGCTGTTCTCCACCGGTGTGGGAACGCCCCTGGGCTGTGCCGTGGCCCCGGTGGTGAAAATCGCCTCGAACACGCCCATGGCCCGGCGGATGGCCGATTATATCGACCTCGACGCGGGGGCGCTGATCGAAGGGACTGGGATGGACGTACTCGCCGAACGCCTGTGGAACAAAGTCCTCCTGACGGCCAACGGGACACCCACCTGCTCCGAGCGCAACGGTTGCCACGAGTTCGCCATCAACCGCATCGGCCCGACGTACTGACCCGATCGGCCGCTCAGACCTCGATGCCGAGGCGTTTGAGCTTCTTGTAAAGACCCGCACGGGTAATGCCCAGCGCCCGGGCCGCGGCGGCCTTGTTGCCGTCCGTTGCCGCCAGGGCGTCGAGCACCTGCTGTTTCTCGTCGCGAGGTGGCGGCGGGGCGGGGGGCTTATCGGCCGACGGGGCGGTCAGTTCGTCGGGCAGGGCCTCGGGCGAGAGCATCGCCTCTCCCGGCGGGGTCACCACGAAGGCGTGTTCGACGGCGTGGCGGAGTTGGCGGACATTTCCGCTCCAGGGGTTGCGTTCGAGAATGCGCATCGCCTCGGGGGAGACGCCGCGGATCGATCGGTCATACTGGTGGTTGAACTCGGCCACGAAGTGGGCGACGAGGTCCGGGATGTCCTCGGGGCGCTCACGGAGGGCGGGGGTTCGCAACCCGATCACGCGCAGGCGATAGTAGAGATCCTCGCGGAACCGTCCGTCTGCGACGTCGGCGGCGAGGTCGCGATTGGTCGCGGCGATCATGCGGACATCCACCGGCCTGGGGGTCGACTCGCCCAGGCGCGTGATCTCGCGTTCCTGCAGTACGCGGAGGAGCTTCACCTGCGAGGCGGGCGACATCTCCCCGACCTCGTCGAGAAGCAGCGTCCCGCCGTCGGCATGCTCGAATCGGCCCTGCCTCTCGCTGGTCGCCCCGGTGAAGGCCCCCTTTGCGTGTCCGAACAGCTCGGCCTCCAGGAGTGTTTCGGGCAGCGCCCCGCAGTTGACGGCAATGAAGGGTTCCTCGCTGCGGGAGCTGTGTGCGTGAATGGCCCGGGCGACCATTTCCTTGCCCGTGCCGGTTTCCCCCTCGATGACCACCGACGCGTCGGTGGGTGCGACGGTGAGGATCGTCTCCCAGAGCTTTCGCATGGGGGGTGAATCGCCGATCATCGCTCGCTCGCCGCCGGCGGTGGCGATCTGCCGGCGCAGTTGACGGATCTCTCCGCGGGCCTCGTTGAGAATGGAAATGTCCAGCAGTACCTGCACGTAGCCGAGGGTTTGCCCGTCGTCCCCGCGAATGGGCTGGGTGCGGGACAGTACGCGGACGGCCGACCCGTCGCGCCGGACCAGTTCCAGTTCGGCATCGCCGGCGGGTCGGCCATCTTCGAGCGGACAGAACGTCGCGGTCGCCCGGGCATCCTGCCCGCCGAGAAGGCGAACCTGCATTCCCTGGCAGGTGGCACCGACCATCTCGTCGGCGGAATAGCCGGTCAGGGCGGCCGCCTGGGGCGACCAGTAGACCACCCGGTGTCCGGCGTCGAACACGAGCACCGCGCAGGGCAGGGCGTCCAAGACGGCCTGTCGGTAGAGGGTCTCCAGGGAATTGGGCTTCATTTCGTTCGGCTCCGGGTAGGCCTTGGCGATGGGTGTATCGTAGCTTTGCCGGGGAGGGTTGGCAACCGGGCGACGGTCGGCCGGGCGTCGACGCGCGCAGCCGGGGTTTATGCGGGGACCGGGATATTTCTCCCCTGCTTGGTAAAGACTCGTCCCCGCGTGCCGATACAACGGGTGGAGCGTGCGGCGGTCTGTCTTCCTACAGGCAGGCCTCGTGGCGGGGAGCAGTCCCCCTCGCTCCGCGCCGCACCCATAAGGGGAGCGGTCGACCGGTCCGCGGACGAGGTGATCGACAGGGACCCCGCGGGCCCGGCTGACAGGGGGCAACCCATCCGGGGCGTTTGACAGTGCAACTACGGGAACACCGTCGCGGGGACGGTGGCCAGGACAAGGCAGCAGACAAGGAGCAGGTCATGACAGAGCAGGCAGAGCAGGCCGCAGCGCAGGCGATCAGGGACTCCCGCGGGGGGATGTATCTCACCTTCGCTCTTGGCGAGGAAGAGTACGGCCTTGAGATTCTCAAGGTCCGTGAGATCATCGGTATGATGAACGTCACGGCCGTCCCGCGGACGCCGGACTTCATCCGCGGCGTGATCAATCTTCGCGGCAGGGTGATTCCGGTGATGGACCTCCGCCTGAAGTTCGGGATGGAGCAGGTCGAGGAAACCGAGGAGACCTGCATCATCGTGGTCACGCTGGGCGAACTGGACATGGGCATTGTCGTGGACAAGGTCCGCGAGGTGCTGGACATCGCCGCCGACGACATCGAGGATTCGCCCGAATTCGGCGAGGACGTCTCGACGGACTACATCCTGGGAATGGGCAAGAGCGAAGACCGCGTGACCATCCTGCTGGACATCAGCAAGGTGCTCAGCGGCGACGAAATTGCCGCCTTGGAAGAGACCGCCAACAAGTAGCACGCGATCGGACTGCTCCCCGGCCTGCCGGCAGAGACATTGGCCGGTGGGTCGCCACGAGCGGTGACCTGCCTCCAGAGACAATAGCAGCAACCCCGGCCGGTGCGCTGAGAATCAGCGCGCCGGCCTTGCTGCGCGCCGCGCGGCGGATGCAAACCCCCCGATCGACAGGTACACCGGCGATCATCGGGGCATACTTCAAAAAAGCGGTAAGCCGTACTCAACTCAGGCCTCATGTACGACGATCACCCTATCGTGCCTTTCGGGGCATGGGGTTCGTCGAGCCGGGGTCCACTCTTCTCGATGGGGAATCCATGCCGGGGGGCACCATTCCGAGTGCGGGCGGAGTGTAGCGATCCAGAGGGATATGGAATCAGGAAGAGAGAATATGAATATCCTGCAATCGATGTCGTTACGTGCGAAGTTGATGGTCATTGGTATCACGCTGACCGTGTTGCCCTTGATCATCGTCGGAGTGATGGTCTATCAGGAGATGAACGCCGCGGTGGACATCGCTACCGAAGAGAGCACCAAGCTGGCGTATTCGGATCTCGACCATATCGCCGAGGGCGTCTACAACATGTGTCGTGCCCAGCAGGAAGTGCTCGAGGACAAAGTGGAGGACTCGCTCAACGTCGCCGGTCGGGTAATGCAAAACGCCGGCGGAGCCGCCTTGGGTGAGCAGACAGTCCGTTGGGACGCGACCAACCAGTACACCAAGCGATCCACCACCGTCACACTACCGCGAATGCTCGCGGGAAAGACCTGGCTGGGGCAGATTCACGACCCTCAGCAGGCCGCCCCGATCGTGGACGACGTGCAGGGTCTGGTCAGCGCCACATGCACCGTCTTCCAGCGGATGAACCGCGACGGAGACATGCTGCGTGTAGCCACGAACGTGATCGGCTCGGACGGCCGGCGGGCGATCGGAACGTACATCCCCGCGACCAATCCGGACGGCAAGGCCAACCCCGTATTGCGGGAAGTGCTCGCCGGGCGGCGATTCGTCGGGCGGGCGTACGTCGTGAACGCCTGGTATATCACCGCCTACGAGCCCATTCGCAGCGAGGACGGCGAGGTCATCGGTGTGCTGTACGTGGGCATTCCCCAGGAGGCGGCCAGCAGCCTTCGAAAGAGCATCATGGACACCCAGGTCGGTCAGACCGGCTATGTCTTCGTGCTGGACAGCGACGGGACGTATGTGATCTCCGCGGACGGATCGCGCGATGGCGACGTCATCTGGGAAGCAAAGGACGCCGACGGAACGCCCTTCGTTCAGGAGATGATCGAGAAGGCCGGCAAACTCGACGCCGCCGGCATCGCCGAGCAGCGATATCCCTGGAAGAACAAGGGCGACACCGAGGCCCGGCTGAAGGTGGCACGCATCAAGTACTTCGCCCCGTGGGACTGGGTCATCGGCGTGGGATCCTATGAGGATGAGTTCTACGCCGCCCGCGAGAACATCCAGGAGACCGGCAACCGGGCCCAGACGATGCTGCTGATTGTCTCGGGCGTGGCGTTGGTGGCTGCGGTGGTCACGTGGTTCATGATCTCGGGCGGAATCGCCGGGAAAATCCGCCGGGTTGTCCGGCAGCTCACCAGCGGAGCCGAGGAAGTCGCGTCGGTCGCCCAGCAGATCAGCGGATCCAGCGAGTCGCTTGCGTCCAGCTCGTCCGAGCAGGCCGCCGGCATGGAAGAGACCTCCGCCAGCGTCGAGGAGATGACCTCGATGGTCAAACGCAACGCCTCTCACGCCGACGAGGCGAAGGGGCTGGCCGATACCGCCACAAGCAATGCCAGGCAGGGCACCGAGGCGATGACCAAGATGTCGGCCGCCATTGACGACATCAAGAAGTCCTCCGATGAAACGGCGAAGATCATCAAGACCATCGATGACATCGCCTTCCAGACGAATCTGTTGGCGCTCAACGCTGCCGTCGAGGCGGCCCGTGCGGGCGAGGCGGGCAAGGGCTTCGCCGTGGTCGCCGAGGAAGTGCGCAACCTGGCCATGCGATCCGCCGAAGCCGCCCGAAGCACCTCCGAGATGATCACCACGGCCGTCGCCAATTCCGAACGCGGCGTGACGATTTCGCAGGAGGTCGGGGAGTTCCTCTCGCAGATCGCCGAGGGGTCCGAGAAGGTCAACGTGCTGATTGGTGAAATTGCCTCGGCCAGCGGCGAACAGGCCGAAGGGATCGACCAGATCAACCAGGCGATCTCGCAGATGGACCAGGTGACCCAGACCACGGCCGCCACGGCAGAAGAGTCGGCCGCCGCTGCCTCCGAGCTGTCGTCCCAGGCGGCCGAGGTGATGTCCACCGTCGAAGAACTGGACCGCATGGTGGAAAGTCGCAGCGCCGCCGAGGCCCACCGCAACGCCGGAGCAGGACGTCCCCGCGCCGATCGGGCTCCCCGGAGCAATCGGCCCGCCGATCCCCAGGCGTCGCGAACACGGTCGAACGAGCCGGCCGAGAAGTTCAAGTCCGAGTCGATCTCGCAGTTCTGATCGGGATCGGTTTGAAATACGCCGGCATCGCGCCGGTACCGCAGGGGAGGCGTCCTTCGGGGTGTCTCCCTTTTGCGTGCGCTATCGTGGCATCTTTACCATAACCGGGACAAGGCCTGCGTGTTCCCCTTATAACCACTGAGGCGCGTCTTCGCGCAGGGAGACCCCATGAGACATCACATCGCCGTGATCGCACTGCTGCTGGCCGTCGCCGTTGTCCGGGCCGGGTCATCTGAGGACAATGCCCCCGCCTCCGACAAGGTCGCGAGGCTCACCGGGGCCCATACCCGCCTGGTCTGGGTGCAGGATACCACGGACAAATCCTCCGACACCTTCGCCAAGGGCAAGCACCTCCGCCTGATGGGCTACGACAGCCACGACGGCAAGGGCGTCCGCGCGATCCTGTCCAGGACGCAGAACTACTGCAAGCCGCTGCTGACCCCCGACGGCAAAGGCGTGGTGTACTCGGACCTGCGGAAGGGCACGATGCACGTGGTCCCCTTCGGCGGCGGGGACGCCCAGTCTCTCGGGAAGGGCCAGGCCGCCGATGTCTGGGGCGACCCGCAGACCGGGCACGTATGGGTGTATTACCAGGCGAAAAGCGGCGAGAAGAAGTCCCCGATACGGCGCATGCGACTGGACAAACGCGACGTGAATGAACTCGTGTGGGACAAGACGGCTGTGAACATCGAAAACTTCCAGCTCTCCCGCGACGGCAAACGGGCGGCGGGTCTGTTTCCCTGGGCCCACGCCGGGCGGGCAACGCTGCCGAACAAGTCCTGGACCAAGACCGGGCGGGGCTGTTGGACCTCGATGGCCCCGGACAACAGCTGCCTCATGTGGATCTTCGACGGTCCGCACCGCAACGTGTACATGAAGCCCGCCGGCGGGGACGACGGTTGGACGCTTCCCGTGGACACCGCCGGGGGCATCCGCGGCTACGAGGTGTATCACCCCCGCTGGAGCAACCATGTCCGCTATATCGTGGTCACCGGCCCGTACGTGGGCAAGGGGGGCAAGCCCGGCGGCAACCGCATTCGTAGCGGCGGGCCGGCCGTGGAGATCCATCTCGGAAAGCTCATG
Source organism: Phycisphaerae bacterium (assembly GCA_046541875.1). Lineage (GTDB taxonomy): Bacteria > Planctomycetota > Phycisphaerae > SM23-33 > SM23-33 > CAZFPT01. The sequence continues at coordinate 20,704 of JBKHCL010000007.1, read as the reverse complement.
CCCGATGCACTGTCCGTAAAGGACTGGGTCACCGTGACGAGCAACAAGCGGGGCGATTTCTATCCCGACGCGTGGATCCAGGGCGGCGATCAGAGCACGCTGGGCGAAGCGGTCGGCCAACAACTGGCGACCATCAAAGAGCGACCGCTCGAGAAGCACAAGGCCTGGCCTGGCTCGAAGAAGGGGCTGGAGTTCCTCTGGAAGGACGCCGGGGCGACCAATCAGATCACCGATGCCGACGGAAACGCCGTCCGCTCCTGCCGCGTGAGGGCCCGCGGGAAGGCCATTTTCGGCCGATGGGAAAGCATGGACACCGCCGGGGGTGCATTTGTCGCCATCGACGCCAACGGGCCGTTGCTGACCGCCTGCCGCAAGAGCAACGAGCTGACCATCGAGGCGACGATCGTCCCCGACAACCTCAAGCAGGACGGACCGGCCCGGATTGTGAGCTTCTCGAAGGATGCCGGCAGCCGGAACTTCACGCTGGGGCAGTCGGGTGACAAACTCATCCTTCGTCTGCGTACGCCCAAAACCGGCAAAAACGGGACCAAGCCCCAGGTGACGCTGGCGAAGCTCACCGCCGGTCAGCCCCACCACGTGGTGGTGAGCTATCGGCCCGGTCGGCTGCTGTGCGTGGTCAACGGAAAGCAGACCTGCTACACCACCAAGGTCACCGGTACACTGCGGAACTGGGAGCCGATGGTCTTGATCTTCGGCGATGAATACGCCGACGCTCGGGACTGGGCCGGCCGAATCGAGGGCGTGGCGATCTACTCGCGGTTTGTCGGGCCCCGGGAGGCCGGGCAGAAGTATGAGCTGAACGCTCGTCGTCTGGAGGGGCGAAAAAAGCCCGCCGCCGTGAAGGTGACGGCCGAGCTGGTCGAGAAGACCCCCACCCCGAGCAAGGACGACCTGCAGGAGTACACGCGCGGGTTGGTGGTGTATACCTACAAGGTCACAGCGGTGCGGAAGGGCAAGCTCACCGCCGGACGGATCCACGTGGCCCATTGGGCGGTGCTGGACGACAAACCCGTCGGGCTGGATCGCACGGTGGGCAAGTCCTACACGATGACGATCGAGCCGTTCGACGCCCACGATGAGCTCGAAGGCGAGCGCCTGTTCAACACCTCCGACGAGTTCGATCTGCCGGTGTTCTACGACCCGTCGCGGTAGGGGGATTGTCTGGCAGTGCGGTCCGACCTATCATGCCTCTGCACGCTGAGACGCTGGAGGCAGCAATGGATCGCATTGTATTCTTCGACATCGACGGAACCATGACCGACACGCCTTCCGCCTGGCGCGCCGGGGCGGCTGCGCTGCTGGAGCGGGGCAGGCATGTCCTGGGGGATATGGATTTCGAGACGTTCTACGGGATCTGGTCGGATCGCTCGCGGCACCATTTTGAGCGGTTCATGCGCGGCGAGATCAGCTACGTCGACCAGGGTCGATACCGCATGCGCGACCTGTATGCCTCGGCCGGTGGGGCGATCTCGGATGACGAGGCGGACACCGAACTGGCACAGTATCGCGCCGACTGCGACGAGAATCTCGGGCTCCACGACGACGTCCTGCCGTGTCTGGAAGCTCTCGCGGCTGGTCGACTCGGGGTCATCACCAACGGCCAACTCATCCAGCAGCGACGGAAGCTGGAGATTCACGACCTGCTCAAGTGGTTCGATCCGGTGCTGGTCTCGGAGGAGGTCGGCGTGCCCAAACCGGCGCCGGAGGTGTTCCACGAAGCCGCCCGCCGGGCGAAGCTGCCGCCCGAGCGATGCCTCTACGTGGGCGACTGGCTGGACATCGACGCGCTGGGCGCCCGCGATGCGGGCATGTACGGTGTGTGGATCCGCCGCGACGGCCAACCCGTGCCGGAAGAGTGCCCCGTTCCCGTCATCGAAACGCTTGCCGAGTTGCCCGACCTCGTAGCCGAATGGGAGACCACCCTGTGACGATTCACATCGACCGCCCGCACGTGATGACCTGTTCGACGCCCGCGACGCGATGGGAAGACGCCCTTCCCACCGGCAACGGCTGCATCGGTGCGATGGTGTACGGCCGCGTGCGGAGCGAATGCATCCTGCTGAACCACGAATCGCTGTTCCTGCGGACCGACAAGCCCAGGCTCCCCGATGTCTCGGGGCACCTCCCGCAGCTGCGCCGGCTGCTGGCGGAGGGACGCTATGAGGAGGCGGAGAACTTCCTGCCGCACAAGCTCCACGAGGCCGGCTACACCTACCGCAGCCCCGATCCGTACCACCCCGCCTTTGATATCGAGATCGAGCAGGACACACGCCAGGCGTTTGCCGACTATTCCCGCACGCTGGACCTGTCCACCGGAGAAGTCACCGTCGCGTGGACCGAGGGCGGGGTGAGGTTCACGCGTCGGCTGATCGTCTCTCGCCCGGACGGGCTGGTCGCGTTGCACATCGCCGCCGATCGGCCGGGCGCGGTCTCGCTGGAGATCCGACTGACCCCGCATGGCCGGCGGAAAGATCCGCCCGACACCGACGGACGCGTCGCCCGACGCGCCGAGATGGTCTACCATTCCCGGGCCGACGCGCCGACGATGGAAATCGTGGGCATGTACGATCGCGGCGGCGGGTTCGGGGGCGTCGGACGCGTCGAAACAGACGGTGGTTCCATGGAGACCCACGGCGACCGCATTGCCGTCGAGCGGGCCGACGAGGTCACCGTGCTGGTCGGCCTGTTCGCCAACGAGTCGGCCGACGAGGCCATCGAACGCATCAACAGCGAACTGTCCGAGGCAGGGGGGTACCAGGACCTTCTCGCGCGTCACGCCCCGACGCATCAGGAACTGTTCCACCGCTGCCGGCTGGACCTGGACTGTGGCCCGTCCCGCCAACTCAGCAATGAGCGCCTGTTGCTGGATGGCTACAGCGGCGAGGTGGCCCCGGCGTTGATCGAGCGGATGTTCGATTTTGGCAGGCATCTGCTGATCTGCTCATCGTGGGGCGGTCGGCTGCCGGCGAACCTCCAGGGCATCTGGAACGGGGACTACGCCCCGAAGTGGTCCAGCGACTTCCACAACAACGAGAACATCCAGATGAACTACTGGGCCGCGCTGCCCGGTAACCTGCCCGAGACGACGCGAGTGTACTTCGATTTCTACGAGCGGTCTCTGGAGGACTACCGCCGAAACGCACGGCAGTTGTTCGACTGTCGTGGCATCGTGGCGGCCCATGCGCAGACCACCCACGGGCTGCAGCTCTCGAGCCTGTGGCTGAACTGGACGGCCGGTGCGGGCTGGCTGGCGCAGCTGTTCCACGAGTATTGGCTGTTCACCGGCGACGAGACGTTCCTGCGCGAGCGGGCGATTCCGTTCATGAAGGAGGTCGCCCTGTTCTACGAGGACTTCTGCGTGCTCGACGATGAGGGGCAGATCGTCTTCAGCCCGTCGATCTCGCCGGAGAACCATCCCTCGGGCGTGGAAGGCACGCCGAGAGTGACCGTCAACGCGACGATGGACTACGCCGTCGCTCGCGAGCTGCTGACGAATCTGTGCGACGCCTGCGAAATGCTCGGCCTGGAGGAAGACGGCGTGCTGCGCTGGCGAGGCCTGCTCGAGGCGATGCCCGAGTACGAGGTCAACGACGACGGGGCCATCGCCGAGTGGATGCACCCGGCGCTGGGCGACAACTACCACCATCGGCATCTCTCGCACATCTATCCGCTGTTCCCGGGCAGCGAGGTGACCGCGGAGAGCGAAGCGGACCTGTTCGACGCCATTGAGACCGCCGTCGAGAAACGGCTGGTCGTCGGGCTCAACTCGCAGACCGGCTGGTCGCTGGTGCACATGGCGAACATCTGGGCACGTCTGGGCGACGCCGGCCAAGCTGCACAGTGCCTGCAGTTGCTCGCCCGGGCATGCACCGGGCCGAACCTGCTGACCTACCACAACGATTGGCGACAAATGGGCCTGACGCTCAGTTGGGGCGGGCAGACGGTGTACCAGATCGACGCGAACCTGGGCGCCTCGGCCGCCGTGTTGGAAATGCTGCTCTTCTCCAAGCCCGGGCTGGTGAATCTCCTGCCCGCGCTGCCGGAGGATTGGCCCAGCGGGCGCATCTGCGGGATGCGGGCGCGCGGCGGGGTGACGGTGAGCATCGAGTGGGACACCGCCGCCGGTGTGATTGTCGCCGAACTCATCGCCGACGAGGCCGGCGAGATCACTCTCGGGGCCGGCGGACGCATCCGTTCGATCGAGTGCGACTGCGACGAGGCCTTCGTCGAACGATCGGACTTCGGCAACGCCTATCGCGAGGTCACGCTGCCGGCCGATGTGCCGGTGACCCTGACGATTCAGATGTAGTGTGCATCCCGCCTGGCGGGCCGGCGAAACGGCTCGGCGGTTGCGGGGTTGTATAGGATAGCAGAGCCCTGCGGGAAGGCAGGGCGTTTCCCTTCTCTGAGGTTCACGATGCGACGAATGCTGACGACGACGTGTTTTGTGCTCACTCTCTGTGCGGCTGCGTGGGCCGACCTGCCCGCCGGCCATCCGCGGCTGTTTGTGGATCCCGACGAGGTCCCCGCCCTGCGCGAGAAAGTCAAGAAGCCTCCCTTCTCGCACATGGTCAAAACGATCCGCGCCAAGGCGACGGCCGGGCGAGACCGCGAGAAACTCAAGAGCGTCCTGTACGACATGACGCTGCGACACCAGGCGCAGCTGTACCTGTTGACCGGTGAAAAGAGCTACGCCCGCGACGCCGCGAAGCTCACGCGCGAGATCATCTCGGACAAGAAGTTCTGGAACGATCCCCACAGCAAAGGCCTCACCCGGGCGGCAGGGGCGATGAGCGTGGCGATGGCGTATGACTTCTGTTACGACGCATGGGACGCCAAACTCCGCAAGGACGTTTCACGCGAGCTGCTGGAGATCGCCTCGGGCATGATGGCCTCGATGGGGCGCGGCGCGAACACGAAGATCGCCAACAACTGGCAGGGCGTGCGTTACGGAGCCAGCGGAATCGCCGCTCTCGCCTGCGACGAGAAGGGCGGACGCGACCTGGCGGCCAGCGCGTATGGCACGCTTCTGAGGCATATCAAAGCCAACCTCGGCTCGGAGGGGTGGAACCCCGAGGGCATCGGCTACACGCTCTATCCGGCGACGTTCACCGCCCCGTTCGGAGTGGTCGCGAAGCGCGCGGGGCTGGGCGATTTGCGGAAGGACGTACCCGCTTACAGCAGGACTTTCTGGACGACGCTGGCGGGAACCACGCCCATTCCCACCGGTTCGGATGGGCGAGTCGGCATTCGCGCGGACCTCGCCGACGATCATCCGCACTACCGCAGCCACGGTACGCTGGGGATGGCGTTCTACTACGCGCCCGAGAAGCAACGCCCGGCACTGAAATGGATGTACGACCGCTTCCTGGGGACCAGGGGCGACGAAAGCTGGGACGTCGATGAGTGGGGCGGCGGGCTTTACAGCGTGCTGTTCTACCCGGCCGACGTGAGGGCGAAGAACCCGGCCGATGCGATCGGTCTGAACTACGTGGACAAATCGCACGGAATCACGATCTTCCGCAATCGCTTCAAGGACGCCAACGACGTGGTCGCTCTGGTCAACGCAGCCGGGCGGCGTCCCGCCGGATGTCACGCCGGGCCGGACACCAACACGTTCCGCATCCAGGGGCTCGGGGCGCAATTCACCGCCGGCAGTGGACGCACCGGGCGCACCGGCGGGCAGACGAATCTGTTTGCCGGCGAGCCGCCGCGTCGGGGCGATGGCAAGGAAGGAACGCTGCGGGACCATGAGTTCACGTCTCGCGGCGGTGGATACAGCGTGGTATCCGGCTCGTGCATGGGCGTGAAGAATCACGTGCGGCGGTTCCACACGAGCTTCGACCCGACCAGCGGCGCCGAGGCGGTGTTCGTCAGCTCCGACACCTCGCGGGACGGCAGCCTGTGGCGACTCAATACGCCCGAGTACAACACCATCAAGACCTTCGATGGAGGGTTCACCATCACCGCGCCGAGTGGTGCGGTCATGACGTGCATCGTGCTGGAACCGGCCAAGCCGACATTCCGCACGGGGACCTTCGCCCGCGGCGGAGCGAATCTCTACATGCCGCTGCGGTATCGCGGGAAAGGCTATAAGCTCAACAAGTGGATCGAGTTCGACGTAGACGCCCGCGCGTGTGTGCTGATGGTGCTGGACTGGTCGCGCGTCAAAGCGAGCGTTACGCGGTCGCTGCACGGCGGCGAGGCCGTCGTCGGCAAGCTGCCCGTCGCCTACGAGAAACAGAGCGGAAAGGTCTACATCGGCAAGGCGGCGAAGGAACTGAATCTCGCCGCCCGCGACGAACCGCTTCGTCCTCGGGGGCTCAAGGCCGAGACTCTCAGCGACAGCGCTGCGGCCCTGCGATGGATCGCCGAGGATCTCGGTGCCGATCGACTCATCCTGCAGCGGAGCGGCGGCGACGGGTCATGGAAAGACGTGGCGACCTTGAAACCGGCCGCGGACCGACACGTCGACCGCAAACTTCCCGCCGACGCCAACTGCGTCTATCGTCTTGTGGCGGTGAACAAGGCCGGCCGAAGCGAGCCGTCCATCGCCGTTCAGACGCGAACATGGGAGAAGGGCACGTCCCGCGCCGTGGAAGACTTCGCCCCGCGCACCGGCGGCAAGCTGCCCGGGGAAAACGCTATCGGACGCTGGACCGTTTCCAACGGTGATCGCGGCTGGGGGATGTCCTCCAGGCCCGGCTCGCCCGCCAAGGCCGAGAATCCCAAGGGCATGATGGTTACCGGCTCGGTGCGGATCCGAAACTCCAACGCGTTCTACACCGACGATATCCGCGTGGACCTTTCCGGCCGCGATGCGATGGTACGGTTCGATTTCATGTCACAGGCGGTGACACGATTCGGCGTGATGCTCAAGCTCGCCGACGGCCGATGGGTCGTCTCCGGTCGCACGTTCAGCCAGTCTCGCTGGGAGTGGGACACGCTCACCTTCCGCCCGGCAAAGGTCGGCAAGTGGCGCGTCGTGAACCCCCGGACGCGCCGCATCGGCAAGGAGATAGAGCTGTCGAGCAAGGACCTCTCGGACATCCGCGGGGTGGGCGTTCACGCCGATTGGGTCATCAACCAGAAATGGGCCCGCGTCGATCAACTCCGCATCGTCGGACGATCGCTCAGAGTTCGGCAATAGCACCGTTGGGCTGGGTGGTCACCGCCCGGACTGGTCGAGAAACTCCCAGTGCTGGCCGGCCTGCCCGGCGGCGGAGCGGACGGCTTCGATGGCCGACGCCAGCTGCGCGCGGCGCTCCAGCGGGATGCTCCAGCCGCCGTTGGCCCAGACGGGATGGCCGACCCACGAGCTGTCGTGGGCGTGGAGCTTCATGCGCGCGGCGTGCTTGAGCTGTTCGATCGAGTCTTCGGGGCGATCGCGATGATGACGCATGACCAGCTCCACGTGGTCTTCCAGAACGGCCAGCGCATCCAGGACATAGCCAAGAATGGCTGCATGTTCGCCGATCGCGGTTCCCACCAGCTCGGCGTCGGCATCGGTGAGGAATGTCGGCTCGGCTTGGGCGGCGGGTCGCGACGTGCCCGCTGCCAGGCGGGAGGTCGGGCGGATCATCCGCTGTTCGTACTCGCTGAGGGTGACTCGGCGCGTCGCCTCTGCCGTCAGCGCCGCCCGTGTTCGGGGGGCGTCTTCGTCCGTCGTCCACGCACCGGCGGGGGTCCAGATCAGCCGATGCCCGAGTGCTTTGAGATTGGTCATGGAGTTCATTCCCGGATAGGCCAACGCGGCTGGCCGAGGGCTTTTCGCATGGCGGCCGGCACGTCGCGGGCACGCATCACAGGGGGCAGCGGGCCGATGGTGCTCATGATGAATGTCACGCTTTGGCTGCGGGCGAGGCCGCCGTGGGTGCTGTTGACATCCACCCAGCGGGCCAGCGCCTCCGAGCCGTTGTAGTACTCGGCCTTGAGCGAGACGATCACGTCGGGCGGATTCTCCACCAGGCCGAAATGCGCCCGCCACAGCCGTTGCATCGGCGCGGGGTACTTCGCGTCCACCGTGGCGGCAAGGAGGTCATTGGCGTCGTACGAGCCGTGCTTGCCGGGGTGGGGGAGCGTCTTGAGAGCGTCGGCGAGTCCCAGCGGATCGTCCCCGTTTGTCTCGTAGATGTACCGTCCCGTCCTGGTGCGGGTGATGGTGGCTTCGACCCGCGGCGCCCCCTTGCGGACAGGGCCTTCGTACACCGTCAGCGATGATGGATTCTGTTTGTTGCGGACGCTGACCAGTTCGACGGCAGGGCAGGCGGCCAGGTCTTTCGCCAGCGCGTGGGGGCGGCGGGTCGAGAGGCTGGCCATCGTCACCAGGCCGAACTTGACGAGCACCACGTCGTCTCTGTCGCAGAGACGGTCGGTGACATCCCAGCCGTTCTTCTCCAGGAAGGCCTCAAGCTTCGCCGGTCGGGCGGGCGTGTAGCTGTGGCCGTGGTCGGACAGGAGCGTGATTTTCGTAAGGCCTCGGGTTTCGGCGACCACCTGCTTGACCAGTCGATCGACCTCGCGCAGGCAGGCGAACTGCCCGTCCTTTCCGTCGCGGGTGCTCACGCCGGCCGAGCTGACGATATACGTGAGCACCTCGCGAGAGGCCCGCTTGTCGAACGTCTCTTTCACGCGGTCCAACTCATGGCCGAAGATTTTCATCGGGTACAGATACGCCACCGCGTCGACGATCAGGTCCGCCCGGTAGTGCATGAGCTGGTTGTAGGGTTGGTTTCCGCCGGAGAGGTATTCGCCCGCTCCGCCGACGATGCGGTTCCGGCGGTGATCGAAGTACTCCGCCTGAAACCCCTTGACCGGGACGAACCCGAGAATGTCTTCCATGCACATGTCGGTCATCGTGGGGTAGGGGGCGACGATCTTCGATGGCGAATGGAACAGCTTCAGCCCGCGGGTGTTGTGGAACTCGCGGACCACGTCGTGACTGAATCCATCGAGGATGATCACCAGGTGGCGGCATTGTTCGACGGGAATGCTGTCCAGCGAGATGACGCTGTCGGGAGTGCCGTCTTCGTTGCGGTCGTAGGAGACGCTGACCAGCCGACCGTTGGCATCGGGCGTGGACAGGAAAAATACGTCCGCCGTCCCATCGGCGTCGAGGTCGTATCCCTCGCTGCCCTGGGCGTCGGTGCGGACAGGCTCGATGGGGAAGTAGATGGGGTCCTTGCAGCCGCTGGCCAGCACGGCGGTCAGGGCGAAAATCAGCAAACCGGTGCGCGTCGGTCTGTTCATGGCGACCTTTCGGTGTCGTGAATCGGTTCGTGTAGCGCTGCGGTACATTCTAATCGGTTCATCGGGCCTGTTGCAGCAAGGCTTTGCATTTGTTGGTCAGCCGTGAAGCAGGCGGTTTTTCGCCGGAATCGGGGTTGTCACGGTAGCGAAATCGTCCATATATGGTGCGGCAAGCTTGACGCGTGGGGACTTCTTACGCATACTTTCCGGCTGAAATCGTACCGCGAGGCGATGGACGTCTCGCTGAACTAGTCCCGCCACCGGGTTGTCAATGTGGCGCTGGACTTCCGCGAAGCGGCCGGCTTGCGCGCCGCCGACGAGGAGAATCATGCCTGAGACACCAACAATCGGAATCGTGATGGGAAGCGACAGTGACCTGGAGATCATGAAGAAATGTGCCGCCCAGCTCGATGAGTTCGGCATTTCCTGGGAGATGCGGGTGATCTCCGCCCACCGCACGCCCGAGGACGCACACGAATACGCTGTCACCGCGCGGGACCGCGGGTTGAAGCTGCTGATCGCCGGGGCGGGCATGTCGGCGGCGCTGGGTGGCGTGCTGGCGGCGAACACCACGCTGCCGGTGATCGGGATTCCGATCAACTCCGGGCCGTTGGTAGGTGTGGATGCAGCGCTGAGTACCATGCAGATGCCTCCCGGCGTTCCGGTGGCGTGCATGGCTATCGGGTCGGCCGGCGCGAAGAACGCAGCCGTCTTCGCCGCGGAGATCCTGGGCGTCGCAGACCCCGCCATGGCCCAGCGGCTGGCGGAGTTCAAGGAAACCCAGGCTGAGAAGGTTCGTCGGAAAGACCAGGCCATTCAGGACAACTGATCTGCGGACGCGGACGCCGGGAGCTGACCATGGCAGGGGCTCTTGTCCTGCTGAATATCGCGATTGTGCTCACCGGCGTGTGGGTGCGTTTCGGGCCCAGAGACCTGGACCTGGCGGCCGGCTTTGACGTGTCGCGCCAGGTCTGGTGGGCGGCGATGGGTGTGTCCGCCACGTCGGCCGTCGTGTGTGCGGCGGTGTGGCGCAGCCGGCTCAGCAGCTCGCGCGCCCGGTGGTCCATGCTGCAACTGGCGGTGTTCCCGGCGTTCTTCGCCTTCCAGTGGTTCTTCCTGCCGTCCTACACGAAACACTGGGAGGGGTGGCATTACGCGATTCTGGTGGCGTTGGCCGGTGTCATCGCGGCCGGTCTGTGGGACGATTGGCGCCGCGGCGTGCGGTGGGGTCTCGTGGGACCAGACCAGTTCGTCCCGGCGGTCAAGCGGCTGGCGGTTCCGGTCGTCGTGCCGGCCGGAGCGTTGCTGGCAGGGGGGATGGCGGCGGGACATTCGCCCCAGCCGGCAGAGATGGTCTGCCCGCTGTTGACCTATCCGCTGTACGCCTACATTCAGTTGCTGGTATTTCTGGGGTTCCTCGTCCCGCGTTTGAGGGACGTCGGCACGTCACGAACGGGGATCCTGCTGACGTCGGTGGCGCTCTTCGCGCTGCTCCACTGGCCGAACTGGCTGTTGGTGGGCGCGTGTGCGGTGGGGGCCGGCGTGTGGACGTGGGTGTATCTCCGTCGACCCAGCCTGGTTGCAGCGGCCTTGGCGATGGGACTGCTGGCGACCGCGTACAAAGGGTTCCTGCCGAAGGAATGGCAGCACAATCTCCGAACCGGACCGATCTACATCCAGCGCCTTACCGACGAGCGCAGCCGGGAAATCGCCCGCCTGCGAAAGGAGGCCCGCCGACGCCGCTCCCGCCGGGCCGAGACGGTCAGTCCGTGAGCATCTGGTTCGGAATCGCGCTGATATCGTCACTGACCGGGTCTGTTTCCAGCCCGCCGACGGTGGAATTGGCGCTGATCGTGCAGGTGTTGATGTCGTAGTACCAGCCGGTCTGGCCGTTGCGTTTGGGCTGGAGCGTGGCGCCCACGGTGATGTCGCCCGAGACGTTGTCGGGAACGAAGGGGTTGGTGGGCCATTTCATGAGGTACGGCCCGTATCGGCCAGCATCGTTGACCTTTCCGTCGGCGTCGGTCTTGCCGATCAGGCGGACCTGGAAGTTATCCATGTCCAGCGCTTTGCTCTCGTCGAGGTGCGGCCCGCGGTTGCCGTGATGCTCCAGGCAGTACCGTTCGATGGCTTGGCGCATGGACTTGATGTCCGTCTCCAGGCGTGCTTCCCGCGTGTCGTTGGTGGCTCCACCGAGATGTGGAGCCGCGATCACCGCGACGATCGTGAGGATCAGCACGACGATGAGGACTTCCACGATGGTGAACCCTGGGCAGGGACGATTCATCAGACACTCCTCCACAAACGGTACCTCCGTACGGCGTATGATCTTTGTCGTCATTGTGCGCGGCATGCTTTAACACAGACCGGGGTTTCGTGCGGAAATCGGGAGCACGGATACGCAATTCCCGCCCAAGGCGTCTGAGGTGGTCGGGGTAGGGTATGACCCCCTTTACGGGGTAGGGGCTTGGCCCGAAAAATCGACGGATTTTCTCCAAATCGACGGAATTCAGGGCGAAATGTGCGTAAAACATGGCATTACGGTTGTTTCTGCCTAAGACGCCCTCTACAATGTCCGACAGATCAGGATAGCGGGCGCAGGTTCGCCTGCGCGCGGCACGGAGGCTTTGTCAGTCGCTGTTCTCTGAATCCCGGATGGAATTGTGAAGAGACTTTGCACCCTCATCGTGATCGGTGCAACCTTCCTCGGTGGATACCACCTTGGCCGGTTGCCCGACAGCCCCGACCTGATCGGCTGGGGTCAGCGTACCATCGACCGCACAGCCGAGGTCTGTCGGAAGGTCGTCGACCAGTTGGAAGACTGGAACGGCGAAGGCTCCCAGCCGACTACTCCCGTCGGCCAGGCGGACGACCAGCAGACCGGTCCCCTCGCGCCCACCACGCGCTGAATCGCCTTCCGAGCGGGCAAGCCATCTCTCGCGCCGGCCCTGAGCGGTTTCCGCACGCTCAGCCCCGCAGCGTCCGCGCGATTTTGCGGGCGTCGGCCAAGGTCACGTCGAACGGCGTCTTGACGCAGACGGTCTTGGCGAGAATCTCCAGCGTCTTCGGGCAGCAGTCCGCTCCCTGCTCCATCATACGATGTGTCCAGTTCCACGGGTTGCGCCCGGGGTGATGCACCGAGTGGTTCAGCACCGGGTCCCAGTTGGTGTACACGTGGCGGTCGGTGTCGATCGGGCGGAACATCTCGCACGTCCGGCCGTGCTCGCGGGCGAAGGCCTGGGCGGCGTCTCCCGAGCCGAACATCAGCGGCAGGACGGTTGCGCAGTCGCCTTCGGGCTCGTGGCAGGGGCTCAGATCGAACGCGTCGGATTGGCCCATGATCTCGGCCATCGCGGCCTTGCGGGCGCGAAGCTTCTTGAGAATGCCGTCCAGCCGACCCAACTGAACGTTCAGGATCGCGCTTTGGATCTCCGAGATGCGGTAGTTCATTCCCGCGAAGAACGCCTCGGTGTTCTTGGCGCTTTGGCGATCGAAGAACACACAGCCGCCGTCGTGATACACCATCGCCCGTCGGTGGACCTGCGAGGAATTGGTCACCACCGCGCCGCCCTCGCCGGAGGAGATGATCTTGTAGTGGTTGAAGCTCAAGGCGCCCACGTGCCCGATCGACCCCATCCGCTTGCCCTGGTACGACCCGCCGGCAGACTGGGCGGCGTCTTCCACGACAATCAACTCGTGCTTGCGGGCGATCCGCATCAGCGTGCTCAAATCGCACGGCAGCCCGAGCATGTGGACCGGAATGATGGCCTTGGTGTAGCGGGAGATCTTCTGCTGCACGTCGGAGCAATCCAGCGTGAGGGTCTCGTCGACCTCGGCGATCACGGGGACCGCCCCCACGCTCAGCGGCGCCAAGGCCGTCGCGATGAACGTGTAGCCGGGCACGATAACCTCGTCCCCCGGGCCGATGCCCATTGCCGCCAGAGCGGTCGCCAAGGCGCCGGTCCCGCTGGAGACTGCCAGGGCGTGCTTGACCCCGAGCTTCTCCGCCAGCGCCTTCTCGAACTTCGCGGTATGCTTCGCGGTCTCGCCGTCGGCGTAGCGAAACAGCTGTCCGCCCTCGATGACCTTGCGGACCGCTTCGATTTCCTTCTGACCCATCTCGTACACGGGCACGTCCTTTCTGAGTGAACCTGCCCATACCTTACCCACAGCGGCCGAAAGGGCCAAATTCCAAATGCCAATTTCCGAGCAATCCCTGTCGTCCTTTTGATGTTCCGGTGGCGATTGGTCACGTGGAACCGGGGCGTTCGAATAGACGGTTTGCTCCCCCTGCCATTTGCCGCTGCAGCTGTGTCCGCCTATACTGACCATCGACCTTCAGACCAGGAGAGACCGTGACACACCAGGAGACCATCCAGCTGAGCACGAGCGGCCATCGGGATATGCACGAGATCACGCGCGACGTGGCCGACGTCGTGAAACGCGCGGGCATCGCCACCGGAGTGGTGCACGTGTTCAACATCGGTTCGACGGCGACGATCGGGACCATCGAGTTCGAGCCCGGGCTCGAGCGGGACATGCCCGAGCTGCTCGACCGCCTGATCCCCCCGTCCACCGAGTACGGCCACGAGCAGGCATGGCACGACGGCAACGGCCATTCTCACCTGCAGGCCACCTGGATGGGCCCGTCGCTGACCGTTCCCATCGCCGATGGACAACTCACCACCGGAACATGGCAGCAGATCTTCCACCTGGAATGCGACGTCAAGCCGCGAAATCGGCGGATCGTCGTGACGGTGATGGGAGACTGAGCAGCGGAGGAGCTCTCCGTTGCGCGTCAGAACTCCACGGCCTGGATGTAGCCGTCGACGCGGCTGCGGAAGCCGCCCGTGCTCAGGTCGCCGTCGTCGATGATGGCGTCCACGCGTTCGGCGATGGCGTTGGCATCGCGATTGGGTTTGAACACCGACACGCCGGCGGTGAAGTGGTACTGCTTGTAGTCCCAGTCCCATTGGCCGGTAATGGGCGTGGGAGAGGTCCACTTCAGCGACGCAAGCCGATCGGCCATGCCCGCCGGTATGATTCCCGGCGTTGTGTCGGGCGGATATTCACCCTCTTCCATGCGATACAGATTGAACTGGTCGCAGGCGTGGCGGAGGTTCGTGACGAACACGCGGGCCTCGGCGTCCTCCTGATGGCCATGGACGAAGGGGATGGCAATCACGGCGAGAATCGCCAGAATCACCACGACGATCAGCAACTCCACCAGGGTGAATCCATCCTTGGAACCCGTTGGCGAAGCGCTGGTTGGGCGCTTGATATGCATGGGTCTGGTTTCCGGTTAGAAGGGAAGCGTCATCCGGAAAATACGATCCAGATCCGGCCGAGGCGAACCGGATTCATCCCTCCGCCAGCATTTCCCGCAGCGGTTGGCCCATCGCGTCGGCCCAGACCTCGTACCCCTTGTCCGAGAGGTGCAGCAGATCCTCGCGGTAGAGTTCCTCGCGCAGGCGTCCCTGCCTGTCCAGGAAGCGGCTGGAGAAGTCCAGCCAGCGAACGTTCTCTCGCTTGGCGAGTTTGGCGATGCGTCGGTTGGTCTCCCTGCGGGCTGCGGGGAACCACTCGTACTTCGGCTGACGTGGCAGGATGCCCAGCAGCAGGATTTTCGTCTCGGGCAGCTTTCGTTGGAGGAGGTCGACCACGGCGGTGACGCCCTCGGCTGTCTGGGCGGGGGTGTGGCGGATGGGCCCGCTTTTGAGGTTGTTCGTACCGATCATGAGCACGACGACCTTCGGCGAAAGACCCTCCAACTCCCCGTGTTCCAGACGCCAGAGCATGGTCTCGGTGCGGTCGGCGGAGAGGCCGAAATTGCCCGCGTCCATGGGGCGGTACTCCCGCTTCCAGACGTCCATGCCGGTCACGAACCAGCCCTCGGTGATCGAATCGCCCAGGAAGAGAATGGGGTAATCGTGTCGCCCGGCACGCTCGCAGAACTGCCGGTGACGCTTGGCTGCCAATTCGTCGGTCCGCCAGGTGGGCGCAGCGGCCGGGTTGGGGGTCGCCGGTGCGGGGGCGTTGGGCGTATCGCCGCGTTGGCAGCCGATGAGGGTCGAGATCGCCAGCAGTGCCCATCCGAGGCGCTTCATTCGCGTCATGGTCTCACCTTGTGCGGGGGTCGCAATGGTCCCGTCACCATAGCACACGCCCTACGCGGGGGCCAGCAGATCCAATCGCCGGGCGTCTGTTTGTTCGGCAAGACAGGGGCATGTCAGGACGCCCGCACCATGAACCGGCGAAGGAGGCGATTTCACCGGCTTGGTCATCGGCTGGGAGGAACCCTGGAACCTGTCTGCCTCCGGATCGTCTTATGCTGAGGGGGTGATTCCGGCGACGGGCGACGCGGTTTTCAAGTGGAACTCCATGCAGGAGAATGCAATGCGGACAGGATGGCTGGCAGGGGCAGTGGTGGTGATGTGTCTCGCGGCGGTTTCATGGATCGGGGGCGGCAGGGCAGCTGGCGCCGAGCAGGCCGACGACGCCAACACCCCCACCAGAGCGCAGGCCGACCCGAACGAAGCGAAGCTCCGCCGGGAACGCCTCGCCAGGTTGGTCGGGCAGTTAGACGGCAACGACGTGAAGAAGGTTCTGCTTGCGTATGACGAGTTGATGGAGACCGGTCCGCCGGCCGTCCAGCCGATCTACAGCATGGCCCGCAAGTCCCGCTCGCGGGATACGCGCATCCGCTCGGTCGTGCTGATCCAGGAGATTATCAAGCGGTCGAAGGAGAAGCCCGCCCCGGAGAAGGTCGACGCCGAGAAGTATCCCTGGACCGCCCCGGTCGGCGGAATTGCGATGCGCCTCAGCGTCGATCGTGACGTCGTCCAGCCCGGCCAACTCGTGCGGCTGCGGGTGGACTTCCGCAACGCCGCCGAAGAGGCAGTGCCCTTCGCACCGCTGACGATCCTGAACACCCCCCGGGGCGGAAGCAGCAAGGCCGAGGGCAAGCTGGGCCCGAAACGAAAGCCCCGTGAGGTCAAGGCCAAGGAGTTCAAAAAACGCCCGCTGACGACGATGCTCAAGCCCGGCCAGGTCGTTACGTATCGCTTCCGTCTCAATGAAAAACTGGGCATGCAGCACAAGGTCATGCTCATGCACGAAGCGTCCACGCGCCAGCGGGCCGGACTTCCGATGGCGGAGGTCAGCACGTTCAGTTGGGCGCTGCCCGAGGGCAGCAACGAGTTGCAGTTCACCTACTACGCCGCCGGCAAGGGGCTCCTGAAGGACGCCAGGAAGAACCTCACGCAGACGGTAACGGTGACCGTCGTCGAGAAAACGCCCGACGACCGGGCGGACGCGGAGAAGGGTTCCTGAGTTCCGAATTGGCCGGCCGGCGGCGCGGGTATTGTCAGCCGGCTGGCGTTTCGGACAGCAGCCACAGGCCGTGAAGCCCACGGACGATCATCTGTACCGACAGCGCGCCGATCACCAGGCCGTTGAGGCGGGCGAGGGTGTTGACATAGCGTTCGAAAACGCGTTCGCGCGGGCCTTTCATGGTTTCGCGGATGAGGCCGAACGACATCATCACCACGAAGCTGAAAATAACCCCGCCGACCAGGATCGCCCCGGTCGCCCAGTGCGGATTGTGCTTGCCCACGAGAATCGCCTGGGTAATCGTCCCGGCGCCGATCATGTAGGGCAGGGCGATGGCCGAGGGGAGTTCTTCGAGGCTTCCGCGCAGCATGACTGCCGCCCGGTAGCCTTTCATGACGTAGTTGTACCCGGCGATGAGGAAGATGATCCCGCCGAAGACGCGCATCGCCTCAGGCTGGATCTGCAGAATGTTGCTCAGGACGAACTCGCCGGTGTACCCGAACAGCAGGAAGACCATCATCGAGAGCATGCACGCCCGCAGCAGGACCATGCTGAAGGCCCGCAGCCCGACGTCGTCGATGATCTGCCCGACGTAGAGGCACAGCGCGAAGGGGTTCAGAATGGCAATAAAAGCAAAACTCGACTCAAGTAGCATGCGGGTGTCTTTCCAGTCTGCGTCTGTCTGAATCAGCGAGAATCCCAATCGCAGGCCTGCCCCCGGCGGGGCGTGGCGGTTCATACTATCGGTATCGGCACTCGGGCGAGGGAGACTGCACGAAACCGCCGAAGGAATCAACCCGGTCGGGCCCTTGCCTCTCGGGCGGGGGCTGGCCTACAATGCCCGCCTGGAACGGTGGACGCGATTCGACGGCCTGCTGCAAGGCGGGCGAAGCGCGTCCGGGCCATTCATGGCAAAGGCGAAGCATCCCGTGGCGGGACGGACCCCGCTGCGAACGGAGTCCTGCTCGAGTGATACGGACACTACACGGATACATAACCGGCGATCTGCTCAAGGTGTTGCTGCAGGCGCTCGTACCGTTCACGCTCGTGATGACGGTCTTCGCGATCCTCGAACCGCTCCGTCGACAGGGGCTGGCGGCCTCGCAGGTGCTGGGCCTGTTCGTCTTTACCGTTCCGGCGACGATCTCCCTGACGCTCCCGGTGGCGGCGTTGTTCGCCGCGACGTTCGTGTATGGCCGATTCGCCCAGGACAACGAACTGCTCGCCTGCCGGGCCAGCGGAATTCCCACCCTCACGCTGCTCCGCCCCGCCCTCGGGCTGGGACTGGGCGTGACGCTGCTGACGCTGGTGCTGAGCAACTTCGTGACTCCGCAGCTGGCCCGGATGGCCGCCCACGCCGCCGAGGCCAATCTGCGCGGGATCATCTACCACAGGATCCAGAGCGAGGGCTACTTCAAACGCGGAACGTGGCTGTTGCATGCCGACGAGGTGGACCCCAGGACCGACAAACTCTTCGGCGTCGTCGGGGCCGATCTCGACCCGGACGGCCGATCGCGCCTGCTGGCGGCCTCCTACGCCGATGTCCACTTCCGAAGCTACGGCGGCAGGACGT
Organism: Phycisphaerae bacterium; assembly: GCA_046541875.1. GTDB lineage: Bacteria > Planctomycetota > Phycisphaerae > SM23-33 > SM23-33 > CAZFPT01. Next base: position 2,529 of record JBKHCL010000007.1, on the reverse strand, counting down.
TCGTGACCATCCAGTTGGAGAACGCCGCCCAGACCGAGACCGGCGGGCAGAACGTGGTCCATCTCGGCGAGGTCTACTTCGAGTCGCCTCCGCTGCCGAACGTCATCGGGCAGATGGAGGAAAAGCCCGAGAGCTACAGCTGGCCGCAACTGCTGGAAATGCGGGACGATCCGTCGGATCACGGCAGGATCCGGCAGGGCCTGGCGGACATCCGACGGGACATCCTGCACAACAACGCGGTTCGCCTGGTCGCCGGGGAGATCAACCAGGGCAACGAGTATTCCCTGCAGGGGATCGACCAGCGATACGTGGTCTCGGCCCAGGCGGCGCAGGTCGTCGGGCGCAACGAGGTCGAGCTGCTCTCCGGGGTGTCCACCGAGGGTCAGCCGATTCCCGTGCGCGTGCGGGTGTACCGCGACAAGGTCATGCGGCAGATCATCACCGCCGACGCCGGGAGCATCCAGGCGACGTGGTCGCGCATGCAGGACAAGTCCTACCTGAACATTACCCTGAGCGGGAACATTACCGTGGAGTTCCTTACCCTCGCGGAGGATCGCGTCCAGCGTCGCAGCGATTGGCGCATCGGTCGTCTGGCGATTCCCGAGACGATCGTGGATCAGGCGCGCGGCATCTCGCTGCGGGATGTCTACACCAACGCCGAGCAATACACCCGGGACAAGGGCATTCTCAAATCGGTGGATCAACTGATTACCCAGGGGGTGGACCGCATTCTCTCGGAAATCCAGGCCGAGCTTCATGGCAGGGCGGCTTATGGGATCAGCTGTTTTCTCATGGTCGCGATGGGAGCGGGGCTGGGGTTGATGTTCAAGGGGGGGCAGTTGATCAGTGCCGTCGCCCTTGCGGCGATTCCCGGGTCCGTCGTGACGCTGATGATCCTGATGGGAAAGGAACTCGTGACCAACCCGGACGTCCCCGAGCCGATCGGGATCGGGTCCATCTGGGCGGGGGTGGCGCTGTTGCTTGCCGCCAACGCCGTGCTGTACATGAGGCATTCGAGACAATGATTTTCGCCGGGATCGCACAATCCGACACGTCGCGCGGGGGGTCGAGATGAAGACGCTCGACCGCTATGTCATCCGCAGCTTCCTGTTGGCGGCGCTGCTGTGGTTTCTCATTCTCATGTCCATGCGCATCGTCGTGGACCTGCTGGTGAACATGGACGAGTTCGCCGAAGGAAGCAGGCCTATCGGCGAGGTGATCTCGCACATCGTGACGTACTACAGCTATCACTCGCTGGTCTACTTCGTGGAACTGGGCGGATTGATCCTCGTCGCCGCGGCGGCGTTCACACTGGCGCGGATGAACCACACCAACGAGCTGACAGCCATCCTCGCATCGGGCGTGAGTCTCTATCGCGTCGTGTTGCCGATGATCGTCTCTGCCGTCGTGCTCAGCGGGCTGATCGTGGTCGATCGCGAGCTGCTGATCCCGCGCCTGGCATCCCAGTTGGCCCAGAGCATCAACGACATGGATGAGTCCAGCGAGACATCATTCCAGGTGCGTCTGCTCTCGGACGGCAACGAAGTGGTGTGGTTCTCTCCGCGGTTCGAGGTGCAAGACCGATCGCTCCGCGAACCGGTGGCCGTCGTGCGCGACAGGAATGCACGGATGACGCATTGCATGTCCGGCTCGCAGGCCGTCTGGGACGACCAGCGAGATCGGGGCTGGCTGTTCCGAGACCCTGTCCTGGCGGCAACGCGGGGCTGGCCTGCCAGGCAGGGCGACAAACGCATCCATACCGGCCTGCCACCGGACCAACTCGCGGAGAACATCCGCCTCGGTGAGCCGCTGCTGGACCCGACGTATAACATGACGATCCAGGCCGACCGAATGGTGCACGAAAATGAAGGCCGGCATGTGGCGCTGGTCCAACCTGAATTCACGTTCCTTGCGCCCGACGGCCGCGAGCAGGTCACCTTCTACGCCGCCTCGGCCCAGTGGCAACGGGCGGTGGGATCGACCGAGCTGAACTACTGGCTGCTGGAGAAGCCCTACGCGCTCGTTCGCACCGACCTCACACCCGAGGAGATCACCCTCCGCCAGGACCGTCGGTGGATGGAATGGCTCAGCACCGTCCAGTTGAGTCGGCTGCTGGAGACGCGCCGGCTGCCCAACCGCCAAGCCGTCCGCCTGACGCGCCAGACCCGCCTGGCCGAGCCGATCATCACCATCCTCCAACTCTTGCTGGCGCTGCCGTTTATTCTTTCGCGCGAGCGGAACATCAAGACCTCCGTGGGCATGTGCATCGGCATCCTCACGCTGTTCATGGCGTTCGTGTACGGCTGTCGGTACATGGGCTTGGGGCCCGTGCTGGCGGCCTGGCTGCCGGTAATGGTGTTCACCCCCATCGCAGTGGTGACGGTGGATTCCGTGAAGACCTGAACGGTCAACGGGCCGGCGAGGCGGTTTTCGTGGCATGGGCTTCCAGCCCATGTGTTCACGGCCTGGAAGGTCGTGCTACGACCGTAGGGCCCGCAACTTGTTGCGGGCGGAAACTCCTGCAAACGG
>JBKHCL010000059.1:0-20455 GCA_046541875.1 Phycisphaerae bacterium | reverse complement strand
GCCTTGTCAGCGGGTGGTCGAGCCCCGAAGGGGCGGCCAGGATGTAGCCGGAGGCGTAAGCCTCCGGACTGCGTGCGACCTCAGAAAGTAAAGCCCTGAAAGGGCGACACATTCCGCCGGCGACCCAACGCAATAGGGCGATTCGGCTGAAGCAGTGTCGCCCCGTTGGGGCGGGGGGCCCTCTGCGAATCGAGCATCGGTCCCGAGCCGGTAGGGCCCGCAACTTGTTGCGGGCGAGATAACTGGACAGGGGGCAGGCAGGGCGAAGCGAACCACGGACCGCCCTGCCCAATATCATGTCGCTCCCGTTTGGCGGCGCAAAAGCTCTTGGCAAGCGTGGCGTGGGCTTGTAGAATACGCGATCTTTCTACCTTCCCTGCCCGGCGGGTCGCATTCCTTCCGGCGAAGCGACGGTGAAACCATGAAGCACCGAAGCGGAAACGACATCCGACGCGAGTTCATCGAGTTCTTCCAGGAACGGGGCCATACGTTCGTCCCCAGTGCCTCGCTCCTGCCGGCCGACGACCCGACGCTGCTGTTCACCAACGCCGGGATGAACCAGTTCAAGGCGATTTTCCTGGGCACCGAGATGCGGGACTACACCCGCGCTGCCAACTCGCAGAAGTGCATCCGCGCCGGCGGCAAGCACAACGACCTCGAAGATGTCGGGCATGACACGTACCACCACACGTTTTTCGAGATGCTGGGCAACTGGAGCTTCGGCGATTATTTCAAGACCGAGGCCATCGACTGGGCGTGGGAGTTGCTTACGGAGGTGTGGGGGCTGGACCCCGAACGCCTGCACGCGACGTATTTCCAGGGCGACGCTGCCGACGGGCTCGACCCGGACGAGGAAGCCCGCGAGCTCTGGAGCAAGTACCTGCCGGCCGAGCGGATTCACCCCGGCAACAAGAAGGACAACTTCTGGGAGATGGGCGATACCGGCCCGTGCGGGCCCTGCAGCGAGTTGCACATCGACCTGACGCCCGACAAGTCCGGCGGCGAGCTGGTGAACGCCGATTCGCCGCGCGTGATCGAGATCTGGAACCTCGTGTTCATCCAGTTCAATCGCGACGCCGAGGGGCAGCTTTCGCCCCTGCCCGCGCAGCACGTGGACACGGGGATGGGCTTCGAGCGGATCGCCATGGTCCTCCAGGAGAAGACCTCCAACTACGCCACCGACGTGTTCCGCCCGATCATCGAGCAGATCGAGACGCTCACCGAACACCGCTACGGAGCCGACGCCGGTATCGAAGATCGCTTCGACGTGGGCGGCGAGGGTCAGGTGCACATGGGCGACGTCGCCTGCCGCGTATTGGCCGACCACGCCCGGACGCTGACATTCGCCATCGCGGATGGCATCCTGCCCAGCAACGACGGGCGCGGGTACGTCATCCGGCGAATCCTCCGCCGGGCCGCCCGGTACGGCCGACAGTACCTGGACATCGATGGACCGTTCCTCGGGCAACTCGTACCCACCATCGTCGAGCACTTCGGCGAGGCGTTCCCGGAGATCAGGCAGCGCCGGGACGCAGTGCTGCAGATCCTCCGCGAGGAGGAAGAGAGCTTCGGGCGAACGCTGGACCGTGGGATCGACCTGTTCGAGAAGCAAGTCGATAACATAAGGTCGAAGGGCGGCAAGGAGATTCCGGGGCAAACTGCTTTTGAGCTCTATGCAACCTACGGCTTCCCGGTGGACCTGACCGCACTGATGGCTCGGGAGCGGGGAATGGAAGTGGACATGGAGGGCTTTGAGCAAGCCATGGCCGAGCATGCCGAGATTTCCCGCGCCGGGGGCGACACGTTCAAGGTCGACGCCATTGTCGGCCTGCCGGCGACCGACGACAGCGCGAAGTATTCCAACGAGCCGATCGACGCAACGGTTGTCGGCTGGGTGGTCGACGGGGCGTTCGTGTCCGAGGGCGAGCTGGCCGACGGCGACGAGGCCGCCATCGTGCTGGACAGGACGAACTTCTACGGCGAGCAGGGCGGCCAGGTCGGCGACGTGGGCGCTCTTCAGAAGGACGGGGCCGCCGTCTTCGACGTCTCGGACACGAAGGTCGCCGGGCAATCGGTGCTGCACGTCGGCAGTGTCATCCACGGGCCGATCCGCGCAGGCGATGCCGTCCGCTGTGTGGTATGCCCCTCGCGGATGGACACGATGCGGAACCACTCCGCGACCCACCTGCTGAACTGGGGCTTGAGGCAGGTGCTGGACGAAGAGGTCGACCAGGCCGGCAGCGTCGTCTCTGCCGATCGGCTTCGGTTCGATTTCACGCATTCCCGGGCGGTCACGCCGGACGAGTTGCGGCAGGTGGAATATCTCGTCAACCAGTTCATCCTGGACGATGCCCCCATCGGCGTGAACCATCTGCCCTTGGACGAGGCGAAGAAGCTTCCCGGCGTGCGTGCGGTATTCGGCGAGAAGTATCCCGACCCGGTCCGGGTGGTGTCCATGGGGGTGGAAGACCCCCGCCGCGACCCCCGCCCGTCGCGGGTGAGCGTGGAGTTCTGCGGCGGGACGCACCTCAAGCGGACCGGGCAGGTGGGGCTGTTCAAGATTGTCTCGGAAGAGTCGGTAGCGAAGGGGGTTCGGCGGATTACTGCGCTGACCGGTCGGGAGGCCGTCGGGCACGTGCAGATGCTCGATGAGGTAACCCGCGAGGCGGCGAGCACGCTGAAGACCACCCCGGAGGAGATCCCCGCGCGGATCGTCGCGATGCAGAAAGAGATCAAGACGCTCCGCAAGAAGCCCGCTGCCGGCGGGGGCGGGGCGGTGAGAGTTACCGGCGAGGTCGCCTCGTCCCAGGGGCCGGTGCTGATCGCCCGGGCCGACCATGCCGACCCGGCTGTCATGCGGGCAGAGTGCGACAAGCATCGCCAGAAGGGCGCCGCAGCGATGATCGTCGGCGGCACGGACGGCGAGAAGGTCGTGCTGGTGGCGATGGTCGCCCAGCAGGCGGTGGACGAATTGGGCATCAAGGCCGGCGACTGGGTCAAGACGGCGGCCACGGTTGCCGGTGGCGGGGGCGGCGGGAAGCCCACGATGGCCCAGGCGGGCGGGAAGGACCCGGCCAAGCTGGACGATGCCCTCCAGGCGGCAGCGACGTGGGCGGCGGACAAGGTGGGATGATGCGGCAGGCTTACGCCGTTGCATGGGCTTGCAGCCCATGAGATGGTTGGCCCGCGGGCAGGATGTCCCTGCCACGTGAGATGCCCGCGCTGCGTGGCGCGTTGTTTTTACTTGACAAGAATCCAGCGGAAAACTAGGTTTCGGCACGCCATTCTGCCTGTCCGGGAAACGGATCCCGGTGGGTGGAGGTCTCTGCCGGCGAAGTGAGGCAGGAAAATACGATGCTACCGAAGCAGAAAATCAGTCGATCGCGAACCCGTCGTCGTCGCAGCCATCATGCTCTTCGTGCGGCGAATATCGTGGATTGCCCCCGATGCAACGAGGCCAAGCTCCCCCACGCCGCCTGCACGAACTGCGGGTATGTGCGTCGCGGGCTGAGCCTGGAGACCGAGAAGGAGAGCTAGTCCCTTGCGGATCGGCATTGATGCCATGGGCGGCGACAACGCACCGGCTGAGGAGGTGCGAGGAGCGCTCGCCGCCCGGGATGTAATCAAGGATGACGACCGCATTGTGCTGGTCGGTGATGAATCGCGAATTCGTCAGCAGCTCGCCTCGACGGACGGGTGGGAGGAGTATATCGACGTCCACCACGCCCCGCAGGTGATCGGGATGAACGAGTCGCCGGTCGAGGCGCTGCGTTCCAAGCCGAAAAGTTCGCTGGCGGTGCTCACCGAGCTTCACAAGGCCGGCGAGGTCAACGCGATCATCTCCGCGGGCAACACCGGGGCCTGCGTGGCCGCTGCCCAGATGCGCCTGCGCCGCCTTCCCGGCGTGCATCGCCCGGGAATCGCCATCATTACCCCCACCCCCAGCGGGCCCGTGGCGCTGTGCGACGTCGGGGCCAACGTGAACTGTCGCCCCTCCCACCTGCATCAGTACGCGATCATGAGCTCGCTGTATCTCAAGGCATCGGTGGGCATCGAGAATCCGCGGGTGGGGCTGCTGAGCGTCGGCGAGGAGGACGCCAAGGGCAACAATCTCGTCAAGCAGACCCGCGAGCTGCTGCGGGACGACGAGGCGGTGAACTTCATCGGCAACGTCGAGTCGCGCGATCTGTTCAGCGGCGCCTGCGACGTGATGGTGTGCGAAGGGTTCGTCGGCAACGTCGTGCTCAAGCTCATGGAAGGGATGGCCGTCGGCGTCATTAAGAGCATGGTCTCGGAGCTGGCGGCGATGCTGCCGGACCTGGGCGGAAACACCAGCCGGACGCTCATGGAATCGGCCAAGCGGTACATGGCCAAGTACGACTTCAACGATTACGGCGGCGCCCCGCTGCTGGGTGTGGCGGGCATCTGCATTATCTGCCACGGTGCCAGCGACCACCGCGGGATCATGAACGCGGTCCGCTCGGCCAGGACGTTCGCCGAACATCGCGTCAACCAGCAGATCACCGAGACCCTCTCGGAAGGAACCAGGTAAATGTCTCAGCCTCTCCGTGCGGCCATCCGGGGCACCGGGTACGCCGTCCCCGATACGATAATGACCAACGAGGATTTCGAGAAGATCATCGATACCTCGGATGAGTGGATCACCAAACGCACGGGGATCAAGGAGCGTCGGATCTGCTCGGAGGGGGAGTCCACCCGGACACTGGCGGTCCAGGCGGCGAGGAACGCCATCGCCGATGCGGGCATCGAGGCCGACCAGTTGGATCTGATCATCTGTGCGACGATCACCCCCGATCTGCCATTCCCCGCCACCGCCTGCCTGGTGCAGAACGAGCTGGGCCTCTCGGGCGTGCCGGCCTTCGACGTTTCGGGGGCATGCAGCGGGTTCGTGTACGGCCTGACGATCGGCTCGAAGTTCATCGAGACGGGCATGCACAAGCGGGTGATGGTCATCGGCGTGGACGTGATGTCCCGCTTTACGGACTATTCCGACCGCGGCAGCTGCATCCTGTTCGGCGACGGGGCCGGGGCGGTGATCCTCGAAGCCACCGAGGAAGACCGCGGCGTGGTATTCACCACGATGCACGCGGAGGGGTCCGGATGGGACTTCATCCACGTACCCGCCGGCGGGACGGCCAAGCCACCGTCGGCCGAGACGGTCGCCGCCGGGGAGCACTACGTCAGAATGCGTGGTCGGGATGTGTACAAATTCGCGGTCGAGAAGATGCAATGGCTCCTCGGGGAGTGCATGGACCAGGCCGGGCTGACGGTGGACGACGTGGATCTGGTCGTTCCCCACCAGGTGAATGTTCGGATCATCAAGTCGGCCACCGAGAAGTTCGACTTCCCGATGGACAAGATCTACCTCAACATCGAACGCTACGGAAACACCTCCGGGGCATCGGTTCCCATGGCCTTGGCTGAGGCGAGGGAAAAGGGCCTCGTCAAGAGCGGCGACAATCTCCTGCTGGTGGCGTTCGGTGCCGGGTTGACCTGGGCCGGCGCCGTCGTGAAGATGTAACCGCGCGGGATCTCCACCAGCGACCACGATCAGACAGGACCAACCATGAGTACAGCGTTTCTCTTTCCCGGACAGGGCGCCCAGCACGTAGGCATGGCCAAGGAGCTGCACGACCGCTTTGCCTCGGCCCGGGCGATCTTTCAGCAGGCCGCCGACGCGACCGGACTGGAGTTGACGACCCTCTGTTTCGAGGGGCCCGAGGACGAGTTGGCCCGGACGGACATCGCCCAGCCGGCTATTTTCACCGTCTCGGCGGCGATGCTGGCGGTGCTCGACGAGATCCTCCCGGACGACAAACGACGTTCGATTCAGCCGGCGTATTTCGCCGGACTGAGCCTGGGCGAATATTCCGCCCTCTACGCCGCCGACGCCCTGGACTTCACCGACATGGTCAAGCTGGTCGCCCGGCGCGGCGAGCTGATGCAGGCAGCCGCGACGGCCACCCCTTCGGGCATGGTGAGCGTGCTGGGCATGGACGAGCAGCAGGCGCGGGACCTGGTCGCCGAAGCCGCCGGCGACGGCCAAGCCCTTTCGTGCGCGAATTTCAACTGCCCCGGGCAGATCGTCCTGTCCGGGGAAGCCGCCGCCGTCAAGCGGGCCGCCGAGCTGGCTCCGCAGTTCGGCGCCGGCGGGGCGATCGAGCTGAAGGTGGCCGGCGCGTTCCACTCGGAGCTGATGGCCCCGGCGGCAGAGAAGTTCGCCGGCGCATTGGCCGACGTGACGTTCCGAACCCCCTCCGGACCGGTGTTGAGCAATGTAGACGCCGAAGCCCACACCGATTCCGACAGTATCAAGAAGAAGCTGCTGGCCCAGCTGACCTCGCCGGTTCGCTGGCAGCAGTGCATGGAAAAGTTGCTTGAAAATGGCGTGGAGACATTCTACGAAATCGGGCCGGGCCGGGTGTTGGCGGGCCTGATGCGACGGATTCATCGGCGGGCGGATTTCACCTCGCTGAAGGATGCCGCCTCGATCGAGAAGCTTGCCGCCGCGGAGTAGCACTCCCCACGGACGAACCAAACACCAAGGAGAAGCACCGGATGTCTGAGAATCAGAAGAAAGTCGCCATCGTCACCGGCGGAGCACAGGGAATCGGGCGGGAGATCGTCCGGGGCCTGTTGGCCGACGGAATGACGGTGGTCGCGGTGGACATGAACAGCGAAGCCCTCGACGAACTGCCCGGTGAACTGGGCGATCCGGGCGACGCCCTGGAGACCCGCGTGCAGGACGTCACCGACGGCGACGGATTCGGCTCGCTGGTGGACGACGTGGTCGAAAAGCACAGCCGCATCGATGTGCTGGTGAACAACGCGGGCATTACCCGCGACGGACTGCTGATGCGGATGAGCGACGAGGACTGGGAACTGGTCCTGAAGGTGAACCTCACCAGTGCATTCGTCGGCAGCAGGGCTGTGTGCAAGTACATGGTCCGCCAGCGTGGCGGGTCCATCATCAACATGGCGAGTTTCTCCGGCCTGGAGGGCAATCGCGGGCAGGCGAACTACGCTGCCTCCAAGGCGGGCATGATCGGCCTGACCAAGTCGACCGCCAAGGAGCTGGCCGGCAAGAGCGTCCGTGCCAACGCGATCGCTCCGGGTTTCATCCAGACGCCCATGACCGACGTGCTGCCTCAGCAGGCCAAGGACATGGCGATGGACCAGATTCCGATGAAGCGGTTCGGTCAGCCACAGGACATCGCCAACGCCGTGCGTTTCCTGGCGTCGGACGCCTCGGCGTACATCACCGGCCAGGTGCTCAGCGTGGACGGCGGGATGCACATGTAGGACTCTCGCGGGCCCGCGGATCGGGTCCGAGTCGTGCCCGCATCGGTGCGGGTGAGAAATCAAGTATGTGTTGCATGCCCCGCAGCAGGGCGATATAGTACCGCGACCTGCGAAGGCAGCAACGAAGGATCAGAAACCCGTATTGATCAGGGAGGTCACGAAAGTGCCCGACGAAATCCAAGAGAAGGTCATCGAAATCGTTTCCGAGCAGATGGGCGTCGACAAGAGCGAGATCACTCGCGAGACGTCGTTTGTGAACGATCTGAACGCCGATTCGCTGGACACGGTGGAGCTCGTGATGGAGTTCGAAGATGAGTTCGAACTGAGCATTCCCGACGAGGAAGCCGAGAAGATCCAGACCGTCGGTCAGGCGATCGATTACATCAACGAACACGCCAATCAGGCTTAACTGCCGGGCGAGGGAAGTTTCTGTATGGCTGATTGCCGCGTGGTCATCACGGGCCTGGGTACGGTAAACCCTCTGGGCCACAATGTTTCGGAGACCTGGGACGCGCTGCTGAACTGCCGCAGCGGGATCGCGCGCATTGCGCGGTTCGATGCGTCCGAGTTTCCCTCGCAGATCGGCGGAGAAGTCAAGGACTGGGAAACCGTTCCGTCCGAGAAGGTCGATCCGCGAGAGGCGAAGCGCATGGACCGCTTCAGCCAGTTCGCCGTTCAGTCGGCCATCGAAGCCGTCGAAGACGCCGGGCTGGAGTTCGATCAGGAAGACCTCGATCGTTGTGGCGTTCTGATCGGTACGGGCATCGGCGGGCTCCAGGAGTTGGAAACCCAGCACCTCAAGCTTATCGACAAGGGCCCCAAGCGGGTCAGTCCGTTCACCGTTCCCAAGCTGATGGGCAACGCCGCCTCGGGCAACGTCTCGTTGATCTGGGGCCTTCGCGGGCCCAATCATTCGGTGGCGACGGCCTGTGCGTCGGCGTCGACCGGGATCGGTGAAGCGCTCCGCACCCTGCAGCGTGGTGAGGTGGACGTGATGCTCACCGGCGGCTCGGAAGCGGCGTTGACTCGCATCGGGCTGGCGAGCTTCTGTGCCCTCAAAGGCCTCAGCACGCGGAACGACGACCCCGAGCACGCCTCGCGCCCGTTCGATAAGGACCGCGACGGGTTCCTGCTGGCCGAGGGTGCCGGCGTGATCGTGCTGGAAACGCTCGAACACGCCCGGAAGCGCAACGCCCGGATCTACGCCGAGTTGATCGGCTACGGGGCGTCGGCGGACGGGTATCATATCACCGCCCCGGACCCCGAAGGCAAGGGCGCATCGAAAGCGATGCGAAAGGCCCTGGCCGACGGCGGCGTGAACCCCGAGGACGTCGACTACATCAACACCCACGGAACCAGCACGCAACTGGGCGACGTCGCTGAAACCGGGGCCATCAAGAACGTCTTCGGCGACCATGCCACCGGCGGGCTGCTGGTGTCCTCTACGAAGTCCGCTACCGGCCACCTGCTGGGTGCATCCGGCGGCGTGGAACTCATCGCCTGCCTCAAGGGCATGCAGCACAACGTCCTGCCACCCACGCTGAACCTCGATAATCCCGAGGAAGGCTGTGACCTGGACTACATCCCCAACGAACCCCGGGAGGCGACCGCCGATGTGATGCTGTCCAACAGCTTCGGCTTTGGCGGCCACAACGCCTGCCTTCTGGTCAAACGAATCTGAAAAACCCGCTGCCAGGGAAAACGCAATCCGCGGGGCTTGGCCGATCGCCAGGCCCCGCTTTTTCACGCGCGGTCGGTCTGTCTACGCCAGGAACTTCTTGTCCGTTCGGCTGAAGGGTTTGACCTTCCGGGCCATCTCGTCGTAGGTGAGCGATTCCTCATCCAGCAGTTTCGCGATGGACGGACTGACGTTGCCTTCCTTGCCCATCAGGGCGAAGGTCGCCTGTTTGCCGAGTTCGACGGCCGGCTGATCGTAGGCGTCGATGTTCAGAAGCTCGCCCATGAGGCTGGTGGTGTACTCGTAGAGGAAGATGAACTCCCCGACCGACTGCTCGTCGATGCGATCGAATTGGATCGTCACGCTGGGACGCTTCGAGAAGGCCATCGCGAACTCGGTGGCGGTTTTCTCGGCGTTGAGCAGCTTGCCGAGCTGGGCCTTGCGCAGGTAGCTCAGCCCGGGCACCTCGGCGAACTCGTCGGGCACGCGGACGTTGGCGGGGTGCTTGGCGACTTCGACGAACACGGTGAGCTTGTCATTCGGGCCTTCGCGGTAGAGCTGCACCTGCGAGTGCTGGTCGGTCGTGCCCAGCGCCTTGATCGGCGTGGGCCCGGTGAAGATCTCCTCGCCCTGGCGGTTGTACTGCTTGCCGAGCGATTCCGCCCAGAGCTGGCGATACCAGTCGGCCAGCAGGTACAGGCGGTTGGAGTAGGGCATCATCACGTGCATGGGCTTGTTCTTGCGGGCGAACATGAGGTACTTCACCATCGCCAGCACGCAGCCGGGGTTGCTCTTCCAGTCGTCGTTGGCGCAGCGTTCCTTCATGCTCTCTGCCCCTTCCAGCAGGGCGGCTGTGTCGATCCCGCACATCTCCGCCGAGAACAACCCCACCGGCGAGAGCACGCTGAACCGCCCGCCCACGTCGCCGGGGACCGGCAACATCGCGTAGCCGTCGCGTTTGGCGATCTCATGGAGCGTGCCCTTTTCGGCGTCGGTGGTGGCGACGATATGATCGGCGAAGTCGTCTCCGAGCTTCTTCTTGAGCAGGTCACGGATCACCATGAACTGGCTGGCCGTCTCGGCCGTCTCGCCGGACTTGGAGATCACGTTGAACACGGTGGTCTTCAGGCGTCGCCCCAGCAGCTTGAGCGTGTCGTTGACCAGGGCGGGGTCCACGTTGTCCAGCACGAACAGCCTCGGGCCGCCACGCTTCTTGTCGCTGAGGAGGTTGTAGGTGGCCGGGTTCAGCGCCGCCTGCAGGGCAATGTTGCCCAGCGCACTGCCGCCGATCCCGAGCACGACCAGATCGGTACAGCCCTCTCGCTTCGCCGAGACGACCTCCATCACCTGCCGGCGGTAGTCCGGATGCGTCGGCAGGGCGGCGTAGCCGAGCTGTCCCCGGGCAATCTGCGTCTGCACGGTGCGGTGGGCGTCGCGCAGGTCGTTTTCGATGTTCGCCTGCTCGGTGGGCGTAATTCCGTGCTCGTCGCCGATGACCTTGCTGGTGGCGTTCTTCCAATATACGTGAATCATGGGGTGTCCTTTCTGGTTGGGTTCGCAGGTCAAGAGAATAGTGCCCCGGCGGCCCGGCTGCAAGCGGCGGTCCCGGCATCGCGGCCTGTCAGCCCGGGTTCGCGGGAGGGGAGCCCCATCAGCCGAAAGCCCTGCCACGTGAAACCTTGCCAATCGCCCGTCGAGTTTCTATCCTTCTGTATTCCCGCCCCTCGCGGGGGCCTGTGGGAAGGCGAAGGCAAGCTCAGGACCGAATCCAAAGGACAGCATCATGGCCAAGAAGACGATCAACGATATCGACGTATCGGACAAGACCGTGCTGATGCGCGTGGACTTCAACGTGCCGCTGGACGGGAAAACCGTCACCAACGACAAGCGCATCGTGGCAGCCCTTCCGAGCATCAACAAGGTGCTCGATGCCGGCGGCAAGCTGGTGCTGATGTCCCACCTGGGGCGTCCCAAGGGCGAAGTGACCGACGAATTCTCCCTCAAGCCGGCCGCCGACAAGCTCGCCGAACACCTCGGTAAGGAGGTCAAACTCGGGCCCGCCTCGCCCATCGCCGGCGATGAGGCAAAGCAGATGGCCGCCGACCTGTCCGCCGGCGAAGTGCTCTGTTTGGAAAACGTGCGGTTCGACCCGCGCGAGGACTCGAAGGACGAGTCGGACGTGCTGGCCTTCGGGGCCGAACTCGGAGAGCTGGGCGAGGTCTACGTCAACGACGCCTTCGGAACCTGCCACCGCAAGCACGCCAGCATGTGGGGCGCGCCCCAGGCCATCCAGAAAAAGGGCGGCCCGGCCGTGGCGGGCATGCTCGTGGAGAAGGAAATCAAGTATCTCCACGAAGCCGTCGCCGATCCGAAACGCCCGTTTCTGGCGATTCTCGGCGGCGCGAAGGTTTCCGACAAGATCAAGCTCATCGCCACGCTCCTGGACAAGGTCGACAGGATCATCATCGGCGGGGCGATGGCCTACACGCTGCTGAAGGCCCGCGGCGTGAAGGTGGGCAAATCCCGCGTCGAGGAAGACCAGGTCGACGAGATGAAGTCCATCCTCGATAAGGCCGGCGATACCATCGTCCTGCCCGAGGACCACGTCGGGGCCGGCGAGTTCGAATCCGACGAGGCGAAGACCACCGACGGCGTCGAGATCCCCGATGACATGATGGGTCTGGACATCGGCCCCAGGACGATCGAGACATTCAAGGGCATCATCGCCGAGAGCAAAACGATCGTATGGAACGGGCCGATGGGCGTCTTCGAACGCGACGCCTACGCTGCCGGCACGAAGGCCGTCGCCCAGGCCGTTGCCGACGCCACCGATGCCGGGGCGATCAGCGTCATCGGCGGCGGCGATTCGGCCACGGCCGTCGAAGAGTTCGGCCTCGAGGACAACATGACGCACGTCTCCACCGGAGGCGGCGCGAGCCTGACGTATCTGGAAGGCAAGCCCATGCCCCCCATCGAGGTCTTGGACGACTGAGACGTCTCCACAACGCAGCGAAACACTCCAGGGCCCGTCGAAATTCCCGGCGGGCCCGTTGTTTTGCGCGGGTTTCGGGTTTGGTATGGCTTGGCGCAGTGCGACGAGTCAAACAGTGTATGGGCGGGGCATTTGCGTGGCGTGAGCGGGGCGAACGGTGCTCACTTCTCCACTTCTCCTTTTTGTGCGATACGGCAAGCTGAAAGGTGTGTATTACTAAGGAGTGAATCGTGCTCTTGGTAAGAAGTGATAGAACCCGCAACCCATTCGGAGCCCATCGCATGACTGAACTGTTTCGTCGATCGGTCTTTGTTCTCGCCGTCCTCGTGTTGTCGGTGCTGTCGGTCGATGCTCTTGCCGCCGAGGATTCCGAAGGCCAGGTCGCCCTCACCGTCGAGGTAGACTGCTCCAAACCGGTTCACAAGATGGCGAACTTCTGGAACCGGTTCGGTTTCTCGCCCGCGTGGGACCTCTTCAAGGACCACTATCAGGTCTACATGGCCTACGCCGGGTCGGTCCCCCATGAGGGGCTCAACTACGCGCGTATTCACCGCACACTGAATCTGATCGGCGCCCAGCGCGACGGAAACGCGATCGTCTACGACTGGTCGAAGCTCGACGCCGCGACCGACATCCTGCTGCGGTACGGTCTGAAGCACCATTTCGAGTTCGACTATAAGGGCAGCGGAAGCAAACTGGTCGACAATCGCCGTGGCGCCCGCTCCCTGGAAGAGGCGAAGCACCACCGCGCAGTGACCCGGGCCATCGCGGAGCACTTCGTAAAACGTCACGGCCTCGATGAAGTCGCCACCTGGTGGTGGGAGTCTCCCAACGAGGGGCAGTTGAAGTGGAACAAGGCAGGCGTTGGCTACTGGGATGCGGTGACCAAGGGGCTGGGCGATGTGGACCCGCGTTTTGCCCGCAAGTTCGGTGGCCCGGCGGCCATATACAGGAAGAACCCCTATGACTTCGTGAAGCTCCTGGAGAACACCGAGAACATCTTTACGGGCAAGAAGGAGCACACCGTCGGCTTTGTCTCTGGGCACATCAAAGCCGAGGCCACCCAAATGGTCGACCGCGAGATCGGCATGATCAAGAAGATCCGCAAGGACTTCCCCGCCTACAAGGACGTGCCCTTCGTGAACACCGAGCACGATCCATGGAACGGCTGGAACAATGCCCACGATTGGGCCGGTGGACCGAAGTTCGCCGCCTGGACAGCCAACGCGATTTACCAGGAACAACTCCGAATTATTGAGGGAATCGGTCAGCCCTTCTTCTGCAGCAACGACAGCGGATTTCTCTCCGAGAGCTGGGACCGCCGCACGCAGATGATTCTTTTCCGTCGGAAGGACCGGTTTGCACTGATCAAAAAGCCCGCCCATACGGTGTTTACGTTGCTGGCCAAGCTCGGCGACGGGCGATTGGGCGTCACCGGCAACCCGGATGTCCGAAGCGGCGTGGGCGTGCTGGCTACGCGCAACTCCGACGCCAACGGGCAGGTGGCTGTGCTCGTGTTCAATGACGGTCAAAGCAACCACAAGGTGACCATTCAGCTCCGCGACCTGCCGGCCGAGACGCTCATGCTCTCGCATCTCCGTCACGACGAGAACACCAGCAACCCCTATCGCGTCTGGCCAAACACGAAGACGCCCACAAAGGACGCGCTGGCCAAACTTCGCCGTGAGATGGAACTCGCCTACGCCACGCCTCCCAGGAAAGTCTCCGCCTTGGGCGGCAAGCTCACGCTCGATGTGGACATGCCCACCGACAGCGTCAGTCTGTTCCTGCTCACGTCGAAGGGCAAAAAGGGACCGGATGCACCGGGGCCGCTGCGCGTGGACGTGTTTCCGGGCCTGTTCGGACCGGAACACCTGCTGACGTGGAAAGGTTCAGCCGAGTATGGGTTGAGAACCTATGAGGTTCAGCGGTCCCCCGACAAGGACGGGCCTTGGAAACGGGTCGATACGCCAAGCCTCCTGTGCAACTCCTGCATGCTGCCTGCCGAACCTGACGGTGGATATTATCGCATTCGCGCTGTCGACGTCTGGGGTCGCTCGGGCTTCGGCGAACCGGTGGCTGTGCCTGTGGACCAGGAATAGGTTCTCTCGACGGTCCCGTGTGCGGGCGGTTTCGATCTCAGGCGTTGAGCTTTTCGATGCGCAACACCGCCGGCCAGACGCTGAGGACTTCCTCGGTGGTGTAGGTCCGCGCGGGGTAGTCGGGGTTGAGCGGTTGAAGGCGGATTCGGCTGGGGTCGTCCTGGTACATGCGTTTGAAGGTGGTCCCGCCCCCCTCGAAGCGGACGAAGCAGTCGCTGCCGTTGGTCGGGGCGGTGTTGGGAGAGAACACCACGATGTCGCCCTGGCGGTATCGCGGCTCCATCGAGTCGCCCACCACGCGGGCCCCGAACGCCTGGGCGTCCTGCACGTCGGTGCACTGGACGTATTCGTCGGCCACCCCGGCCGGGTAGTCCAGGTCGGTGAAGTCCTGGGGATAGCCGGCGGCGACGTTGTTGATCACCGGCACCGAGCCTCCCAGGGAGAGCTTCGCGCCCAAGGCACTGGGCGGATCCTCCAGCAGGGCGGCAAGGTCGTTTTCGCCTGCCTCGCCTTCGCGCTGGTCCATGATGCGGCGGATGGCGGAGGTGAGCTTCTGGAGTCGCTGCTCGAGCTGGTGGTGCTCTTCTCGCACGTCCGCCGGCGTCCGGGCCAAATGGGCCAGGCGCGTGAGCTGGCCGGATTCGAAGGACAGGGCACGCTCCAACGCCTCCAGAACGCCGTCGGTGGGAGGGTTGCGGGCCTTGCCCGTCTCGATGTTGCTCAGGTAGGGCTTGGAAATGCCCGCCCGCTCGGCGACCTGATCCTGCGTGTCCCCCAACTCCTGTCGACGCGCCCGTATGATGCTTCCCAGACTCATTCGCTCCGTCCTTCCATTCTCGCCAATCCATTCCAGCCTACCGGTTTGCAGCCCTGTGAGGGGCCCGCCGGCAGTACCGTATATCCACCAATATAGCTGAATATGTTATTCAGACAACAAATATTTCAAAAAGTTTCTTGACCGATCGTGTTTACTGGCTATCATACAAAGCGACATCGTTAGTCGGACATGTATTTCGCTACCAGGAGCGCTTCGGCGTTCCGCAGGGGATCGCCGGGCCTCGCATGGGCCCGGTCCGGTCGGGAGGTTGCCCATGCCCCTCGCACTTCGCGAGCACATCTGTCGCGCACGGAAACTGCCACGCAATGACGAACTTCTCATGGCCCGGGCGGAGTTGCTCCTGCCCGAGGACCGCGACCTCATCGAGGCCGTCTTCGTCCACAGACAATCGGCCGTCACGCTGGGACGCATGCTCGGGGTCAACCCCCGTCGCATCCGCCGCCGCGTGCATCTGCTGGCACGGCGGATGGCGTCTCGGAGGTTCATGGACGCCGCCCGCGCGTTGCCCTACCTCGACGATCGCGACGCGGGCATCGCCCGGATGGCCTTCTGCCGGCACCTCTCCCAGCGGGAGATCGCCAAACGCACCGGCCTGAAGCGCCACGAGGTGCGCCGCAAGCTGGATCGTCTCTCGGTGCGGATCTCGATGATCCGCCGTCTCTCGCGGCCGGAAGAACTCATCGCCGGTCGATACGCCACGAAATAGGAGCAACCCATGTCCCATGTTCTGTGTTCCGGGGGTTGGCCGCTGCGCGTCTGCGCCCGTGTCGACCGCCCCGCCCCTCGCGACGGGTCTGCCCTCGTCGTCGCCGAGATGTTCGGCCTCTCTCGGGGGCGATGCGAATCGCTCTACGACCAGTTCCAGCTCACGCTTCGGCCGGGGCAGATTACCGCGGTCGTCGGTCCCTCCGGGGCGGGCAAAAGCGTGCTGCTGCGCGAGGCCGCCCGATCGCTGGGCGAATCCGCCCTGTGGCTGGATGCCGCCTCTCTCCGGGGTGAAACGCGAACCGCCCTGGACTGCATTCCCGCCGGGTCCCGCGACGATCGGCTGGCCATGCTCTCGCGTTGCGGGTTGGCGGACGCTGCCGCCATGATCACACCGGCGGGGAGGCTCTCCGGCGGGCAGCAGTACCGCCTCGCCCTGGCGATGGCATTGCGGCAGGCCGACCTGCGCGACGAACCGACGCTTGTATTGGCCGACGAGTTCTGCGCCACGCTGGACGCCGTGACGGCCACGCTGGTGGCCCGGCGGGTTCGGCGTCTGATCGCCCGGTCGGACAAGGTGGGTCTGCTTTTGGCGACGCCCACCCCGGCGCTGCTGGGGGCGCTCAGACCCGCCCAGGTCGTCGCCAAACCGCTCGGCCGGCCCGCGGAGTTGCACGCGGGCGGAAGGCCGCGGCGCGATCTGGGCGTGCGCCCGGGCCGATGGCGCATCGCGCCGGGGACCATTCACGATTACGATCGGCTGGGCGTGTTTCACTACATCGCCGGTCGACCTGCCGCCCACAAGCGCGTGTACACCGTTCGCACGCCGCGGTCGGCCCGGCGGGCCCAGCCCGGGCTGCCGGAGGTGGCTGCCGTCGCCGTGGTCTCGCCGCCGGTGCTGCAGTGTCGCGGGCGGAACCAGGCCACCGGCGGGCGGTATTGCAGCCGCGACCGCAGAGAGGCCGTCGCCCGTCTTAACGCCGAGGTGGAATGCATCTCGCGCGTGGTGGTGCACCCGATGGTGCGCGGGGCGCATCTGGCGGTGCGCCTGGTGAAGCACGTGCTGCGGACGGCGGACACCCCGCGCGTCGAGGCGCTGGCTGCGATGGGTGCGGTCCATCCGTTCTTCCGCCTGGCGGGGATGACCGATCATGGCCGATACGCCGGGCGACGCGGCGAGTACTCCTACTACCTCTGGGACGCCCGCGAGACGGAAGGGGGTCGCTCGTGAGTCGGCTGCGCCGAACCCCGTCCGAAATCGTCACCTCCTCCCGGAGGCTCCAGAGGCTGGTCCACAAGTTGCTCGGCGTTCGGGTGCCCGCCCGGGCGATGTGTCCGCATCACCACGCCCCGCTGGACTATCTCGTCGGCAGTTTCGTCGACCAGCGCGACCTGCTGGTCTGGGCGAACCGCGGAGGCGGCAAGACCATGCTCGCCGCGATCGCGACGCTGCTGGACGCGATCTATCGCGCCCCGGTGAGCATCTGCGTGCTGGGCGGAAGTTTCGATCAGTCCGATCGATTGGCCGACTACATCCGGACCATGCTGCGCGATCGTCCGGGGCTGGGCGAGGCGAAGATCGGGCGCGAGAAGGTCCGCCTGGCCAACGGCTCGGAGATCCGCATCCTCGCCCAGTCGCAACGGGCGGTTCGCGGGCAACACGTTCAGAAGGTCCGCTGCGACGAGGTGGATCTGTTCGATGAGGGCGTCTGGCGGGCGGTGCAGTTCGCCACGCGATCCGAGGCGGACACGAAGGGAAGCATCGAGGTGCTCTCGACGCTGCACCGGGCAGGAGGGTTGATGGACCAACTTGTCAGCCAGGCGCCGCGTTATGTTCCGTCGTTGTCGGCTGATGGCTCCGCGGAGGGCGTCGATGGGTTCGCGATGGTCAACTGGTGTCTGTGGGAGGTGATCGAGCGGTGCGGCCCGCAGCGCGAGTGCGAACACTGCCCGCTGGCGGAGGACTGCGGCGGCATCGCGCGTCGGGCGGAGGGGTTTTTCTCCATCGACGACGCGATCGCCATCAAGGCCCGCTCGTCCCGCTCGGCGTGGAACTCCGAGATGCTCTGCCGCGGAGCGGTGCGCGATTGGCTGGTCTTCGACGAGTTCAGCCGATCGCGCCACGTGGACGAAGTGCTCTATCGGCCTGGTTGGCCGACGTTCCGCGCGATCGATTTCGGCTATCGCAGTCCGTTGGTGTGCCTCTGGATTCAACTGGCGCCCGAGGGGCGCGTCCACGTGATCGACGAGTATGTCCGGGCACGCCGCCCCCTCACCCAGCATGCCGCAGCCATACTCGCCCGCGATCGCGGTCCGGTTCAGATGACCTACGTGGACCCGGCCGGTCGACAGCGGGAATCCACGAGCGGCTCGGCGTGTACCGAGATTCTGACGGCTGCGGGCATTCCCTGCGCGTGGCGGGGCAGCACCATCGCCGAGGGGCTGGAACTGCTTCGCGGCGCGCTGGACCCCGCCGTCGGCGAGCCCACGCTGGCCATCCATCCGCGCTGCACCAAGCTCATCGAGAGTTTCGAGACATACCACTACCCCGCCCCCGGAGCGGGCAATCCCAACGTCCCGGTCAAGGACGGCCCGGACCACGCCATCGACGCCCTGCGGTATTTCTTCGTGAACCGCTGTCGGCCTCGCCACCAGACCCACCGCGTGAAGTATTGACGTCTCGCCGAGAGCAAGGCGGGGCGGTAGAATGCCCCCGTGCGAGCCTACCAGGAAAAGCCGATCCGCTATCGCGTGCTGCGACGGGCCACGTCGTTCGGGTTGAGCTACCTTGCTCCGTCCCTGGCGGCGGGGCTGGCACTGTCGGCGGTGCTGATCGTGGTTGAACAGGGGATCAATCTGCTTTCGCTCGGGCTGGCGTCCCTGGTGGGGGTCGGGGCGCTGCTGGCGTGGCGAAGCGCTCGGTGGTTTCTGCGCAGTGTCGAGCTTACCGGCGAGACGATGACGCTGGTATTCGCGGCGCGGCGGGTACGAATTCCGCTGGTCGAGGTGCGCGAGGCGTTCGTGGCGGGCGAAGACCTGCGCCAGGCCGTCCAGCAGGGAGCCGGGCGGATCTCTCGGCCGACGTCTCATCTCGATGCGCTGGGCATGGTGGACCTCTTCGCCGTCAGCCACGAGGAACTGGTGGTCCTGCGGTGCAAAGGTCGGCTGCCGATGGTGCTGGGAATTGAGTTTCCCCACGAGTTCGTGGACGACCTGGCCTCCTTCGCCCCGCATGTAAAGAGGTTATGAGCAGCCCCCGAAAAACCGAAAAAATCGGGCCAGATGGGGTTGCCTCGTGGCCGATATTTTTTATAGACTCAGACTGTCGAGCAGGGCAACACCTCGCCTGCTTGGCCTCGCCGGCGGGATGAACGTGCCGGCGGGATCGGACCCTCGAAGACGTTCGGGGGACAGGTAGTCCGGCGGCCTGAAGACGTGGGCGACGGTCGGGCAGGAACCGATATCAGAGAGGAGGTGGTCTGTGCAACATTACGACATAGGTGGCCTGCGTTAGCAGGGAACGTGCCTGCTGAACGCAGGACGCAACACACGGCGGGCTCGCGCTCCGATCGCGGGCCCGCTCTTTTTTCGCGGCTGCGGTTTGGGCGCACCTACCTCGGGAGTTCGCCGCGGACCGGGGTGTCCTCGATGCGCAGGTGACGCTCGATCTCCTGCTCGAGGAACAACGCCTGGTCCTGCTCCTGCAGCCCGGTGATGAGCTTCTCCCGGCCGTCGTGGTGGGTCACTGCGTGCAACTCGTAGGTCGTGGACGTGCCGTTCTTGGAGTGGGACGTCTTCGATTTCACGAACAGTTGCTTGATGCTCCGGGCGTCCAGCGTTCGGTTGCCTCGCCAGGGCAGGGGGTGGTGGCGGATGCTCAGCCGACCGGTATCCACGCGGATGGTCGTGGTGTTCAGGATGCACGCCAGGCAGAGGTAGATCAGGAACACCCCCACAGCCGTGTGGATGAGCCCGAAGCAGGACATGGTCCACATCGAACTGCTCAGCGCAATCGTGTGCCAGCCGATCATGAACCCGTTCCAGAGCACCGCGAAGAACACCAGGAAGAGGATCGCCGGCGTCCACCAGCGATATTGAATAGTCAGCACCCCGCCGAAGTTGTCCACCTGGTATCCCTTGGGCATGGGCACGTCGATGGGCTCGGGCGTGGGTCGCTGCACGGGCGGCACGTCGGAGGTGGGCCGGGCGTCGGAGGTGATGGTGAACAGCGCCCCGCAGTGGCTGCACCTGGCCAAGCCGGTGTCCATGTTCACGTTCGCCCCGAGAATCGGTGCGCCGCAACTGATGCATTCCAGTTCCTGCAAAGCCATCGGTTCTGCTCCGTGGTTGAGTGTTTCGGGCGATGCTCCTCGTTTGTTCAGACGTTGCTCGGGCTGGGTTCATTCGGCTGGGCTGACCGGGCTTGAGGAGTATACCGCCGGAGCCGGGCGGTTTGAATGACCGGCTTGCCCGATCCGGTGGGAGTCCGGCGCGAGGGACGCAATGCAACGCGAGCCGGCGGGGCACTCGCCATGAGCACCCGGTCGGCCCGCGATGAAAGGCTTCCCGGTCCGCATTGGTTCTTCCCTCGCCCCTCCTCTCGGCGGTTCGGTCAGCCGGGCGCAACGGATTTACGTTTCTTAACAAAGAACGCCCAGATAATCACTTACGATTGGGTGAATCCCCGGTATTGCGATTTTGCGGTTGAGGTTTTGGGTGGATCGGACGGAAGCCTATCCCACGAAAAACCCTCCGAGGGAGCACCCACCGTAAGGTGGGGGATGGACCGCACCCCGTAGCACGGCCTTCCAGACGTT
>JBKHCL010000058.1:0-20545 GCA_046541875.1 Phycisphaerae bacterium | reverse complement strand
CTTCCAGCCCATGGAAACACGGCCTGGAAGGCCGTGCTACGGGACGCGTTTTATCAGGATGCAGGTACGACGGAGCGACCCAGAGCTGTCCTCACCAGGACAGGATCAATCCCTGGCGGCGACCATCGGGCCAGGGGCGGCCGTCCCGCTTGTTTGTGCGATGCCGGCGAGCAAGCGCCTACAATGATCAATCGCGTGGAATGGTCCCGTACCGCAAAGGAGTTGTCCATGAGGTTCTCGTCCTGTCTGTTGCTTTGTGTGCTCACGACGGTCGTTGCCGTCGGCTGTCAGAATGCTCCGAAGGAGCCGAACGAGCCGATCGTCGAGGCCGAGGCTGATCGCTCCTTAAAGGTTCCTGCCGACGCTGCGGCCTTTGGCGGACATCACTATAAGGTGTACGAGGAGAATGTCTCCTGGCACGAGGCGAAGAAGCGCTGCGAGAAGCTCGGCGGGCACCTTGCGACGGTGGGAGATGCGCAAGAGCAGGCGTTCATCGCCGAGCTGGCGGATGGGCGTTTTCTCTTTCTCGGTGCGACCGACGAGAAGGAGGAGGGCACGTGGGTCTGGGTGGACGGGACCGAGTGGGACTTCACCGCCTGGCTTGACGGTCAACCCAACAACTCGTATGGATCCGAGCACTATCTTTCCACCTTCGAGGGGGGCGACTGGAACGACGCGGCTGTGGAAGGCGACGATTGGTGGTCGCCCGCCGGCTACATCTGCGAATGGTCTGACTGAGGCTTTTGCGCCGCCTGTGGAGCCCGTCGGTGGCAAGGCAGGCTCGCGCCAAGGGTACGGACGTTTGCGGCAACGGTACGGATGGTTGGATTTTCCGCAGATTGGGGCGGCAATTTCGCCATGGGTGCCCAGAAATGCGCTTGCCCGTTGACCTTTGCGGCAATATTTCATAAAAACCGGGCATTCCCGGCCCGGAACTCTCTTGAATACGTGGGGTTGTGTGGGTAAGAGCTAAGCTGGTGGTGTGACCTGGCAACGTGTCTCAACCGTTTCGGGGGTCCGCAGATGCAATGGGATCTGAAGCAAAATGAGAATTCGTGGGTCGGAATCGAAGACAGATATGTACGTGATACACCCCACGAGTTGAAAGTATGGGCCCCTGGGGCCAATGGATTGTATACTTCTTTGGGGGCATCTCGCGCTCAATGAGGAGCATGACGGGAGAGATGCCATGAGTAAACTGACGAAGATAGCCATTCTGATGCCGCCTGCGCTGGTCAACAGCGCAAAGACGATCCGGGGGATCTGTGACTATGCCCGCCCGGGCAAGCCATGGACCTTCCGGTTTGGACGAGATGCATCCAATGCCGCCGACGCCGTCCAGTGGGGCGCCGACGGGATCATCGCCTACGTGAGCAACCAGGACGAGCTCGAGGCGATGATTGAACTGGGCATTCCGGTGGTAACGGTCAACGAGCATGGCCGCCATCCTGCCGCTGCCTGTGTGACGTACGACAACCGCGAAGCCGGTCGGTTGGCGGCACGTCACCTGCTGGACAGGGGATTCGAGCAGTTCGGGTTCGCCGCAGCCGCGGGGAACCTCGTCAGCGACCTTCGCCTGCAGGGGTTCCGCGGGGAACTCCGCCGCCACGGAAAGGACTGCCTCATCACCGCGCTGGACGACGCGACCGTGCTGAGCGGCATTCCCAAACCGTGGGCGGAACTGGATCGCCAGGGGGTCGAGTGGCTGCTCTCGCTGCCACGCCCGGTGGGAATTCTTGCCTGGCGGGACCTGACCGCACAGGGACTGACCGAAGCCTGCATCCAGGCCGACCTCAGTGTGCCCGGGGACGTGTCCATCGTCGGAATCGACAATGACGAGACCTTCTGCGAGATGGGAACGCCCACGATCTCCTCGGTCGAGTTGCCCTTCCGACGTGTCGGCAAACGGGCCGCCCGCGCGCTGGACCGAATGCTGAACGGTGAAGAGCCGCCCCCCAAACCTCTGCTCATTCAGCCGCCGCACGTGGTCGCCCGGCAGAGCACGGACGTGGTCGCCGTCGAGGATGAGGCGATCTCGGCTGCCATGGAGTTCATCCGCGAGAACGCCGATCAGCCCATCAGCGTCAAGGAAGTCATCGAGGCGGCCCAGGTATCCCGCCGGTCGCTGGAGAACCGCTTCAAGAAGATCACCGGCCACACGCCTCTGGAGGAGATCCATCGCGTGCGGATCGAGTTGGGCAAGCAGTATCTCTCGCGCACGGACATGACGGTCAGCGAGGTCGCCGTAGCCAGCGGGTTCCGCTCGGCCAAGCGATTCAGCGCCGTCTTCCAGAAACTCACCGGGCTCAAGCCCAGCGAGTATCGCCAGCAGACGCACCTGCTGTAGGTGCGAGCGGCCTCCCGCCCACAGCGGGAGGCCCTGCCGTGGGGGTCAGTCCTGTTGCTGGTCCACGATGAGGCTGGCGGTAACCACGCGGAAGCCCTTGCCCTCCGCCGCCTTGGAGCTCAGCTCCAGAATATTGGTCGCCTTGAGATTGGCTGGGTCCACCGGAAGATCCATCACGAACGGCCTGGCGTCGATCTTCACCCTTTGGCCGTTCAGCATCGGTCTGGCCTCGTCGAGGGCTCCTTCCAGCACCAATCGCAGCACAGCCTTTTCCGCGCCGGCGGCGAAGGCGGGCGGCATGGTGATGGTGAGCCGGTGATTCTTGCCGGGCTTGACGTTCACCAGTGGTCCTTCCTTCGCGAAGAACTGCTTGCGCTTCCAGGCGGTGTTCTTGTGGGCCTTGCCTGTCAGCGAGAAAACGAACTTCTTCGCCTGTCGACCTCCGACAATCTCCGAGAGCTTCGCCACCCGCTTGTCGGGGATGGGAACCCTTTCGGTTCGAATATCCAGTTGTCCGCTCTTGGGGCCCTTCCGCAGGTACCCTCGGATGATGTCGTCGAACATCGTACCCCCGGGCGCGCTGACGGCCAACTTGACCCGCCGTGCGTCCTTGGCGTTGTTGAAGACGACCACGACGAGATCGCCGGTTTCCTCGTTCAGGCTCGCCACCGTCCAAACGTCGCGGTCATCGCCGGTGGTTCGCATCAGTCGGCCTCGGAGGTCCTTGAGGAACTTCAGGGCTGTCTTCTCACCATGGCCGACGTGGTGGGACGTCCGCGAGCCGCTCTTGGCCGGGGAGTGGTGGATCAGCTCCAGCACGTCGCGCAGCAGGTAGGTGGCTGTGCCCCACTGCTTGGCCAGGCCGGTGCGCTTCTCGCCGCCGGCCAGGCCATGGACGGCCGGGTCGAGATAGCCGGCGGTCTCGGTGTTGTAGCCCTTCAGCCATTTGTCGTACTTGCTCACCGAGTACGCGCACGCAACCTCGTACCACACCGGCACCCAGCGGGAGTTGATCCCGTAGTGGTGCTCGGTCACGCCATCCATGTACTTGTGGGCCTTGTCGATCACCGGGGCGTACAGCTCGGTGAACGCCTTCCAGTCGCCGTGCGAGAAGCCGAAGTCCCATCCGCCCAGTACCTGCACCTTCGGGTTGGTCTCCTTGATCGCTTTGGCGTACGGCAGGAACATCCAGAGGTAGAAATCGCGGTTCTGCCGACCCGACCAGAACCCCACCTGCGTCGGGTCCCAGATGCCCCACTGCTCGATGACGGTGAAGGTCTGCTCCTTGCGGTTGGTGAAGTACCAGCTTTTGGGCGAATGGCCACGGAACGTGTCTCCCACCTCCAAGTCCTTGGGAATCTCCACGCCGTAGTAAATCTTGCCGTCCTCGCCCTTCGCCCAGCGATTGCGCCACCGCAGGTGCTCCAGCGGCTTGTCCCAACCCTTGATGGTCACCTTGCCGCCCGCGGTTCGGCCTTCGGTCTCGTACCACTTGGGGTGGTAGACGTTCCGCCCGGACCCATGCGAGCGCGACGCCCAGTTGAGGTACGGCTCGTTCCAGAATTCCGCATAGCCGGGCCAATTGGCGTCCTTGCACTTCTTCGCGTACGCCTGGCCGATCCGGCGGAACTTCTCCTCGTAGTCCTTCGTCTTGAGCACGCTGGGCGGCGCGTAACGGTCGCCGGGGCAGTCGATGACCACAGAGAGCTTCCTGTAGAGCGGTTTGACCTTCCCATCCCGCCCGATCGCGACGCAGGAAGGATTCGGCGAGAAGTGAATCTGCCGGATGCACTCGATGCCATACTCCTCGATCGCCTGCTCGGTGAGCTTGAAGGCGTGCACGCCGAACAACCCGCGCGGGATCTCCGTCTGGCCGTTGACGTCGATGAACCCGTCGACGGTCACTTCGGCCTGGTTCGGCTCGTCGGCCCGCGTATCGGCGGTCAACGCCAACAGGAAAACCGCACCCGTCCCCAGCAACCACACTGCTCGCTTCGTGAATGTCATGATGTGTCCTCTTTGGCCTCGGTTCATGTGCATCCCCCCCTTTGTGCAACACATTGAGGATAGCGGGTTTCGCGCAAAGCGGCCAGAGATGTCCGGGTCGATGCGGCGAACAACCCGCTGCGCCGCCCCGGTGCATCCTGGGCAATCATCGTGCCGGCCGATCGGGTTTTCCCTGTCGGCCCGGGGCCTGCACCTTCGCAAAACGGGCAATGCGGGGTATATTCGCAAATGCGGGTGTTTGCACATAATATCGCCTGATAGTGGTTCTTTCGTGCTCTTCGGCGCGTTACACTGAAATGCAACTGAGAATCCACGCGGCTGTCGTCGCGGCTGAGGGTGCTTCGGGGCCTTGGTTCGTCGACCGATTCATGTCTGCCGAGTGTGGAGTGATCAAAGGTGGTATGTGGTTCACGTGCAGCTGAGCGTTTACGGGGAAAGGACATGCCTGTGCGGGAAGAAAAGGAAAGCGGCATCAGCGTGCTTCTGGTCGAGGATGAGGAGCGGGTCTGCGCGTTTGTTCAGAATCGGCTGACTTCGCTTGGTTACACCATATCGTCGGTGGCGTCGTGCGGTGAGGAGGCGGTCCGCGCCGCCGAGTTCTATTCGCCGGACCTGGTGCTGATGGACATCCGCCTTGCCGGTAAGATGGACGGCGTGACGGCCGCCGGGGCGATCCGCCGCCGGTGCGACATTCCCGTGGTCTACATGACCGGTCACAGTGACGAGGAAACCCTCGCCCGGGCCAAGGAAACCAACCCGGTGGGGTACGTGACCAAGCCATTCAGCACCGATACGTTGAAATCGGCCATCGAAATCGGACTGTCCCGCCATCGCGCCGAGAGGCATCTTCGAGAAAACGGACAGTGGCTGCGCACCATGCTGAACAGCATCGCCGATGCCGTCGTGGCGGCCGACCCGGCGGGCAAGGTCATGTTCATGAACCCCGCAGCGGAGCGTCTTTGCGGCTGGTCCATGGAGGACGCCCGCGGCGAGGCGATTGAGGATGTGCTGCACCTGGTCTCCCGCAATGACGGCCGACGTTTGCCCTCGCCGATCGACGAGGTGCTGGAGACCGGTCGGAAGCGTTGCATCGGTGGTCACACGCTGATTTCGCGCAACGGCCGGCGCAGGGAGATTGAGGACTCCGTCGCGCCCATCCGCGACGACGGTGAGATCATCGGAGCGATCCTGATTTTCCAGGACGTCACCGAGAAGGTTCGAGCCGAGGAAGAGCTCAACCAGTATCGCCATCGGCTGGACCTGATTGTCAACAGCAGCGAGGACGTGTTCGTGCTGCACGACCCGGACGGGCGATACCTGTTCTATCGCGGCCCGGAACGTTACGGAATGACCGACGAGAAGATTCTGGGCAAGTCGCCGGCGGACCTTTTCCCGCCCGAGCAGGCCGGGCCGATCCTGCAGCAGATCCGATACGTTGTCGAGACCGGTCAGCAGATCCGCGCCGAGAACCGGGTGGACTGGCGGGGCGAGACGATCTGGTTCTCGGAGGTGGTGTATCCGGTTCGCAACAGAGCGGAAAAGATCATTGCCGTGGGCAAGATCTGCCGCAACATCACCGACCAGAAGCTCGCTGAGAATGATTTGATCGCCAGTGAGCAGCGGTTCCGGATGTACTTTGAGCAGGCGCCGCTGGGGTATCAATCGCTGGATGAGAACGGCTGCGTGCTGGAGGTGAATCCCAAGTGGCTGGAGTTGATGGGCTACGAGCGTGAGGAAGTCCTCGGTCGATGGTGGGGCAATTTTCTGGCGCCCGGGTATGCGGAGGTGTTTCGAGAGCGGTTTGAGCGTTTCAAGGCGGAGGGGGCAGTGCGGGACGTGACCTTCGAGATGGTCGCCAAGGACGGGAGGATCATCACCGCCGGCTTTGACGGCGTGATCGCCCGGGACGAGGCCGGGCAGTTCTTGCGGACCCACTGCGTCTTGCGGGACATCACGGCTCAGCAGCAGGCCGAGGAAGCCCTGCGAAGCACCAATGAAGTTTTCATGTCGCTGTTCAACTCCTCCCCGCTGGCGATTTTTTCCACGGACATTGAAGGTAGAATCGTACTGTGGAACCCCACCGCTGAGAGGTTGCTGGGTTGGTCGGCCGACGAGGCGATAAATCAGCCGGCCCCGATGGTGCCCGACGGGATGGACGAGTTTTTCCGCGATTGGATCCGTGCGGTCTTCGCGGGGGGCTCCTTCATCTCACGAGAGTTGGACGTGGTGACTGCCGGCGGCGAGATTCTGCCTGTTTCGCTCTCGATGGCACCGATTCGTTCCGCGGAGGGGACCGTCATCGGGGCGATGGGCATGCTGCAGGACCTCTCCGATCGCAAACGGGCCGAGCAGTCGCGGGACCGCCTGGAGGAACGTCTCCACGAAGTCCGCCGGATGGAGACCCTCGGTTTGCTGGCGGGGGGAATCGCCCACGACTACAACAATCTCCTGATGACCATCATAGGCAACGTTGATCTGGCGATGCTCGAGGCGATCCCCGAAACGCATCTCGCCGAGGATCTGGAGGAAATCCGGCGGGCCGCCCTGAAAGCTTCGGACCTGACGAGTCAGTTACTGGCGTACGCGGGCAAGGGGGCATTGCTGATGGCGAAGCTGGACCTGGCGGATCTCGTTCGCAAGGTTCGGCCTCGCCTGACGGGCTGCCTGGGCGGCTGTGAGTTGTCGTTGGACATTCCCGACAGGCCGATGGAGATCCGCGGAGACTTCAACCAACTCCAGCGGGTACTGGAGAATCTTGTGACCAACGCCGCCGAAGCCCTTGGCGGTGATGGGGCCGACGTAACGGTGAAGGCAGCCGAGCGGATTATCTCCGCCGGCGAGTTGGCCGAGGCAAGCGGGGCGACGATGGACGCAGGCGTGGGGATCGTGCTGGAGGTAATCGACGAGGGTCCGGGCATGAGCGAGTCGACACTGGCGAAGGTGTTCGACCCGTTCTTCTCGACGAGATTCACCGGTCGGGGCATGGGCCTGCCGGCTGTGCTGGGCGTGATGCGGGCTCACAGCGGCAGGATCGGCATCGACAGCGAACTGGGGCGGGGCACGCGCGTTTCGCTGTACTTCCCCCGCGCAGGCGACGTTGCCGGCCAGCCCAGGGAGCTTACCGCCGGGCCCGACCAAACGGAGTTCCGAGCGAGCGGGACGGTGCTGGTCGCCGACGATGATGAATCCTTGAGGCGCGTCGCTCAGCGCCTCTTGACGCACTTCGGGCTGGACGTTCTTCTTGCCGCGAACGGCCAGGATGCCATTGACCAGGCCTCCCGGCGGGCCGAGCAGATCGATCTGTACCTTCTGGACGTCGTCATGCCCAAGGTAGGAGGGATCGACGCGTTCGAGGAGATCCGACATCGCGACCCCTCGGCCCGAATCGCCCTGATGAGCGGATACGCCGAGCCGGAATCCATTCATTCTCTCCAGCAGCGCGGGCTTGTCGGCTTCATTCAGAAGCCCTTTGTTCAGAACCAGTTGCTTGGTGTTCTCCGCAAGGCCTTCACCAGTCCCTGACTGTCAGGCCGGGTCTGTAACTGAATCGGTACGATATTTCCCATCTGTCGTTAAGCTCGCCCTCTCACCGGCCGATATGCGCAGTGGCTGCATTGATGTAGCCGATCTTCTGAGGAATTCGTCTTGCATCGCATTGAGGTGCGATCCCTGGGGACTTTGTTCTCTTTGAAAGGACACAACCATGAAAAGCAGCAAATGGACCATCGGACGTCGTATTGCTTTGGGATTTGCGCTGGTGTTGATGCTGCTGGCGATCGTGGCGGGCCTGTCGTATCGGGGACTGAGCGGCATGTCCGACGACGCCCGACGCACCGTCCGGATGGCCGAGCTGAATGAAAACCTCGCGCGCCTGGAGATTGATCATCAGACCTGGGCTTCGCACGTCAGCAAGCTGCTGGTGGACGAGGACGTCCACGAACTGTCTGTCCAGACCGACGGCCATAAGTGCGGCTTCGGCGAGTGGTACTACAGCGACGCCCGCAAGGAGGCCGAGCAACTCTGCCCGGCGATCAAGCCGTATCTCCAGCGGATCGCCCAGCCTCACCTGGATCTGCATTCCTCGGCCCGGGAGATCAGCGAACACTATCGGCCGGTGGACGTGCATCTCGGGACGTTCCTGCAGGCCAAGAAGGTGGATCATCTCATGTGGGTCCGTCGCCTGCGCGACGTGTTCATGGACGACGACGTCAAGACGGTGGGCGTGGAGACCGACTCGACCCAGTGCGGGTTGGGCCAGTGGGTGCGAGGTCCGCAGGCAAAGTCCGCCGCTGCGCGGAGTCCGGAATTCGCGTCGCTGCTGGAAGCGCTGCATGGCCCGCACGATCGGCTGCACCGCTCGGCCATCCACATCCAGGAATTGCTGGACGCCGGAGACCGCCAGGGCGCTGTGCAAGAGTATCGCAAGACCACCGAGCCGGCGGCTGCCGACTGCCTGGCCGCCATCGACAAACTGGTCGAGTGGAACGCCAAAGAGATCAGCGAATACCGCCTGGCCAAGAACGTTTACATGGACAAGACCCAGCCCAGTCTTGAGACCGTTCAGAAGGAGCTTCAGGCGGCCTCCCATGAAGTGGCCGCCCTGGCCGGTCAGACCAACGACAACATGCTCAACCAGGCCGGTTCCACGATCTGGTTCGTGATGATCACCTCGGTCTCGGCGCTGACGATCGGCGTGGTGATGGCCTTTGTCATCTCCCGGGGCATCATCAGTGCGTTGCAGCGGGTCATCCTGGGTCTGCGCGAAGGAGCCGGCCGAGTGACCGCCACGTCCGACCAGGTGTCCGAGGCGTCCCAGAAGATGGCGGAAGGTTCGAGCGAGCAGGCTGCCTCGATTGAGGAGACCTCCTCCAGCCTCGAGGAGATCTCCTCGATGGTCAAACGCAACACCGAGACGGCGATGGAAGTCAAAGACCGAGCCACCACCGCCACCGCACAGACGCGCGAGGCGAAGACCCTCGCCGACAGCGCGTTGGGTTCGGCCCGATCGGGCAACGACGCGATGACCCAGATGTCCGAGGCGATCCGCGGAATCTCCGATGCCTCCGAGCAGACGGCCAAGATCGTCAAGGAGATCGACGAGATCGCCTTCCAGACGAATCTGCTGGCGTTGAACGCCGCCGTCGAAGCTGCCCGCGCCGGAGAGGCGGGCAAGGGGTTCGCCGTGGTGGCTGAGGAGGTGCGAAACCTCGCCCGGCGTTCTTCGGAGGCGGCAAGCACGACCTCCGACCTGATCGAGCAATCGGTGCAGCGTGCCACGAAGGGCACGGATGTCTCCCAGCAGGTCTCCAGCGTTTTCGCTCAGATCGCCGAAACGGTCGAGCAGGTCGCCACGCACATTACCGAGGTGGTTGCCGCCAGCGAGGAGCAGGCCGAGATGATCGGGCAGGTCTCCAGCGCCGGCGAGCAGCAGGCCGAGGGCCTCGAGCAGATCAACGTCGGCGTCGGTCAGATCGACACGGTCATCCAGAGCAACGCCGCCAGTGCAGAGGAACTTGCCGCATCGGCAGAGGAGCTCAACGGCCAGGCCGAGGAACTCAATGGTATGGTTTCCCAGTTGCAGGCGATGATTTCCCGCGACGTGCAGGCCAAGCAGGTGGACTATCGCCCGGGCGGGGATGTCTCCTCGCCGACCCGCCAGCCACGCCGTCCCCATCGTCCTGCCTCCCAGCCGAACCGTACGTCGCCCAGGAAGACAGTCGACGTCGAATCGGTGATTCCGTTGGGCGAGGAAGACGAAGAGACGCTGAACAAATTCTGACTCGGACCGGATGACGAAGACCTCAGCGGCGGCGGGATTCTCCCCTCCGCCGCTGTCTATGCGCCGCTGTTGAGTGCTTTCCGGACCGCTTCGATGAGCATCCTGGCCCCGAATGGTTTGATGAAGATTCCGGCGCTGGGCGGAGGGTTGCAATTGCTCTGAGCAATCACCATTATGAGAATAGTGGTATCGAGGACCACGGTCGGCTCCTATCATGTCCTGCCCGAGGGCGACTGTGACTCGCACCGGTTCGCCCGGCGGCGGATCGAACCCAAACAGCGCATTGGTGGGAAGCGGCAATGCCCCGAATCGTGACCATCCGCCCGACCTGCATCGCAGGACGATCCGCAGGCTGCCCCAGTGCAGACCCATCGAGTCGCCGGATGGGTCAGGGTCGTTTCCCGGGCGTCCTGCTGCTGTTTTCCGTGCTGCTCGCCGTATTGGTCGGTCGGTCGGCCGCCCAGCCCCCCTCGCCCGGGCCGAAGATCCTGATGCTCAATTCCTACCACGCCGGCTACGAGTGGACCGATGACTACGTCGCAGCCGTCCAGTCCTATTTCCATCGCCACTTGCCCAGGGCGAACCTGTACGTCGAGTACATGGACACCAAACGCCACACCGGGGAAGAGCACCTGGAGGAATACCAGCACTGGCTGATCAGCCGATACGGTGAAACGTCGTTCGACCTGATCATCGCCTCCGATGACAACGCGCTTCGCTTTGTCGCCAACCGGAACGACGAGCTCTGGCCCGCAGCGCCGGTGGTCTTCTGCGGGATCAACAACTACGATCCGAATCTGCTGGCCGGTAAGAAGCGATACATCGGCCTGCTGGAAAGCTCCGATATCCAGGAGAATCTCCAGCTTGCCCGCCGGTTCCAGTCCACCGCCAAGCGGGTCTACGTTATCAGCGACGCAACTCGCACCGGAAGGGGCTTCCGCCAGTCGGTGCGAAATGCCCAGCCGGACTTTCCGCGGCTGGAGTTTGTCTACCTCAACGGCGAAGACATGACCACCGCCGAACTCATCGAACGGCTGGAAAAGATCCCCTCCGACTCGATCGTTCTGTACATGATCTGGCTGCAGGACAGCACGGGTCGGTATTTTTCGTACCGTCAGTGGCTGCCGCGCATCTCCAAGGCGTGCCCGGCTCCGCTTTGGGGGACCGTCGACCTCTGGCTGGGACATGGTCTGGTGGGGGGCAAGCTCAAAGGCGGACAGATCGAAGGCCGGGCCGTATCGAAGATGGCGATGGACGTGCTCACCGGCAAGCTCGATCCGGAAGACCTGGCCGTTCCCAAGCCCGCCCCGACGCGGTTCATGTTCGACTACGAGCAGCTCAAACGGTTCAATATTCGCATCGACGCGCTGCCCGAAGAGAGCATCATCATCGGCCAACCCTTCAGCGTCTACGAGCGATACAAGGCGGTCATCTGGTCGGTGGCGGTTACCGCGGCGGTGCTGATCGTATTGATCGGCGTGCTGGCGACGAACATCATGAAACGCCGCAGCGCCGAAATCGCCCTTCGCCGACAGAGGCAGTCACTCGAGGCGATTCTCGAACAAGCCCCCTACGGGGTGATGCTCGTGGGACCCCGTCTCGAAGACGAGTGCACCTACACCAACCAGACCTTCACCGAAATCACCGGCCTGACGACCCGCGAGATTCCCACCCTGGGCTACTGGTTCGACCGCGCCGTGGTCGACCCGGCCCGACGGGAGCAGGCCATCGCCCGCTGGCGGGACTACGTGCGCGACGGGTATCCCCAGTCCGGAATCACCATGGACATCGACGGGCCCGGCGGGAGGCAGCCAACCCTGCATATCCGCGCCAACCCGGTGGATGATCATCGGATCGTGGTGATGGCTGCCGATATTACCGACCAGCTCCGGTCCGAGGAAGAAAACCGCAAACTCACCGCGCAGATCCAGCACACCCAGAAGCTCGAATCGCTGGGGGTATTGGCCGGCGGAATCGCCCACGATTTCAACAACCTGCTGGTGGGCATTCTCGGCAATGCCGACCTGGCGCTGATGGAGATGTCCGAGCTCGCCCCGGCCCGACCAAGCGTGGAAGAAATCAAAAAGGTCGCCATTCGTGCCTCGGACCTGACTTCCCAGATGCTCGCCTACTCGGGCAAGGGGCGTTTCGTGGTCAAACCCATCGACCTGAACGAACTGGTCGACGAGATGCTCCATCTGCTGGAAGTGTCCATGAGCAAGAAGGCGGTCCTGCGGCGCGACCTGGCCGAAGACCTGCCCCTGATCGAAGCCGACGCCAGCCAGATCCGCCAGATCGCGATGAACCTGGTAACCAACGCCTCCGACGCCATCGGCGAAGGCAGCGGAACCATCACCATACGCACCTGCCTGCTGGAGGCCGACGAGCGGTATCTCACCGGTCTGTTCCCCAACGATGAGTTGACGCCCGGGCGGTACGTCTGCCTGGAGGTGGCCGACACCGGTTGCGGGATGGACGAGGAAACCCGCCGCCGCGTGTTCGACCCGTTCTTCACCACGAAATTCGCCGGTAGAGGGCTGGGGTTGGCCGCGGTACTGGGCATCGTTCGCGGCCATCGCGGCGCCATCAGCGTCTACTCCGAACCGGGTGCGGGAACCATGTTCAAGGTGCTCCTGCCGGCCCTCAGCGACGATGTGCGCCTGCAGAAGGACCCGCTCCCCCCCCCAGGTCGGCACGCAGAAGCCCGTCCGGGACACCACCGTTCTGGTCGTGGACGACGAGGACACCGTCCGCACCGTGGCCGGTGAAATCCTCCGGCGGCATGGCTTTGAGGTCATCGAGGCCGACGATGGTCGCCAGGCCGTCGAGATCTATCGCGACCGGGGCGACGAGATCGACGCGGTCCTGCTGGACCTGACCATGCCCCACATGGACGGCGAAGAGGCGTTCCGCGAGATCCGACGGATCAACCCCCGCGCCAAGGTTCTCCTCGCCAGCGGATACAACGAGCAGGACACGCTCTCGCGATTCGTCGGGAAAGGGTTGGCCGGCTTCGTCGCCAAACCGTTCGAAGGCAAACTGCTGGTGGGGCGCATCCTCTCGGCCATGCGAGACGACCAACACTCAGGAGCGGCAGAGTAACGCCCATCACCGCCACGAGCACGCGGTCAGTGGCGTTGCGTGTCGGCCGGTCCGACATATTGACCGGTGCGCGGGTTCAGCGTGAACGGGTCGGTGCTCACGTCGGGTGTATTGGTCGCCCGGGAGGGGTCGATCTCACGCAGCGTCTGTTCCCAGCTCCGAACGCCGCTGATGCTGTCCGCCGCAGAGAGATTCTGAGCACCCACCGCACAGGCGATGCGCAGGGCATCCTCGATGGGCCTGCTTCGCAGCAGCGCCGTGAGGAACCCCGCGATGGCGCAGTCGCCGGCACCGGTGGCAGAGACGATGTTGTCCACCTGGTAGCTGGGTTGGAACAGTTCGCGATTCGCCCAGGTCTCGGCGATGCCTGCTCGGCCGCCCCGCCCCGTGTCCGCGAGGCGATCGGCGTCGGCCGTCCGCACATAGAGGCCGAGGTAGCCGCACTTGATCAGCGCCACCGCCGCCCCGCAGCCGATGCACCATTCGCCCAGCTGCCGCACGGTGTCCAGGTCGATGACGCCAAGCAACTCGCGGTCGCCCGCCTGGTGGGAGAGTTCGTCGAACCGCGCCCGCTGCGTGGTCAGCAGCAGCTCTTCCACACTGGGTGTGAAGATATCCACGTGACGCAACGCCGCGGCGAGAATGCTCTCCCAGTCGGCGCCCGCCGCCGGGCCGGCGGGATCCGGGTAGGCCATGTCCAGGCTCACCGTCGCCCCCGCCCCGCGGGCTGCCTGGAGGATCTTCACCAGCTCAGCCCCGTTGTCCGCGTAGGTCCTGGCCATCAGGGGCGGGTAGCCGAAATGGAACAGCCTCGCGTTGCCGATCGTATCCACGTCGACATCGTCGGAGGCGAACGTGTCGTTCGCGCCGGGACAGTGCAGGAAGATCCGGTCGATCCCCGGAGGGTTGACCACCACGGTGTAGCTGGTCTGCTCGCCGGGCGCGATGCGCATGCCCGCCTCCGCCCCCGGTGCCTCGCGCCGAATGGCGTCCAGCAGGGCGTCGCCGAACATGTCGTCGCCGCATTTGCCCATCAGCTGTACGCTGTTGCCCAGGCGTCGCAGGGGAAAGCCCGTGTTGCTCACCGGTCCGCCGGTGGATACCGTGGGCGACCCGATCTGCACGAGCGAGCCCGGGCGGAGAATCTCCGCGACGCTTTTCCCGCCCGTGGGGAACTCGGGGGTCACGTCGAGGCAGATGTGTCCGGCGATGACGCAGTCGATTGTCTCAGCCATGGGGTCGGGTCTCCTTGGTGAGGGACCTTATCACCGCCTGTGGCGGGTGTCAATCGAGCGCGGTAGGATGGCGCCAGCCGGGAAGGATTCACTCTTCGGCGCGGGCGTTGAGCCCTTGCTGTCTCGAAGGCGAACCGGAACAGAGCATGGGCTGAGACTCATGCAAGCACGGGAGGTCGGTCATGTTGGCGTGGTCGTTGTTGTCTCCGGATGTAACCCAGGCGGGGCTGGTGCAGTTTCTGGTGATCGGCTCGCTGGCGGCGCTGCTGTTCTCGATGGCCAAGAGCGGCTTCGGGGGCGGTGTGGGCATGCTCGCCAGTCCGATGATGGTCATCGCCACCGGAGACGCGACCATTGGGATGGGCATCATGCTGCCGATGCTCATCGTGGCCGACTACGTGGCGGTCGTCACCTGGTGGAAGCATTGGAATCTCCGCGCGGTGGGCATGCTCCTTCCGGGGGTGATCGCGGGGATCCTCCTGGCGTGGGGTGCCTTGACGTGGCTGAAATCGCGGGACCTGGCCGGTGAGCAGGAGGCCGCCGATGCGGCGATGAAGATCGCCATCGGCGTGATCGCGATTGTTTTTGTCGCCCTCCACGTGATCCGCACGCTGCGCGGCGCGCAGCTGACGTTTCGGCCCGTATGGTGGCAGGCGGGTCTGGCGGGAACCTCAGCCGGCGTGACGTCCACCTTCGCCCACGCCGCCGGGCCGATCGCGGCAATGTACCTGCTTCCCCAGCAGATGCTCAAACATCGGTACGTCGCCACCACGGCAGCACTGTTCTGGACGGTCAATCAGCTCAAGCTCATTCCGTACGCGCAGTTGGGCATGATCAACACCGGGACCCTCGGGGCCGGCGTGGTCCTGCTGCCGGCCATCGCCGTCGGCGCGGTGGCGGGGCGATTCCTGCACTCCCGCGTGAATACAAAGCAGTTTCTGGGCGTGGTCTACACGCTGTTGCTGATCGCCGGAGTCCATCTGCTGGTCAAGGGATTGGGCGAATTCGGGCTGACATTCTAAGTTTCGCTTGCGGAAAACCACCTTACGTGGCGAAATAAGGAGCGTAAAGAGACGCGGCGTCCGCGTATCCAGTACGAGTGAACCACGGTTGCTGAACTTCCCACAGCATGTCCGCCGGCAAGGAGCGATGAATGTCTCGGTCGATGCGATGTTTGATGGGGTTGGTTGGGTTGGCGTGTCTGGCAACGGGCTGCACGAAGAAGATGCCCATTTATTCGATTCCGCCGTGGTATAGCGAGGATATCAAGAGCATCGCCGTTCAGGAGTTCAACAATCCCACGGGCAACCCGGCCGCCTCGGCGCTGTCGGCGCAGCTGGCGACCAGCCTGATGGCCAACCGTACCTACCGCGTACTGAACCGCGCGGACCTCAAGGCGCTGATGGATGAACGCGACCTGCGGGCAGCGCTGGGAGAAGGGACCGACCCGGCCGACTCTGCCGCCGCCCTGCGGAAAATCGGCAAGGTCGACGCCGTCCTCACCGGCACGGTTACCGGCTATCGCGTAGACACCGACCGCCAGCGTGTCACCAAACCCAACATGGTGTATGACCCGCAGACCAAGAAAATGGTCCAGCGAGGCTACAACAGCTACATGCGAGTCGAGCACAACGCGGCGGTGGAAGTCTCCGCTTCGCTGGTCCGCGTGTCCGACGGTCAGCCTCTCGGGGCGACGCAGGGCGCGGTCATCGGGCAGGACAAATCCGTCGGCGACGAAGGCGCCGCCCCGCCTCGCAGCGCCGGTCAGACGCTGGCATTCGCACGAAACGACGCCGTCTCCAAACTCGTGGAGACCTTCGCGATCGTCCAGAAAGAAATCAAGATCAAGCCCGATGACGTACTGAAAATCTCCACCGGTCGACCCGCCGGCGAGTGGATCAAAAAAGACAAGTTCGCCATCACCGATACCGTGATGTTCATCGTGATCGACCTGCCGCAGGTGTGCGATCGAAACCGTTTCCGGTTCGAGATCGCCAAGGGCAAGGACCAGCCCGCCCTGATGAGCCAGACGATCCGCTGGACGCAGAGTGATTGCGGAACAGGCGGCAAACCATTCAAGTACTCCCCCGCCGAGATCGCCGAAAAGGGCGGCCTGGGCGAATATGTCGTCCGGTTCTACTCCGGCCTGAAGCCCGAACCGATCTTCGACAAGAAGTTCAAGGTCGAGCAGAAAACCGAGTAGTTGTCGGCAACCGGCAACCGGCAGCGAGAACACAGTGCACAAAGGCGGTCGGCTGGGGAAGCCGGCCGCCTTTGTGTGTTCTGCCACCTCTGGCGAATCGTCCGTCGTCAGTCGCTCAGGATGCTTTCGATTTCGTCCATCTCTTCATCGCTGAGTGGTTCGGCGTTGGCGGCTGCGACGTTCTCTTCGAGTTGCTCCACCTTCGAGACGCCCACCAGCACGCTGGTAACGCGCGGGTCGGTCAACTGCCACGTGATCGCCAGCTGCGCGAGGGTTTGGCCTCGCCGCTGTGCGACTTCGCGAAGCCGACGAGCCATCTCCCAGATGCCCAGCCGCTCCTGCTCGGCGTACCATTGCTTGCCCCGCCGGCCTCGCTTGCCCCATCGCGAGTCTTCCGGCAGCCCGTCGAGATAGCGGTCGGTCAGGCGCCCCTGCGCCAGCGGACTGAAGGTGATTACCCCGGTCCCTGCCGCGGCGGTGTGCGGGAAGAGGTCCGCCGCCGGTTTGCGGTTGATCATGTTGTAGCAGGGTTGATGGATCGTGATGGGCGCCCAGTCGTGGCGGGCGATGACGTCGCAGGCGTCGCGGAACTGTTGGCCGGTGTAGTTGCTCACGCCCGCGTACAGCGCCTTTCCCTGCCGCACGATCAGGTCCAGAGCGCCGAGCGTCTCCTCCAGGGGCGTCTCGGGATCGGGGCGATGGTGGTAGAAGATGTCCACGTAGTCCAACCCCAGTCGCCCGAGCGACTGATCCAGGCTGGCTGCGAGGTACTTCTTGCTGCCATGGTCGCCGTACGGCCCGGGCCACATGCGATAGCCGGCCTTGGTGGAGACGATCAACTCGTCGCGGGGCATGTCCTTTAGGATTCGCCCGACGACCTGCTCGCTGTGCCCGCCGGGCTTGCCGTAGTTGTTGGCCAGGTCGAAGTGTGTCAGGCCGTGGTCCAGGGCGGTATAGCAGACCTCTCGGCAGGTGTCCTCGGCGCCGGCCTCTCCCAGCGCCTGCCAGAATCCCAGCGAGACGGCCGGCAGGAGGAGTCCGCTCCGCCCGCTGCGACGGTAGTTCATCGTTTCGTATCGGTCGTCGGCGAAAGTTCTCCGGCTCATCGGTTGCTCCGTTTCGTAGAAAAGGTGGGGTGCTCCGCCGGTCCGGTCGGTTGGTCGGGCTGGCACCGCCTTGGGGACCTGCTAGAATTGTACGGAAGGAGAACGACCATGTCATATATCACCAACCCGATTCGACGCTGTCTGTTGCTTGCGGCCCTCGCAGCCGGTGGCCTTCTATCCGTCGGCTGCGCCAAGGACGTCCCCATAACCCACTACCCGACCTTCTATTCGGACTCGATCAAAACGCTCGGAGTGGTACGCTTCCGCAATCGCTCGGGAAACGCCCGGGCCGGGCTGCTGATGGCCGAGGCCTTCACCCGAGCGCTGGAGGCCAATGGCACGTATCGCGTGCTGGGCCCCGGTCAGGTGGACCGCATGCCGGTCGACGCCAACGCCGCAAGTGAGCCCGATCTCCCGCTCGATGAGTGGATCTCGGAGATCAACAAGGCCGGCGAGGTCGACGCGGTAGTCACCGGTGTGGTGCTCGCGTACCAGGCGGGGCAGTACTCGGTCCCGGATTCCACGGTCTCGGTCGGAACGGGTGTGGGGTACGGCCGGGCGCATCCGTACCGCCACTGGAACGGCGGGCTCTACGGCTATCGAAGTTGGCCGGTGACCTATCGGATGGAGCGAGAGGCCGCCGTCTCCGTGAAGATCTCGCTGACGCGCAGCTCCGACGGGAAGGTGCTCTACACGACCGCCCAGCCGGTCCGCGTGAGGCTGGACTCTCGCGACGTGGAGGGTGACGTGCCGGCGGAGGAAATGCTCGGACACGCTGCCGACCAGGCGGCCGACATGCTGGTCGATCGCATCGCGCCCCACCGGATCACGCTGAAGCTCAAACCCGACAAGACGCTGCGAACCGCCCGGGACTTCTCGGCCGGCGAGTATGACTATACCGACGAGTTCCACCCCGGCCAGACGCTGTACGCCGTGCTCTCGCTGCCGGACGAAGCCGACCGCAACACCTTCCGTCTGGCGATCATCCCGAAGGAAGGCGCCGCGGAAATCGCCTCAGAGCAGATCGTCTGGAACCGGTCAGCCGAGAAACGCAGTGTGACCTTCGAGGTGGACAAGCTGCTCAAAGACGCCGGCCCGGGCGAGTACCTGCTGAAGCTCTACTCGGGCGATGTATTCGCCTTCCAGCAGCAGTTCAGGGTCCGCCCGAAGGAGTGACAACGCCGACGTCTGCGGGTATCCTCAGTCGAGATGAAGCCATGCCTCCGACAGGAACCCCACATGGACAGCGAGAAACCCGGCGTCTTCGTCATCGGCGACAGCATCTCCCTCCAGTACGGCCCGCACCTCGAACGCATGTTGGCCGGGCGGTTCGACTACGGCAGAAAGAGCGGCCAGGAGCAGGCACTGAAGGACCTGGACATCCCCGCCGGGGCCAATGGCGGCGATTCCGAGAGGGTCCTGGCGTATGTGCGGGCGCTGCAGTCGGACGGGATGTGGCAGCCCGAACTGCTGCTGCTCAACTGCGGCCTGCACGATTTAAAGACCGATCCGGCCACGGGTGAAAAGCAGGTTCCCCTCGAACGATACCGCTCGAATCTGCGGGCGATTCTCGATCTGCTGGCGGGCGGCGGTGTCCCGGTGGTGTGGGTGCGCACCACGCCGGTGGACGACCGGACGCACAGCGCCGCCGAGAAGAGTTTTCACCGTTTCGCCGCGGACGTGGACGCCTACAACCGCGCCGCCGATGAGATCATGTCGTCGGCTGGGGTGGCCGTTGCGGATCTGCACTCGCTGACGGCCTCGCTGGGCGGCCCGTCCGAGATCTTCCGCGACCACGTGCATTTCCCCGCGTGGGTGCAGCGCCTGCAGGCGGCCTACCTGGTGGGCGTTGTCGAGATGTGGTTCGCCGCCGTCGGTTGACCGGGGCGTTGGCCCGTCAGATCGCCAGGTTGGTGTATTGCTGCGAGCCGCGATTGAGCCACCAACTCCGGGCGGCCTCGATGCCTTCCTGATCGTGGGGAAAATCTTCTCCGGTGATCTTGCTGATGGCTTCGGCGCAGGCGGCGCGAAGCTCGAAGTCGTTCACCTCGTCGTCGGTGTCGCCGAAGCTCACCTGCTGGGAGAGGTAGTAGACCGCGCGGGAATCGCCGATCCGCCCCAACTGCTCGACGGCCAACCGTTTGAACTCCAGCCCGTTCTCGCAGCCTTCGGGCACGCGATAACTTTCCAGCAGTCGCAGCAGCGGGACGGTGGCGGCCTGTCCTTCGTCGCCGATTTCCGCGAGCTTCGCCCGGCGCGTTTCGGCGTCCCAGTGGCCGAAATGTTCGTAGAGCTCGTCGATGTCCTTCTGGATTTCTGCCTCGCGGCCGCTCTTCTCGACAAACACCTGCCCGATGATCTCATCCACGATCGGCTCGGACATGTCCACTCGCTGACCGATGGTGACCATGAGGGAGCGTTCGACGTCCGAGATGTGTCCATCGGCGGCGGCACACTCCGCCAGCGCCTGGAGCATCTCGCGGGTGGATTGAGGATTGGTGGGCACGGAATATTTCGTGGGGTCCTTGCGGACCTCCTCGATGGTCTCCCGGAACGCCTCTGCCGAGAAGCCCAGCCGATCGCGCAGACGCGTGATGAACTGCTTTTCCTCGTCGCTCACCTCGCCGTCGGCCAGCGCGAAGCACAAGACGTTCTTCAGCTGCAGTTT
This sequence comes from Phycisphaerae bacterium, assembly GCA_046541875.1. Classification (GTDB taxonomy): domain Bacteria; phylum Planctomycetota; class Phycisphaerae; order SM23-33; family SM23-33; genus CAZFPT01. Next base: position 98 of record JBKHCL010000058.1, on the reverse strand, counting down.
CGCCGTTTCACTGTTCATGGAGTGTCTCCCTTTCGGATTGCCTCCATTGTAGGGACGTGGGCGAGAAGGGCAAGCTTCGCGCAGCGTGCGGGAAAACA
>JBKHCL010000057.1:0-20561 GCA_046541875.1 Phycisphaerae bacterium | reverse complement strand
GCCGCGCCGTGGAGGAACTTGACCCGCCCGCAATGGGCGTCTACAGTTCCTGCAAGGAGACACCCATGGAACGTACATTGCTGGTCTGCAAGCCCGACGCCGTGCAGCGCGGCCGGGTCGGCGCGATCCTTTCCCGCTTCGAGCAACGCGGACTCAAGATCGCCGCACTGAAGATGGTCCTGCTGGACGATGCCCGCGCGAAGAAGCTCTATTCCGTCCACGTGGGCAAGTACTTCTTCGATCCGCTGATCGAGTTCATCACCTCTTCGCCCATCGTGGCCGTCGTGCTGGAGGGGCGGGGCGCCGTCGAAGCCGCCCGGAAAATGGTCGGCCGGACGAACTCTCCCGAGGCGTCGGCCGGTACGATTCGCGGAGACTGGGGACTTTCGCAACGCCACAATCTCGTGCACACCTCGGACTCTCCCCAATCGGCGGAGCATGAAATCGCCGTGCTGTTCGAAGGCGACGAGATCCTCGATTATGCCCTGGATACCGACCGCTGGACCTACGAGGCCTGACGGTGACGATGGACCCCCGCGAGCGCATCGACCAGCTCCGCCGCGAGATCCGCCATCACGACCGGAAGTACTACGTCGAGGCGAATCCGGAGATTTCCGACCAGCAGTACGACGCGCTGATGCACGAGCTCCAGCAGCTCGAAGACGACCACCCCGAGCTGGTCACGCCGGATTCCCCCACGCAGCGCGTCGGCGGTGAGCCCCTCGAAGGCTTCGAAACCGTCGAACACGCCCAGCCGATGCTTTCGATCGACAATACCTACGCCCGCGACGAGCTCGATAAGTTCGATGAGCGGGTGCGGAAGGGCCTCGGTGAAAAGACAGTCCGTTACCTGGTGGACCCGAAGATCGACGGGGTCGCCTGCTCGCTGCGGTACGAGCAGGGGCGATTGACCCTGGCAGCCACCCGTGGCGACGGACGACACGGCGACGATGTCACGCAGAACGTGCGGACCATTCAGTCGGTTCCGCTGAAACTGCTGGGAAGCGACTGGCCCGACGTGCTGGAGGTCCGCGGCGAGGTCTATTGGCCGAGGGGGGCGTTCGAGGCGTTCAACGAGCGCCGCCGTCGGGAGGCCGAGGAAAAGGGCAAGGAATACGAGCCCTTCGCCAATCCGCGGAACGGGTCGGCCGGCACGCTGAAAATGCTCGACCCGTCGGTGGTCGCCCGGCGCGGGCTGGCGTTTATCGCCCACGGATTCGGCGAGACCTCCCAGCTGCCGGCGGACACCGCCTCCGAAGCGTTCGCCCGGGTGGCGGAGTGGGGCGTTCCGGTCAGCGAACATGCCCGCGTCTGCGAGGGCATGGACGAAGCCTGGGACGCCATCGAGCAGTGGGCTCGCCGGCGGGACCGGGCCGACTACGAAACCGACGGAGCCGTTGTGAAGGTGGACTCGTTCGAGGATCGCCGGCAACTCGGAGCGACCAGCAGATACCCCCGGTGGTGCATCGCCTATAAGTACGCCGCCGAGCGAGGGCAGGCGACGCTGGAAAGCGTGACGTTCCAGGTGGGGCGGACCGGGGCGATCACACCGGTGGCACACTTTGAGACCATCCCGCTGGCCGGCACGCGCGTCTCCAACGCCAGCCTGCACAACTTCGACAAGGTCGAACAGCTCGATCTGCACATCGGCGACACCATCTACGTCGAGAAGGCCGGCGAGATCATCCCGCAGGTGGTGGACGTTGACGCCTCGGCCCGCCCCGAGGACGCAGAGCCCGTCACCCCGCCGGAGACGTGCCCGGAATGCGACGAGCCCACCCACTGGGAGAAGCGCAAACCCGGCTACGTGGCCTATCGGTGCGTCAACCCCGACTGCCCGGTCGGGCTCCAACGCAAGCAGGCGAAAAAGCTCCCGGCCGAGTGCGGCAAGTGCGGTGGGCCGATCGAGCAGGTCGATCATATGGTCGAGCTGCGCTGCGAGAACCCCCAGTGCCCGGCCCAGTTCCGCGAATCGCTTGAGTACTTCGCCGGACGCGGACAGATGGACATTGACGGCCTCGGGCCGGCCGTCGTCAACGCCCTGATTGACGCCGGCCTCGTCTCGCACTTCGCGGACCTCTATCGGCTCAGGAAGGAGGACCTGGTCGGCCTGAAACTGAGCGAACAAAAGCGGGAGGACGGCGAAACCGTCGTCACTCGCATCCAGGACAAGTCGGCCGACAAATTGCTCAAGGGGATCGAGGCCGGCAAAGACCGGGGTCTCACGCGGGTGCTGGTTTCGCTGGGCATCCCGAATGTCGGCTCGCACGCGGCCGGTATTTTCGCCGAACACTTCGAGGACATCGACGCCCTGATGGCCGCCTCGCGCGAGCAACTCGAATCGCTGCCGGAAATTGGTCCGATCATCTCCGCCGGCGTGCGGGATTTCCTCGACAGCGACGCCGGTAAGGAGACCATCGATCAGTTGCGGGAGGTCGGCGTGGACATGACGTCTCACCGTCAGCCAGTCGAGGCGGGAAATCGACCGTTGGAGGGGCTGTCAATCGTGGTCACCGGCAAGCTGGAGACATTCAGTCGATCCGAAGCAAAAGAGGCGATCGAGCAGGCCGGCGGAAAGGCGGCCTCCAGCGTATCGGGGTCTACCGCGTTCGTGGTGGCCGGCGAGGACCCGGGCAGCAAGGTGGACAAGGCCCGCGACAAGGGCGTCGAGATCATCGACGAAGCGGAGTTCGTTAAACGTCTCAGCCACGTCGGCCGCGGACAGGGCGAACAAAACTCCGGCGGTGGAGCCCTCGACGGGCAGGGGATGCTGTTTCCGTAGGTTTGCTTGTGAACCCGAAGGATGCCCCGTAGCACGGTATGCATGGGTTGGAACCCGTGCAACTCGGAGGGTTTCTCGTGGCATGGCAACGCACCGGCGTGGGGACACGCCGGTGGCACCTGAGCAGAGGAAATCTTCGAACAAAGGCTCTCTTGATGTGGGGCAGAGGGTGCACGGTATGTGTAACCGGCGGTAGGGGGCTTGCCTGACGCGGGCGGTGTGCTACAATGCTGCCTCGTCGGGCGAGATGCACCGCTTTGTGCACCGCTTCGCGGATGAAATACGCCGGCCGACGCGGCGAATCGGGCGTTTAGCTCAGTTGGCTAGAGCGCTTCCCTTACAAGGAAGAAGTCACTGGTTCGAGTCCAGTAACGCCCAGTTGGCGTAAGAATTTTCTGATGAACAGGTTATCATGCCTGCCTGTGGCGGGCAGAGGGGGGCCCGGGAAGCCCGTGACGGCCTTCCACTGGAAGACCGCCACGGATGCCGGGCGTCAGATCGGAATCAGTCCGTTTCTTCTTCGAGTTCATCACCGGTCTCTTCGGCGGTGTCGTCGATATTCTCACCCGCTTCCTCGGCTGGTCCATCGTCCTCACAGCCGGTCACAAACGAGAGGGTCGAGACGCTGCCCGCTGCCAACAGAAGCGCGAGCAGTCCTACACGAAGTCTTTTCCAAAGCGTACTCATAGTACATCCTTTCTGATAAAACACATGCAGGGCGTGGCGGAGTGTCTACTCCGACGCCTCGACCGTGATCCGAAACTTCTTGGTGACACCCACGCCTTTCTCGGCTGCCTTGATGCTTACGGCTGCCTGGTGATTCGACACGAGGTCGGCATCCATGCTTGCCTGGAGCCGGTAAACGCCTTCATTACCGACGATGTTCTTGTCTTCGTTGACGACACTGACGCCGGGCGGGAGCTCCGTGAAGTCGACCGCGATTTCGTCGTCGAGCTTTGTTCGTTTGATCTTGAGCGTCAACTCGGCCGTCTCTCCGCGAGTGATGGTCACGTCCGCGGGGTCGTAGAAGGTCAGCGCCGTCTTATTCTCGCCCTCGACGGTGGTTTCCCCGTCGTCGCAGCCGACGGCGATCAATGCTGCGCTCAATGCCAATGTCATGCATGCCAGCTTCTTCATGGGGGTCTCCTTCCGGGTAGGCTTCATCCTTATGATGTGATGCCATTCCATCATTCGGTTACCGCCAGGTGGAAGTGGTCTGTGGCCGACTGACTGTTTCGTTCGCCTTGGATGGTGAGGGCAACCTGCTGATTCGAGACCAGCGCAGCGTCGCGATCGGCTTGCAGGATGAACGTCACTTCGTCGGTCTCGACGGTCTGGCTGGACTGTTTGGCGGTGACACCGCTGGGCAGTTGCGAGATCGAGATGGTGACCGGCTCGCGGGTGGCCACACGCGTAATCGTGACGTCGACCATACGGTCCGAACCGCGCTGAATCGTCACATACGCCGGAAACGTCATGGACAGCTCGCGGCTTCCTGGACCTGAAACGTGTGCCTGCTGACAGCCGACAATTCCGATCGAAACCAGAAGCGACAGTGCGAAAACGGCGATTGCTGATTGTTTCATTGTGTTCTCCTCTTTTGGCCGGTTGCGACTGCGCTGCCGATCCGTGTCTTCAGGGCAGCAGCGCAGGCAACCGGGTTCTTCGTAATCGCTGTCCTATTCGTCGATGTCGATCACGGACGATTCTTCGCCATCTTCGGCTGTGTCTATCTGCACACATCCGCTCTGGCAGGCCGTCACGACGGCAAACAGGGACAGCGCGATTGCGATAAGCCAACGTTTCATGGGATCTCCTTCCTAGGGTGCCGCATTGTGCTGCCCTCGTCGCGCCAGCCCCAGAACAATCGAGGCCAGGAAGACGATCAGAAAGATCCAGAACAACACCTGTGCGATGCTCGAAGCCGCGCCGGCGATTCCGCCAAAGCCGAACACTGCCGCCACGATCGCCACAATGAAGAACACGAGTGCCCAATACAACATGGTAAGCTCCTTTCCTTTCCATTGCGTTTGCGGGACGAATGGGCCAGTTCCCTTTCGCCTCGCCAGAAGTGTATCGGGGTCCATTCGATGATCCGGAAATTCAGACGGAAATAGAAGAATCCATCTCTTGGCGCACAGGTGATGCCCCGGCCGAGGGGAAGAGGCGATGGATCCGGAGGAGGGCGGTTCGCGGATATGATCCGGTGCTCATCCGGACAGGGGGAAAGTGCGCCTGGGGTCGAGAGGCTGTTTGGGTGGAGGTCGATTTTTTCTCAAGTTTTCCAGCTTTTGTTTTTGACAGGCGTGAAAGGTGGTGGCATTGTATATTGTGCAAAACGTAAAAAGCCTTTGATCTTGTTTCTTGGAAGCAGCGGGAACGCATGACAGGACGCGACGAGACAACCAGGCCCGACGGGCACGCCAGCTACCGCGAACACGGTGAAGGGGCGGGGTCCGGCGAGGGCGTCGGCCCGCAGAGCGAGCGGCCGACGGAGTTGCAGGAAGCGTCCGGTAGCGGGCAAGGGTCGGACTGGGCGGCCCGGCGGCGACGTCGGCCTCACCCGCCGAAGATGTATCGCATCGGCGAGGTCGTGAGCTACTCGGGGCTGAGCCGGCAGACGATTCACAACTACACGACCATGGGCCTTCTTCGCGAGTCGCACTGGACGCCGGGCGGGCATCGCCTGTTCGCACCGGATGTGTTTGATCGGCTCGACGCGATCGCCGAGATGAAGGCCCGTGGGTATACGCTCGCACGAATTCGCGAGCATTTCGCTGCCGAGGAAGCAGGCACCTCGGCGGCGGGTTGACCCGGGCCCGGGGCCCGGCCATTTCGAGTTTCCGGCGTGAGGCAAGGATGTCTCTCGCTGAGTTGGATGAGTGGATGCACCCAGTGGCCAAGGAGGGCCACGCAATGACCGCAACGCTCGGACACGATGCGCCGCAGTTCTCCGACGTCCCGGCCGGTCGGGAAGACCGCCTGCCCGGGAGCGGGTTCAGCGCGCCGATGGCTGAGAGATACCCCATTGCACTGGACGAAACGCCTCTCGCCCTGTACAATCCTGAACTTACAGCCGAGGGCGAAGTCGGCCAAATCGCGCCCCGACGGCGCGTCCGTCCCAGTGCCCGCAGCCTGGCTGCGAGGCTGGCGAGATTCCCTTCTACGCGTCGATTCCGTCCCGGCATGGCAGGGCTCCGTGCCCAAAGCGGAGGTGTCGACGTGTTGTCAGACGAGCGGTCCAGCCATCTCAGGGACCTCATGAAAGAGGCCACCCAATGCCGCACCATCGCCATCACATCGGGGAAGGGCGGGGTCGGTAAGAGCAATGTCGCACTGAACCTGGCGATTCTGCTGGCTGCGGCGGGAAACCGCGTCGCGCTGGTGGACGCCGATTTGGGGATGGCCAATCTCGATGTCCTGCTGGATTTGACGGTGCGTGGGAATCTCTCGCACGTCATCCACGGCAGAAAGACGATCGACGAGATCATCATCGACCTGCCCAACGGCGTTCAGCTGGTCCCCGGAGCAAGCGGGCTGGCGCGGGCGGCGGAGATGGGCGACCTGCAGCGAGGCCGACTCGAGCGGGAAATGACCCGGCTGGAAGAGGACAACGATATTATCCTGGTCGACACGGGGGCGGGGCTGAACAACCACGTCATAAAGTTCGCAGCCGAGGCGGATAACGTGATGGTCGTGACCACCCCGGAGCCCACCGCGATGACCGACGCCTACGCGTTGACGAAGGTTCTGCATCACGCCGGGTACGAGGGACACCTCAGTATGCTGGTGAACATGGCCAGCGGCCGACATGAGGCGCGCATGACGCATCAGCGAATCGCCGGGGTCGCCAGGCAGTTTCTCAACACCACGATTTTCGACGCGGGATACATTCTCGAAGACGCCAGGCTGCGGGATGCGGTCCGGCGTCGCGAGCCGGTCGTGTTGGCGTATCCGCGTTGCCCGGCGAGCAAATCGCTGGCGGCGCTGGCGACGAAGCTCTGCTCCGGCGGGGCGTTGGTCGCGCGGAAAGAAGGGTTCTTCCGGCGCGTGGCCAGCTGGTTTTCATGATTGGACGAAGTACCTGCCGCCCGGGAAGTTACCGCGGTGAGTTGGCCGACGGATCGGCCGACGTGCCCACCAAAGCGACTCCGGAAAGAAAAACGGCAGAAAATGGGTAAAGAAATGGCGAAAAGGCGAGTTAATAACAATGCCGAGCAAGGTGCCCGACCCAGGTCCCTTCTCTCCGTCCGGGCTGTCCCGGACGTCGTTTCTACCCAGCAGGCCCGCTGAATCCGCTTCAGCAGTGGTCTTGGGCACAATCTGGCACATTGGCTCTCGCGCGGAAGAGCCCCACGTAAAGGAGTGCGAGCATGAGCATTCGGACGAAGCGCACAAAGGCCCCCCAGGAAGTCGTCGACGGCTGGTGGAAGCGGCTGCACGAGGACGGCGACGAGGACGCGAGGAACTGCATCCTCGAGAATTACCTGCCGATCGTGAAATTCGCAGCCGAGCGGCTTCACGCGAAGCTTCCCGGTGAGGTCGAACTGGACGACCTGATCTCGGCGGGCATCTTCGGGCTGATGGACGCCGTGAAGGCCTTTGATCCCCAGCGGGGTGTGAAGTTCGAGACCTACTGCTCGCCGCGAATCCGAGGGGCCATCCTCGATGAGCTCCGTTCGATGGACTGGGTTCCCCGGCTGGTGCGTGCCCGGGCCCACAAGCTCAACGAGGCCACCCAGTCGCTCGAGGCCTCCCTCGGGCGAAAGCCCAACGCCAGGGAACTCGCCAAGGAGATGAGGCTGTCGATGAAGGAGTTCCGCAAGGTGCACCGCGACGCCAAGGCCACCGGCATGGTTTCACTGTCTCGCAAGTGGTTCGAGACCGACTCCAGCCGCGATATCTGCGAAATCGACGTGCTGCAGGACCGCAAGAGCGATGATCCGCTCCGCTGCGTCCAGCGCAAAGACGTCAAAGATCTGATCACCCGAGGGCTCAGCCGGGCCGAGCGGCTGATCGTGATCCTGTACTACTTCGAGCAGATGACGATGAAAGAGATCGGCGAAACGCTCGACCTGTCCGAGTCCCGCGTCTCCCAGATGCACTCAGCCATCCTCGACCGACTCAAAGGCCAGCTCGAACAGCGGCAGCGCGAAATCAGCGTCGTGTAAGCAGCCGGCAGATGTATCCAACGAATCCTGTTTCGAACGACGCGCAGCGTCGTGACAAACGCCTGCTCCACCGGCAGGCGTTTTTCTATGGAGAGCGGGGAGGCTTGCCGGGTCCGGCAATTCCGCCTTGCCGGGCGGCCGTTGCGGGGCGAGAATGTGGCCTCACTTGACTTGGGTATTCCTCATGAACCGCAGCGGCGAGTCGACAACATCAAAGAACACGGGGCGCCGGGATCGGCCTGCAGGGAGATCGGCGCTGGGGCGTCTTCGTGGCAGGGGCGGCACGACGAGGGCGCGATGATTCGGGCGTTCCTCCGAAGTCTGCAGTTGCCCCCCACAGCGCGGATACTTGATGTCGGATGCGGGGTCGGCCGATGGATGGAGCTGCTGGCGAGCCTGGGCGTCAACGCCGTCGGCGTGGATATCAACGCGGACCGTTCCGCCCGCAACAAGTTGTGTGGGTCCTACGGCGGGATCGATCGTAACATCGTGAAATTGAATTGCCTGTAATTGTAGGCTGGGCACCTGCGCCCGCCTGTTCGCTTGGCCAGCCGAAGACGATTCCGCCCGCAACAAGTTGCGGGCCCTACGGTTGTAGCACGGCCTTCCAGGCTGTGTATACATGAGCTGGAAGCCCATGCTACGAAAAGCGCCCCCAACCGTCAGGCGTTCCGCCGGCAAGCCACCTCGGCTCCCCGGATACCACACCCTCACCCGAACAAAGGGCATCTTCATGTTGTGAATCGCCGGGCCTGATCCCGGTGGTTCGCCAGTCCTGCACGCTGGGAAAATCAGAATCGCGGCAGATTCTTTCGGCCGCTGGGGTGTTATACGGAATGAACGCATTCTTCCTGCTGAAAGGAAAACGATCATGGCCCGTATGCACACGCTGATCACATCCACGATGCTCTTGCTGCTGGTGACGCTGGTCGTCGCGAAAGAGCCCTGGCCTTCGAAGATCGAGGGGCACACCCCGCCCAAGCCCGGGGAGCACCCGCGTCTGCTGTTCCGCAAGAGCGACTTGCCTGCCCTTCGCGCGAAGGCGAAGACTCCCGAGGGCAAGGCCATCCTGAAGGAACTGGGCGAGCGGCTCAACGGGCGAGACGGGCGGACCATGCCCGGTAAGATGGGGCATGGCGACGGGCCCAATATGCCCAATCCCGCCAACCCCACAGCCAAGGGCACGTTTACGATCTCGCACGTCGTCGGGTATGGGTTGCTGTATCAGATTACCCAGGACAAACGCTACGCCGAGCTTGGCAAGAAGGCGATGGACGCCGCGCTGGCTGGGTGGCGCGGGATGGACAAACGATACTCGTTCAGGAATCCAAGCGGCGCGTTGCGGGCCGGTCCGTCGCTGGGATGGTACGCCGTCGGCTACGATCTCTGCTACGACGGATGGGACAAGGACTACCGCGTCAAGATTGCCAAGGAGATTGCCAACTACAACGAGGGTCGCAACATGTCGTTGGCGGAGTTGGTACGCGGCAGCCGACACCACCCGCGAAGCAACCACTGGGGCATGCAGGTCGGTGGCGGGGCGATGGCCCTTCTGGCGGTGCTGGGCGACGAGGGCGGCATTCCCGCCGACAAGGCCGACAAGCTCCTGGAGACCAGCGAGAAGTCGATGATCCGCAATCTGTCCCAGGGTTTTGGCGATGGCGGTTATTTCGCCGAGGGCGACGGGACCGGCAGCATGTCCAGCCACATCATCTTCCTGCAGGCGCTGGAGGCGTGGAAGAACGTGGCCGGCAAGGACTTTATCACGCCGCGACCTAACGCGCAGTGGACGCACCTGCGATGGATTCTCGGGACGGTCGTGAAGAACGGCAAGCCGCACTTCCATTCGCGCGACGGATACCCGCACAACGTGTGGGACCGCGACAGCATCTCCGGCGGAGCGTACTTCGGCATCGGGTTCGGGGCGGCGACCCCGGCCCAGAAGGCGGGGTACCTGTGGTTCTACAACGAGTTCTTCAAGGACCACGACAGGAAGAAGGGCCACCCCTACGACACCCCGGGCCCGTACCCGCACCAGAGCACATTGGCCTTCATTAACTGGCCCGTCGGGCTCACGCCGGTGAACCCCGCCGAGTGCATGCCCCGCGCCAGCGTGGACCACCAGTACAGCTACATGATGTTCCGCAACCGCTGGAAGGACGAGAACGACATCGTCATGACCTGCCTGGCGTCGCGACCCCGCGGTCATACCAAGCAGAACGTGATCGGCCCGCTGTGGATTACCGCAAAAATGAAACGCTACAGTTGGGGCAAGATGAGCGGGAAGGTCAAGCATTTCGCGGTGATGCGTGACGGCTGCGCGACCGCGACGACGTCCGACGGGACGATGCTGGCGGTGGATTTCTCGGGCAATTCGGGGCACCCGGCGATGCTCGTAATGGTCGGCCCCGGTGCGCCCCGCGGCCGACAGGTCAAAGCCGACGACGTGACTTATTCGGTGCATTTCATTGACAACGGCGACCCGGCCTGCAAGAACCCCCCGACTCCGCAGGCGAAGGATGGCAAGCTCGTGGTGGGCAAGCAGGTGGTCTCCGTGCAGGACGGAAAGCTCGCGCTGCACAACACCGCCAAGCCCTGGGACGGGCCCAGCGACAAGGCCAAACAGGCGGTCGCCAAGTGGATGAAGGAGAAAAAGTAGGCGGCACGTTGGCGGGTTGATCGGGGAGCCCTGTTCATAGAGAGAAACCCTGACGAACGGAAGACGACATCCTCGTCGGCGGGTGGTCGGGCCCCGTTGGGGTGGGGGGTCCCTCTGTGAATCGAGCATCGGTCCCGAGCCGTAGGGCCCGCAACTTGTTGCGGGCGAGATAACTGAACGGGGGAACAAGCAGGGCGAAACGAACCACCGACCGCCCTGGCACCAATTTCTGTCGCGCACGTTCCGTCTGCGGGCGCGGATTTCAGACTGGCCGGGGACGCGTCGGTGATTACAATACACGCTTTGCGAAAGGAGAAAACTTCCATGGCTGGTTTGGGTGTGAATATCGATCACGTGGCCACCATTCGCCAGGCCCGGCGGACGGTCGAGCCGGACCCCGTCTGGGCGGCCTGCCAGGCTGAGCTTGCCGGGGCCGACTGCATCACGTTCCATCTCCGCAAGGATCGCCGGCACATCAACGACCGCGACGCGAGGCTGTTGCGGCAGACGGTGCGCTGCAAGCTGAACATGGAAATGTCCATGGATCCCGAGATCGTGGAGATCGCCCTGCAACTGAAGTGCGACCAGTGCACGCTGGTCCCGGAGAATCGCCAGGAAGTCACCACCGAGGGCGGGCTGGACGCTGCCGGTGAAAGCGAGCGCCTCAGGGAGGTTACCTCCGCTCTGCACGACGCCGGGATCATCGTCAGCGCGTTCGTCGACGCCAAACCGGAGCAGATCGAGGCCGCCCGACTCGCCGGTTGTGACGCGATCGAACTGCATACCGGAGGCTACGCCAACGCGTTTCTGGAGGGCGGGCTTGCCGGGGAAGCCGCGTCGTTCGGGCCGGTCGCGATGATCGCTATCGGCGTGGATAAAGGGCTGGACGAGGGGCTCGTCGTCCACGGCGGGCACGGGTTGACGTACAATAATATCAAGCCCATCGCGGCGATCGAGGGGTTTTCCGAGTTCAACATCGGCCACAGCATCATCGCCCGCGCGGTTCTGGTCGGTATGTCGAACGCGGTCGGCGAGATGAAGACACTCATCGAGACGGCCGTTGAGTGAGTGACGCTCCCCGCAACAGGCCGAGCGGGCGATGGTGACTGGCGTTTTGCCCGCTCATGTCTATAATGGGGTCGCTCGCAAGGAGAGTAACACGACCCCGAACCACGGATGAGGTAACGATATGTCTGACGGACTGACACTTCAGGGAGCCATGACCGCCATCGTCACGCCGTTCCAAGGCGATCAGGTGGACTGGGACGCCTTTGGTCGGCTGATCGATGAGCAACTGGCCGGCGGAATCCAGGGGCTGGTCCCGTGTGGGACCACCGGCGAGAGCCCGACGCTGTCGACCGACGAGCACAAGAAGGTGGTCGAGTTCACGGTGGACCGCGTCAACGGCCGGGTTCCGGTGATCGCCGGAGCGGGCTCCAACAGCACCGCCGAGGCGATGGAACTCACCGAGCACGCCAAAAAGGCCGGTGCCGACGCCGGACTGATCGTGAACCCGTATTACAACAAGCCCACGCAGGAGGGCATGTTTCGCCACATTCAGCGTCTCGGCGAGGTCGGGTTGCCCATCGTGCTGTACAACATTCCCGGCCGAACGGGCATCGAGTTGGCGCCCGAGACGATCCTCCGGATGTACGAGGAGATCGAGATGGTGGTCGCCATCAAGGAGGCCACCGGCAAGCTCGACACCGTCAGTGAACTGGCGGCCGAGTGTGATATCACCATTCTCTCGGGGGACGATTCGCTGACGCTTCCGATGGGCGCGGTGGGCGGCAAGGGCGTGGTCTCGGTGGTGGGCAACCTGCTTCCGGGCGAGATCCGCAAACTCACCGATGCGATGCTCGCCGGCCGGGCCGACGAGGCGCGCCGGCAGCACCTCAAGCTCTTCCCGTTGCTCAAGGGTATGCTGACACTTGCGACGAATCCGATCCCGATCAAGGCGGCACTTTCCATGGCAGGAAAGTGCGCTGACCAGTTGCGTCTTCCGATGGTATCGTTGGATGACGCGAATCGAGACAAGCTCGGGAAGATGCTGCAGGCCTTCGGCGTCGATGTCACCGGCTGAGCCGGTCGAGGTCGGCCCGCCGGGTACTGCGCCGCAGACGAACTACCGTAAGGGCTTGGCCTATTCGATCGGGGCGACGTTGTGCATCGCCACGATGTATCCGCTGGGCAAGTACGCCATGCCCGGGATGGGCGGCGCGCCGGGCTGGGCACTGGTCTTCGCGGTGGCCGGCAGCGTGTTCTCGGTGTTCATGCTGCTGGTGACCGGTCAGATCCGTCACATCCTGCTGCGCCGCGATCTGTGGGGGTCGGTCCTGGCGATCGGCCTGCTCAACGGCGTGGGGGCGGTGGGCTTCTGGGCCGGTCTGGAACGGATCGATCCGACCTTCGCGTCCACCCTCGGACGCATGCTGCCGGTGCTCTGCGTACTGGGCGGGGTGGTTTTCTACGGGGAGCGCATCTCCCGGTGGGAACTGCTGCCGGTGGGGCTGATCATCGCCGGGGGCGTCGGGGCGGTGGCCGGTCGACCCAGCGGGGAGATTCTCGGCGTCGGGCTCACGCTCGGGGGGTGCGTGATGGGGGCCTCGCAGTTCATCCTCGCCAAACGCATCGTCCACGACATTCCGGTCGGCGCCCTGACCGCCTGGCGGATGATCTTCGCGGTCCCGCTGGTGGCGACGTGGGCGTGGTCCACCGGTCGGCTGGACTACTCGGCGGCCGATCCGTCGCACTGGTCGGCAACGCTGGGGGCGGCCTTTCTGGTGTCCTACCTCAGTCGAACGCTGAATTTCCACGCATACCGCCATTGGCCCATCGCGTACACGAGCATCGTGGACTTCTCCCAGCCGGTGTTCGTGCTGCCCCTGGCGCTGTTGTTGCTCGGCGAAATGCCCAACCTCCAGGGCATCCTCGGTGGGGTGGTCATCATCATCGGCGGAGTCTGGCTGGTGCTGGCGCATCGCCAGGTCCACAAAGACGCCACGCTGCAGGCTGAGGCGACCGAGCCGCAATAGCCCCGCCCCTCCGGCGAACCGTCATTCCACCTCGCGGGGGGCGCATTCGAGCCCGCCGGTGAGCCCCCGGTAGAGACACGCCGTCGCGGTGACCATGTTCGCGGGCGAGTGGTGCCGGCGGATGTAGGCCAGCGCGTCGGTACACAATCGTCGGGCGGCGGCATGGTCGTTGAGCATGTCCTGAAGGACCTCGAACATCGCGCCGGCGTCGGCGGGCGGAATCAGCCGGGCGGTGGTTCCGTCGATCAGGAAGTCGCTGACGTGCTCGTCGGCTGCGATCACCGGCACGCCCACCGCGGCGGCAACCAACGCCTGAATGTCCACCATGTCCGTCGGAGCCGGCGAGATGTAGAGGTCGGCGCTCTTGAGAATGCCCGTCATCTGCGTGGCTGAGAGGGGGTCGCAGAAGGTGACCTCCGCCTGGAGGTCCAACTCCTCGACCCGCGTGCGAAGGGCTGTCTCGGCGGGTCCTCGCCCGACGATGAAATACGCGCAGGCGTGGCCGCTGTCGCGCAGGCGGGCAAAGCATTCGATTGCCGCATGGTAGCAGTCCAGCCGATCGAGCCGTCCGCCCACGACGACGGCGGGTTCCTGGTTGGGCTCGGCGAAACACGTGGGGCGTTTGACCGGATAGACCCCCGGGCGGATGAGGTGGACCTTCTCGGGCGGGATCAGCCCGCGCGAGAGCACTTCTTCATGCAACGGCTGGGATGTGGTGTGAATGCCGCGCGCACCGGCGTCCAGACGCGAGCTGACCGGCCCGAACTCGCCGGCTTTGTACGTGCTCAGGACGTAGGGCAGGTGCGTGTGGCGCGCGAGCTTGCGGGTGAGGGGGATGATCGTACAGTCCAGGGCGTGGAGCACGTCGACCCCGGCGATGGTCATGAGGTCGGCCAATCGAACCGCGCCGCGTCGGCCTCGCTGCCACCATCGCGGCGGGGCGTAGTGGATGACCTCCACCGGCGGGCTCGGCAGCGAGGGCAGGTCGGCCCCGTGCGGACAGAAGACCGTCAGGCGGATCAGTTCGTCGAGCAGACCGATGGCCAGCGGCTGGAGCGTTCTGCCGAGGCGTTCGCTGGTCTCCACGCCGGCGATCCACGCCACGTGCAGTGGACCGGTCGGGGCCGGTTCGATCAACTCGGGTGGGTCGAACGCTTGTTCCGGCGAGTCGGGCGGGGTCGGAATGGTTGGCGGTTCGCTCATGGCGGTAGCGTATTGCGGCGAAGGTGTCGCTCCATCTCAAGCACAGGTGCGGCCGGACGCCTGCGGGACCCATTTATGCGCTGGTGGGTTCACCATTGAGCGAGTTTTCCCCGGACTGGTCGGCAGCGATGTTGGCCTTCATGGATTCCCAGTCCTCCATGGTGATGAGGCATTCGCGGGCCTGGGAGCCCTTGTGCTCTCCGATGAGCCCGGCTTCGGACATCTGGTCGATGATGCGGCTGGCCCGGCCGTAGCCGACCTGCAACCGACGCTGCAGCAGCGAGACGCTCCCGCGCTGGGCCTGGAGAACGACCTCGACGGCCTTGTCGAACATCTCGTCGCGCTCGTCGGAGATGTCGCCCGGCGGGCGGGAGTGCAGCTTGACCAGTTCGTTGTTGTACTTCGGTTCGCCGTGCTTGCGAAGCTCTTTGACGACCTTGTGGATCTCGCGGTCATCCACGAACGTGCCCTGCGAACGACTCAGCGTGCTGGAACCGGGGGCGAGGAACAGCATGTCGCCCTGACCCATGAGCACCTCGGCACCGTTCTGGTCCAGCACGATGCGGGATTCCTGCCGCGAGGCCACCCGGAAACTCGCCCGCGACGGGACGTTGGATTTGATCAGGCCGGTCACCACGTCCGCACTGGGACGCTGGGTGGCCAGCACCATGTGGATGCCCACCGCCCGGGCCTTCTGGGCGATGCGGATGATGTACCCCTCGACTTCCTTGGAGGAGATCATCATCAGGTCCGCCAGTTCGTCGATGATGATCACCCAGTACGGCAGGCGGAGGGGGATGCGTTTTTTCTCTTCCTCGTCGGACGGTTCGAACCGCTCGTAAAGTTCCTTCTTGGAGAGGCGGTTGTACCCGGCGATGTTCCGCACGCCGGCTTCGCGGAGCAGGGCGTACCGCTCGTCCATCTTGACGCAGGCCCATTCGAGGATGTCCTCGGCCTTGCGCATGTCGGTCACGATCGGGCACAGCAGATGCGGGATGTTCTCGAAGGCGGCCATCTCGACCATCTTCGGGTCGGCCAGGATAAACCGCACCTCTTCCGGGCGACGGGTCATCAGCAGGGACATGATGATCGCGTTGATGCACACACTCTTGCCCGAGCCCGTCGTGCCCGCGATGAGCATGTGCGGGGCGGCGCCGAGATCGGTCACGATCGGTTCGCCGGCGACGTCCTTGCCCAGAAACAGCGGCAGGTGGAGCTTCTTCTCCGCTTCGGGGGCGAGCTTCATCAGCTCCTTGATGCGGACGATCTCCTTTTCCTGGTTGGGCACCTCGATGCCCACGGTGTCCTTGCCCGGGATGGGGCTGACCACGCGCACGCCCGACACGGACAGGGCCCGGGCAATGTCGTTGGCGAGATTGCTGATCTGGGAGACCTTCACGCCCGGTTCGAGGCTGAGCTCGAACATGGTAATCACCGGGCCGGTCATGTGGCCGACGACCTGTGCGGCGACGCCGAAGTTGTCCAGGGTCTGCTGGAGAATGCCTGCCCGCTGGGATGCGTGGGCTTCCTGCTCTTCGATGTATCCGCCGGTGGGCTCAGCCAGCAGCGTCTCCGAGGGCAGGGCATACCGGTCGGCCTCGGCGTCGGTGGGCTTGGCCGACTCGGCGGCCGGCGAGACCTTCACGGTCTTCTTGCTGCTCTTCCTGCCGCCCTTGTTGCCCTTGTCCTTCTTGCCCTTGAGGAAGCCCGGCAGGATGCCCTGCTTCTTTCTGTCGTCGTCGGGCATGTTGGCTGTGGTGGGTGTCTTGACGGGCGGCGCGGGCTTGGTCGCTTTTGCGACGTCGGCGGCCTGGCGGGCGCGTGCGGCGACATTGAGGTCGTCGGGCAACTGCTGCCGGCGCTGCATGTGGTCGGCGCACCTGGCCCAGACTTTCCTGCCTTGGCGTGGAATCTCCAGGACCCAGTCGTCGGCGGTCAGCAGCAGGCCGATCGCGAGCATCACGCAGATGACCACCCAGCCGCCGATATCGCCGAAGCGACTTTCCAGGAAGAATCCCGCAGACGCCCCGATCACCCCGCAGTTGCCCGCGATGCCGCTGCGCCAGGACGGGTCGGAAGCCAGGTAGATCGCCGCTGCCGTGGTCACCACCAGCACCGTCACGCCGGCCAGACGCCAGGCGACATCGGTGACCTTCCCCCCGAGCATCATGATCGTCGCGGCGATGGTGGCGAACAGCAAGGCCATGTACGCCCCCCCGCCCAGCCAGTAGCGCAGCGTATGGGCCAGATGGGCCCCGACGATTCCGGCTGCGTTGTTTACCGGGTCGGCAGGCGGGTACACGACGGTTCCGGGCGGGTCGGCGGGCGAGTAGGTCAGCAGACTCAGCCAGGAGAGGATCACCACGCCGGTCAGCAACGCGACGAAGCAGTAGGTCCAGTAGGGACTTTGCGTCGGGCCGGGGGGCGCGTCGCCGTCGCTTTCGTTCGGCGCGGCCCACTTGCCCTTTTTGCTGGAGGGCTTGAGGGTGGGGATCTCGTCCGTGCGTGTTTTCTTCATTCGCCTGGTAGCCATCCGGCGTCCTCTACTCCCGGCCGTCCGTCCGTTGACGGCCTGTTGGTTTGTCCTGCCTTCGCGATCCGTCAGACCCCGGTATGTCCGAAGCCTCCCTCGCCGCGGGCAGTTTCGTCGAGTTGCCGGACGAGTACGACCTCGGCCCGAGTTACCGGCGCGATCACCATCTGGGCGATCCGCATTCCGCGGACAACCGTAAACGTCTCGGCCCCGAGGTTCTGCAGAATCACTCGGACCTCGCCGCGGTAGTCGGCGTCGATCGTGCCCGGTGCGTTGGGCAGCGTGATCCCGTGCTTCAGCGCCAGTCCGCTTCGCGGGCGGACCTGGGCCTCGTATCCGGCGGGGATCGCCATTGTGAACCCGCAGGGGATCAGCTTGATCTGCCCGGGTTCCAGGGCGACGTCCTCGTCGCAGGCGGCGCATAAATCCATGCCGGCAGCGTGCTCGGACATCGGCGCCGGCAGGGGCACGTCGTCACATCCTTCCGTACGCTTCAACTCTAGTTGTATCGGTTCACTCACGAACAAATCTCCAGTTCATCGCGGCCTGAGGCGATTCGTGCCCGCCTCGGCTGAGCCATCACCCAGGACGCGACACAGCATAACAGAAAGGCGACGAAACGCCCGTTTTTCTTGACAACTTCCCGCCGGACGGCTATCAAAGAACCCCATACCTGTAGTGAGGCACCGAGGCTTTTCTGCATTCCTTGTCCCCCCTTAGCCGGCCCGACGGGCCTGGGAGCATTCCCGTATGTCCTCGAAGGACGAGTTCCTCAGCGAACTTTACGACCAGCTGCACGAAACCCCCATGCAACGCAAACTCCGCGCCCTGGCGCCCATGCCCGTCGGCGTGGTGTTCATCGAATGGCCCGGGATGTCGATGGAGGACATCCGCTCGCACTTTCGCACGATGAAGGAACTGGGCTTTACCTGCCTCAAGGGCCTCATGCTCTGTCCGGGCACCGACACGCGGGCCGTGATGCACTTGGCACTGGACGAGGGAATCATTCCCTGGTGGTACGACGAAGCCGGCTGGGAGGAACCCACCGGCGAGCTGCTGGAAAAACTCGGGATCGATCCGGACACGCCGATCGGTGAGCTTCGCGAGGACCCCCGTTGGCTGGAGCACCAGGAGAAGGTCATGCGCGAGCGCATCGACCGCGAGTGCGACGGAGACGGCGGTCGGCCTCTGGAACGCGAGTTCCGCGAGAAGTTCAGCTTCGACGGTTCGCTCTCCCCGGCGTTCGCCGATGAGTTCATGGATTGGCTTAAAGATACCTACGGCAGCATCGAAGCCGTCGCCGACGCGTGGAACTTCCATCACGCCGGCCACCGTCGCCCCAAAAAGTGGGACAACTGGGATGATGTCAAGAAATTCGCCCTGGACAACCTCCAGAGCCCCCACGGCAGCAAGACGATGTACATTCCACGCCAGCGCGAATACCGCCGACTGCGCGACGTGTTGCGGTTCAAGGCCGACATGTACATCCGGCACATCGAGCGCAGGGTGGCTGCCATGCGCGAGGAGGACCCCAACTCCGTCGGCCGGGCGGGCGGCGAGATGGGCCTGTTCCTGCCGTTCGCGTCCCGCGCGACGGACATGGAGGGCATCGCCTCGGCGATGGCCGAGGGCGGGTCGTTCTATCCGAGCATCCACCTGGCGTGGCACTTCGAGGAGGTGGGGTTCGAGGTCGCCCGCCCGGTGTACATGCAGGCGTCGATGGTGGCCGACTGGTTCAAGGGAGGCTGGTCGGCGACGTGGGAATCCACGGGAGGCCCGCAGCAGCTCTCGGGCGGAAAGGCCAATCTATACCCGCAGATGGAGGACGTCTGGCCAGGCTCGACGGTGGACGGCGGGGTGATGACCCAGCTGATGCTCAGCTACCTGGCAGCCGGCTTCCGGGGGTTTGGAATGTGGTGCTGGAACGCCCGCACCGCCGGATGGGAGGCCGGCGAGTTCGCCCTGGTCGACCGCAACGGCGAGCCGTGCGAACGCACGCGACAGGCCGGGCGGATCGGCCGGGCGGCGGTGGACCATCGCGACGAGATCTGGCAGGCGCGCAAGGAGCCCACCGTCGGGGTGTTCATGGACTTCGACTCGGACGCGATGTGGACGGCCGCTTCCGCCGGCGGACGGGACTTCTACAAGCGCGTGCCCGTTTTCGGCCGAGTGGGGGTCACCCGGGCGCTGATCAATCACAACATCCCGTGGGAGTTCGTCTCCGCCAAGGACCTCCGCGCCGGGCTGGCGGGGCGGTACAAGGTGATTTACCTGCCGGCGACGCTGGCGATTGCCAACGACGTGCTGGGCCTTCTGCGCACGTTCGCCGAGCAGGGCGGGCGCGTCGTGCTCGACATGCCCGGCGGGTGGTACGACGATTTCGGCCGCATGTTGAACACCGCCGCCGGAAGCAACTTCGAGGCGATTTTCGGCGCGACGATCCGCGATTTCCAGTACTCCCGCAATGTCCCGCGCGAGCTGCTGGGTCGACGGCTGGAGGGGTTTGTCGTGGACCTCGGCGTGACCACGGCCCGGACGGTGGAAGAGTACGACCGCGGCGGGGCGGGCATCGTCGAGAACACCTGCGGCGAGGGGTCCGGCGTGCTGCTGGGCTGGGAGGCGTCGCTGCAGTGCGCCCAGCCGGGCAACGAGCAGGGCGAAGCGGACCTCGTGCGATTCGCCCTCGGCGACCTGCCGCGTAAGTTCACCTGCCAAGGCGCCATCGCCTACCGCCGCGCCGCCCCGGGGGCCGACCATTATTTCCTCATCAACGACGGCCCGGAGACGTCGGCCATGCTGAAAACGCCCGGCTACGAGTACACCGGCGCCGGCGACGCGGTATCCGGCGAGATGCTCGAACTGGGCAAGCCGATCGTCCTGCCCGCCTACAGCGGCCGATGGGTGCGCATGGCGAAGTAACGCCCGTCCCTGTGACGCTTTCGGCAGGGCCGATGAGCGAAAAGGACGCGCTGACGCTGGATGCGATAACCAAGCCCCCCCACGTGAGTGGGGGGATCAATCGCGCAACGAAAAGGCCTGCATCGGACGATCCCGGTGCAGGCCTGTGGTTCGCGCGGAACGGCGTCGCGTCTCAGTTATCGCCCTCTGCCGCCAGGCCGCCAAGGTGATACTGGACATCATCGGCAAACGCGCCAAAGCCGTTGGGGCATCGCTCGCG
>JBKHCL010000161.1:0-5317 GCA_046541875.1 Phycisphaerae bacterium | reverse complement strand
AGGGCTTCATCGTCCTTGTAGAACGGTTCGAACGCCTTGGCGGCCTTGGCGGCCGAGGTCTGCAGGGCGGCCAGCTCGGGGGTGATCTTCTCGCCCAGGGCGGCCTGGGGATCGCCGGTGTAGACGAACACCGCCCGATAGGCCTGCTCGTCGGCGGTCGCCAAGAGCGTGCAGGTCACGTGAACCGACCCATCGACGATCCGGACATCCTTCAGCGTCATGGCCGGGAAGATCAGACGCTCCTCGCCGAATTCCTCCGCCAGGATCGGCCGTTGGACGGTGGCGTCGCTGGTGAGGGTCAGCCCGCCCACGCTGGCCTGGTTGAGCCCCAGCAGGTAGTCACCATGCAGGGCAAAGGTCAGCGTCGTCGCCTCGTCGAGGCGGACCGTCAGCGCCTCCTTCGAGCGGGTGTGGGTCGGGGCTGATCCCGCCTGCCCGACCCACAGCGAGCAAAGCACGATCCCAAGCGGTATCCATCGCCTCAGTGTCATCGATCTGCTCCTTCTCTACAGCCTCCGACCCGCCATCTTTCCAGCATCGGACCCGCCGACGGGTCGAAGGTCAGTGACGGTATCGATGCGGTTGTACCGCTCGATGTGATGCACCGCAACGTGGTGCACCAGCCCGGGGGTGTCAAGCGGACGCGGTTGCGTTACAATGCCAGCTTACTCTCCCCGCGGGCGGGCGGACAAGTCCCCCGGGCGAATCGCACCTTCGATCGAGAGGCCGATGACTGAGATTCCCGACAACTGGTTGACCTTTGCGTGGGCGGGCTGGTCGCTGCGCATTCCGCCCGAATGGCGGCCGCTGGGCATTGCCGGCAAGGCGAAGGAAGGCAGCGTGCTGCTGGGCGAAGGTTACCACGAGCGAATGCGCGTGCAGTGGCTCACGCCGCGTTGGACGCCGCTGGGGTTCCGCCCGAAGCGATGGGTTCGCTCGCAGCTGCGAACGATGGCCGGCTGGGGGGCTATTCAGGACGACGGCCCCGACCCGGAGGGCTTCACGGAGCGGGCGTTTGCCCCGCAGGGCAAGCGGGCCCACCACCGCGCGGGATGGTGTGGCTGGCACGAGCGGGCGGGGTTGGGGGTTCTGGTGACCCTCCGCACCGAGGACCAAGCCGCTGTCGGCTGCATCCACGAGCGGATCCTTCCGTCCCTGCGGGCCGGCGGGTCCGACGAGCCCACCGACTGGTCGCTGGTGGAGGCGAGTTTCCGCACGCCGGCGGGAATGGGTCTGGTCGGTCATCAACTCAATGTGGGCGACCTGTCGATCGTCGTCGGCGCCCGAGGTCGACGCATGCTGGTCCGGCAGGTGTACCCAGCCGACATCGCCCTGGGACGTCGCACGCTGGAGAACTGGCTGACCTATCCGCCCGTGCAGGGCGTGTGGCGGCTCGGCAAGGACATGAACTTCCACGACTGGTCGGCCACCGTCGAGGGGCGCCGTTGCGAAGGGCTCATCCGCACCGTCCCAAAACGCGTCAAGTTCCCCATGAACTGGCTTCCGCGTCGATCGTCGACCGCCGCTTGCGTGGTGGACCCGCAGCGCAACCGCCTGCTGATGGCTGAGTACGATCAGCGCGGGCTGGGCGACGAGGCGCCCGTGCGGGAAGCGATCGAGGCGATGAACCACCTGGCACCGAAAGGACGGGACTGATGTTCAAAGGAAGCCTCCTCGCCTGGCTGCTGGGACGGGGCAAGAAGAAGACCACCGCCCAACAGAAGGACTCGCTCCTCCAGGCCAAGCCCCTGCAGACCCCGCTGGTGCGCACCGAGCAGACCGAGGACGGTGTCAAGCTGACCACCGCCCTGGAGAAGCCGTTCTGGCAGCAACTGCTGGGCGGGGGGGCGTACGTCGAGCGGACCTATGAGCTCGACACCGTCGGGCAGGAGGTGTACGAACTGTGCGACGGAAAGCGGAACATCAAGAGCATCGTGCGGACGTTCGCCTCGGCCCACAAGCTCAGCGCCGCCGAGGCGGAGATCTCCGTCACCAGCTACCTCAACACGCTGCATGAGCGCGGACTGATCGCCATGAAGCGCCCCAACCGCTGAATCCCCCGGCCGGGCGCTTACTCCGACAGCTTGTTGCGCCCGTCGAATGCGTGCTGGTGTCGCACCACGTCGCCGGTTCGCAGGAAGATGATGTCCTCGGCGATGTTCGTACACAGATCGCCGATGCGTTCCAGCGCCTTGGCGAGGTTGATCATGGTGATGGCGTTCTCGACGCCGCCGACGCGCTGGCCTTCGATATCCAGGACGGACTGCACGAACGAGCGGTAGTCCCGGTCGATCTGGGCGTCGGTCTCGATGATTCCCCGGGCACCGGTGGCGTCGGTAGCGGTGAGCATGCGAACGGTACGCCCCAGTGCTTCGAGCGTGTCCTGGGCGAGTCGCTCAAAGAGCGGATCCTCGCCGAGGTTGAGACGTTCCTCGACGACGTTCTCCACGCGTCGCCCGATGCCCGCAGCCAGGTCGGCTACGCGTTCGAGGTCGGAGTTGACCTTGATGATCGTGGTGATCGCCCGCAGGTCCACCGCAGCCGGCTGATACAGCGCCAGCAGTCGGATGCACTCCTGCTCGATCTCGACCTCTTCGCGGTCGATCAGGTTGTCGTTGCGGTCGACCTCGCTTCCGGCGTCGGCGTCTTCGTTTTCCACGGCGTGGATCGCGTCGATGACGGCCTGCTCGGCCCGCATGCCCATCCGGTCCAATCTGAGCAGCAGGCGTTCGAGCCGATTCTGAAGTTCCGACATGTGCGTTGCTCCCGTTCCTAGCCGAATCGGCCTGTGATGTAGTCCTCGGTCTGCTTCTTCTGGGGGTTGGTGAACAGGTCCCGCGTGAGGCCATACTCGATCAGCTCGCCCATGCAGAAAAAGGCGGTCCGGTCGCTCACGCGCCCGGCCTGCTGCATGTTGTGCGTGACGATGACGATCGTGTAGCGGTCCTTCAACTCGGCGATGAGGTCCTCGATGCGTCCGGTCGCGATCGGGTCCAGCGCCGAGCAGGGCTCGTCCATCAGCAGCACCTTGGGCTTGGTCGCCAGTGCCCTGGCGATGCAAAGCCGCTGCTGCTGCCCGCCCGACAGCGCCAGGGCGGACTTCTTCAGCTCGTCCTTCACCTCGTTCCACAGCGCGGCGCTTTGCAGGCAGGTCTCGACGATCTCGTCCAGCCGCGACCGCTTGCGGATACCCTGCAGCCGCGGGCCGAAAGCGATGTTGTCGTAGATGCTCTTGGGGAAGGGGTTGGGCTTCTGGAAAACCATGCCCACCTGGTAACGCAGGTTCACCAGGTTGATGCGCTTTTCGTAGACGTTCACGCCATTGACTTCGAGGCTGCCCTCGGCGCGGGCGTTGGGTACGAGGTCGTTCATGCGATTGATCGAGCGCAGGAACGTGCTCTTCCCGCAGCCGCTGGGGCCGATGATGGCCGTCACGCTCTGGGGATAGATGTCCATGTTGATGTCCAGCACGCCGGGCTTGTCGCCGTAGTAGAGGGCGAATTTTCGAGAACGGATGATCGCCTCGCCCGTCTCGGACGATGTCTCGCTACCGGGCAGGCGATCGGTCGACCGTGTGACATTGATTGTCGGTCGGCCTTCGGTTTCGGGGTCGGCGGTGTCCACCACGCCGGACGATGTCTCGCTGCTTGTGGGTGTCATCGGTTCACCTCAAATGGGTCAAACGTCTCAGCCTCGCAGCTTTTTGGCAACGCGGCTGCGAAGGAGGATGGCGGTGATATTCAGGATCAGCACCAGCCCGATCAGCGTCATGATAATACCATACTGGTTGTGCGGGGCGTCCATCGCCACGCGGTCGGCAACGGCCACGTCCCACGCACTGTAGGGCAGCGCCCGCGTGCCACCGTTGAGAATACTCGATGGAATCCCCTTGCGGAATGAGACCGCCGCTACGAACAGAATCGGGGCGACCTCGCCGGCCGCCCGGGACATGCTCAGGATGATGCCCGTCAGCACCCCCGGAAGCGCCGCCGGCAGGGTGACCGTCAGGAACGTCCGCAACTGGCTGGCCCCCAGCGAGAGCGATGCCTCTCTGTATGATGGGGGGACCGATCGGATCGCCTCCTCACTGGCGCGGATCACGATCGGCAGGACCATCACACCAAGGGTCAAGGACCCCGCGAGGATGCTGGATTCCTTCTGCAAGCCGAACTTCGGGAGGAAGTACAGCATGAAAAACGCCAGCCCGAACAGGCCGAACACGATGCTCGGTACGCCCGCCAAGGTATTGATGCACATCCGGATTACCCGGGTGAAGGGCCCGTCTTTGGCCACCTCCACCAGGTAGGCCGCCGTGGTGATACCGATCGGTACGGAAAACACCATCGCCAGCAACGTCAGCATCATGGTTCCGTAGATGTCCGGGCCGACCCCGCCGAAGAGGTGTCCGGGCATGCAATCATCGATGAAGTACTGCCAGTAGAAGGTCAACTCGGGGTTCATCATCGGCAGGAAGGTTTCGTCGTTCTCGATCAACTCGAACATCGGTTCCAGCTGCTTGCCGAACACCTTGGCCCGTTTGACTTCCTTCTCCTGCAGCAGCTTCTTACCCGGAACCTGCACGTAGTCCATGGTGTAAAGCACCCGGTGTCGCAGTTCCTCGGTGATATCCCATCGCGTCGCGCCGTACTTGAACTCCGCGGTGGGTGCGGAGGGACGTTCGCCGGGGCGCGGGCCGAAGAGTTTGTAGAGCAGGTTCTGGAGCTCTTCCAACTCGGGTCCGAATTCCTCTCGGCGGTCAAGATCAACGTTCTCCACCACCTCCTGGTATTCCCGGGCAAGCTGGAAGTACTCCATTCCCCGCGTGCCTTTGAACAGGCGGGTGTTTTCGTAGGTCAGCACATTCCGAAGCGACTCGATCGCCTCGTTGGGGTCGACCGTCGCGTAGGCGTCGCGCAGGAAGTTGCGCAGCTTCTTGGATTCGTCTTCGATCAGCTCGGCATTGGCATCGGAGAGTTGACCGCTCTCGGCCCGGTTGCGCAGCTGCTTTCGGACCTCCCGGTGCAGGCGTTTGACGTCGCTCTCCAGGCCGTACGAGTCGATCCCGCGGGCGAACCTGTCGAGCATCTCGTAGACCGGTCTGCGTGCCTCGGCCACCTGCTTGAGCTCGGCGGAGACCTCTTCCGGGTCGCCGCGCTGGAAGATCTCCTCCTTGAGCTGCAACTCGCGCCATTCGACCGTCCCGCGGAACACCACCGCGGTGGCCCCCTTGATGAGCATCGGCGCGAGAATAATCACCAGCGCCCCCGCCATCAGGATGATGGACAAAGCCGCCGTACCGGTGAAAAACGTGTTGAAC
>JBKHCL010000160.1:0-5338 GCA_046541875.1 Phycisphaerae bacterium | reverse complement strand
GATATCCGGAAAAATGTGCAGCCGTAGCAACAGAGATGCTTTCAGCCAACCTGGTCGCCCCGGAAAATGTCGCCCACCGGAAGGGTCGGTCGGCCGATCAGCTCCGGGGTTTGCCGTTGCGTGCTCGTTTTCCGTTGGCCGAGGACACCTGGAACGAGAGCTGTTCGAGGTGGGCGGTGAGGTCCATGCGGTTGACGGCCAGGTCGGGAGGGCATTCGAGGGTGGCCGGCGCGAGGTTCAAAATGCCCCGCACCCCGGCGGCGCGGGCGTTCTCGGCGGCGGTCTGCGCGTGACCGGCGGGGACAGCGAGGATGGCCAGCTTGACGCGCTTCTGGCGGACCACCTTCTGAAGCTCATCGACGTGATGCACCGGGACCTCGCCGATGGATTGCCCCACACGGGCCGGGTCCACGTCGAAGGCGGCGACGATGTGGAACCCCTTCTGGCGGAACTCCTGGTAACGCAGCAGGGCGGTTCCCAAGGCGCCGGCCCCGATGAGCACGACGCGCCAGGTGCGGTTGGTCCCGAGGATACCCTTGAGCGATTTGATGAGCTTGCGGACGTCGTAGCCGATTCCCGGTCGGCCGAACTGCCCGAACGAGGCGAGGTCCTTGCGGACCAGATGGTCGCCGATGTGCAGATCCTCGGCCAGGCGACGTGACGAGACGCGGTCGGTTCCTTCCTCGGCGAGGTGTTCGAGCTGGCGGAGGTAGAGGCTCAGGCGTCGAATCGAACTGTCGGATGCGTGTCGTTGTGGCATCGTCTTTCGGGCGAGGTCGTGGCGGACCTCCCGCCGCGATGGTCTCCGGTACGGGTCCGATGTGCCTTTGAAATGCGATGGCGAGGCAGCCACCGGCGGGCCGCTTGGCCCGCCGGCAGCGTGTCTCCCCGTTTCCCACGCTTAGCGGTCAGTCGATGTATTTACCGCGTGGTGTGTAGTGGGTGTGCAGCAGTTTGTGGCTCTGATGGCCGGCCGGACCGTCGGTGAGGAACTTCTCGTAGAGGTCCCAGACGGCCGGGTTTTCGTGCGACTTGCGGATTTCGTAGTCGTTGTCTTCCTGGTAGATCGCAGCCGCCCGTGCTTCGCGGATCTCCGGGGTGGTCGGGATGGGTTGTCCGCCGCCGCCGAGGCATCCGCCCGGGCAGGCCATGAACTCGATGAAGTGACACTCGGAGAACTTCCCGCCGTTACGGATGTCTTCGAGGACCTTCTTGGCGTTGGCGGTTCCGTGGCAGACGCCCACCTTCAGCGTTGCCCCTTCCAGCCACTTCCAGTCGTCCAGCAGGCCCTTGAGCACGTCGGGGACCTCGCCGACCTTCTCGATGGGCAGCTCGGCGAACTTCACCCCGTCCATGCCGCGCACCGGGGTAATGTCCGCGTGGTCGAAGATGTCCTCGACCTTGATCCCGCAGACCAACTCGATGACGGTTCGAAGGGCGGCTTCCATCACGCCGCCCGAGGCACCGAAGATCACACCCGAGCCGGTGGCTGTCCCGAAGGGCTGATCGAAATCGCTCTTGGGCATGTCCGGAAGGTGGATGCCCGCCTCGGAGATCATCTGCGCCAGCTCACGCGTGGTGAGCCCGTAATCGACGTCCTTGAAGCCCGAGTCGCACATCTCCGGACGGTTGCACTCGAACTTCTTCGCCGAGCAGGGCATCAGCGCGACCGAGACCACATTGGCCGGGTCGACCCCGGCGTGTTCGGCGTAGTAGGTCTTGATCAGCGAACCGAACATCTGCTGCGGGCTCTTGGCCGAGGAAACGTGCGGCAGCATGTCCGGGTAGAAGTGCTCGATGTACTTCACCCAGCCCGGTGAGCAGGAGGTAAACTGCGGCAGGGCGGTCGATTCGTCCTTCTCGACCAGCGCCTTGTGCAGGCGCTGGATGAGCTCGACACCTTCTTCGATGATCGTCAGGTCGGCGGTGAAGTTCGTGTCGAACACCTTGTCGAACCCGCAACGACGCAGGGCGGTGTTCATCTGGAAGGTCATCGGCACGCCGGCCTCGAGGCCGAAGCACTCGCCGATGCCCGCCCGGGGGCTCGGAGCGGTCTGGATGACCACGTGCTTGTCGGGATCGTCGATGGCGTCCCAGATCTCGTCGGACGGGTCGTTCGCCCGCAGTGCGCCGGTGGGGCAGCGGTTGATGCACTGCCCGCAGTTGATGCACACCACCTCGCCGAGGGGCTTATCGAGAAACGTCTCGATGGTTGTCTCGGTGGATCGCCCGCCGGCTTCGAGGACGCCGACTTCCTGCAGGTCGATGCAGGTTCGCACGCAGCGACGGCAGAGGACGCACTTGTTCATGTCCCGCACGACCGAGTAACTGGAGGTGTCCTTCTCGTACATCGGCTTGTCCGGGTGGCCGAAGCGGAAGTAGTCCACGCCGTACTCTTTGGCGAGCTGCTGCAGTTCGCAGTTGTTGTTGCGGAAGCACGAGTAGCACTCCCCGTGATGCTTGCTGAGCAGCAGGTCGATCACGTGGCGCCTCGCGCGGCGAACCTTGGGCGTGTGCGTCTTGATCGTCAACGGTGAGGTGATCGGAAAGGCGCAGGAGGCCTGCAGCGTCCGCTGGTTTTCCACCTCCACCACGCACACGCGGCAGACGCCGGCCACGCACAGATCGTCGTGGTGGCAGAGCGTGGGAATGTGGATTCCCATCTGCTGGGCGGCTTCGAGGATCGTCGTGCCCATGGGCACCTTGATGTCCTCCCCGTCGATGTTCACGGTGATCTGGGCGCCGATGGCATTCATGTCTTCGGGCTTCTCGATGGTCTGTCCGCGGTATCCCTTCGGGGCGCGGCCGCATTTGTCTTCGCAAGTCATTATGAACTCCTCGGGTCAGACCTTGGCGGTCTCTCGCCCCATGATTTCGTCCTGGAAATTCCGAACGATCGACAGAAAAGCGTTCGGGCTGGACTGCCCCAATCCGCACTTGCTGGCGATCTGCATTGTCTCACCCAGCGAGACCAGCTCCCGCAGGTACCGCATGGAGCAGGTTCCGCTCTGGAGCATCTCGACGCCCTTTAGCAGCTTCTCGTTTCCTTCGCGGCAGGGGGTGCATTGGCCGCAGGATTCTTCCACGAAGAATTCCAGGAAGTTCCGCGCCACCTCGAGCATGTCGCGCTGAGGTCCGAAGACGATCACCGATCCGCCGGTGGCGACGTCTTCGAAGGCGATCTTGCGGTCGAACTCGCTGCGGGGGATGCAGTTGCCCGCGGCCCCGCCGATCTGGACGGCCTTTGCGTCCGAACCGCCGACCTTTGCCAGCAGGTCGCCCACGGTAATGCCCAACGGCAGCTCGTACACGCCGGGGGTCTCGATGTCGCCGGAGACGCTGAAGAGCTTCAGCCCGGCCGACTTGGCCGTCCCGTGCTCCTTGAACCATTCCGGACCCTTGGCCAGGATGCAACTGACCCACGCAAGCGTCTCGACATTGTTGACGACGGTGGGTCGGCCCATAAAGCCGGTGTCCACGGGGAAGGGGGGGCGGTTGCGCGGCTCGCCGCGGGCGCCCTCGAGCGATTCGATCAGGGCGGTCTCCTCGCCGCAGACGTACGCGCCGCTTCCCAGGCGGATCTCGATATCGAACGAGTCCCCGAGCATGCCCTGCTTGCGGAGCTCGTCGAGCGTGGCGTTGAGGGGAGCGACCATATAGGTGTACTCGCCGCGGAGATACATGATGCCTCGACCGGCGTTGATCGCCTTGGCCGCGATGGCCATTCCCTCGAAGACCAGCCCGGCGTAGTTCTGGAGGATCACGCGATCCTTGAACGTGCCCGGCTCGCCTTCGTCGGCGTTGCAGACGACATATTTCTCATCGCCGACGGCCGCGGCGGCAAGGTTCCATTTCACGCTGGTGGGGAAGCCCGCGCCACCTCGGCCTCGAAGGCCCGAATCGCCGATCGTGGAGATGATCTCCGATCGACTTTTCTCGCTGGCGACCTTGTACCCGGCTGCGACATCCACCTCGGCGAACGTCAGGGGAGTTTCGTGGGCGGCAGTCATACGATGTGCTCCTGTTTGGTCTGAAACCTGGTCGGTGCCAGGGCCTTGCGGCATTCTTCGAGAATGTCGTGGATGCGCTCCGGGGTGACCTTGGTGTGCACGTCGTCGTTGACGAGCATCGCCGGTCCCTGGTCGCACATGCCCACGCAGTTGGCGTACTCCAGTGTGAACATCCCGTCGGGCGTGGTCTGCCCGAACTTGATGCCCAGGTCGTTCTCCAATTGACGCGCGACGGCCGCCTTGCCGGCGATGTCGCAGGTGATCGTCTGGCAGAGGCGAATCACGAATCGTCCCTGCGGCTGGGTGGTCAGGAAGCTGTAGAAGCTCACCACCCCGTAGACCTCCACCGGGTGAATGCCCAGCTGGTCGGCAACTTCCTGCATGGCGTAATCCGAGATGTAGAACTGGTCCTTCTGGATGGCCTGGAGGATGGGCATCAACGCGCTGCGGTCCTGGCCGTACCGGGCGGTGAGTTCCTTGATCTGCTCTCGGAGTTTGTCTCGTTCGGTGATAATCATGTTCGGATCCTCCCTACTTCTTGAGCAGTTCGTCGACCTTGGCCAGAAGGGTGGCCGGGTCGATGGGCTTCTGCTGGAACTCGTCGACCGGGAGGATTTCGTCGTCCTTCTCGAAATCCATTCCGGTCACCTTGGCGATGCTGGTGAGCATGAGGATGGGCTTCTTGAACCCGTCCCGTCGCAGCTCCTGGGCCATCACCATTCCGTCGTCGGGCTGATCCATCATGACATCGAGAATCAGCAGGTCGGGAGAGGCGTCCTGAATGGCGCTCATGCCCTCAGGCCGACTTCCTGCCGAGGCGACCTCGTGGCCTCCCTTTTCGAGAAACACCTTCGCTGCCGCGACGACATCCGGATCATCGTCCACAATGAGAATCTTGGCCATGTTGGTTCCTTTCGACTTCGTTGTGAGCTGCCTGAGCTCACGGTTCTAGCCGTTACACGCGCGGGTCAAGACGTGCCCCGCGCCGGATCTGCCTCGTATTCAATCGAACCCGGCAACATACGTGGTCCAGCCCCCGCGGGGCTGTAATGACGGTAAAACATGCCGGGTCTGTGGGATGTGCCCGACCGTCGCCCTGCGCCGAAAACGACGCTGCCCACTCGACGACGATCGTGAAAAGATTCACAAACCATCCTGTTTATATCCGTGATTTTTTTCACAGTCAAGGCCAACCGACATTTTCCCCCGCGACAGCCATAGTTTATACAACATCTCAATAACACGAGGTCGACGTTCTGCCGTAGCGCGGCCTTCCAAGCCGGGCCGTTGGCGGGAAGGCCGACCCGGTAGGGTTGGCGAGCCCTCGG
>JBKHCL010000159.1:0-5378 GCA_046541875.1 Phycisphaerae bacterium | reverse complement strand
GCCATTGTTGCCAGTTTCTTCATGTTCATAGTTGCGTCTCCCTCAATGTAAGGCGTGCTCCTCCTTGTGGAAGCACCGGCCACGGATCAAAAAGTGTTCCCCATAGTCCGCATACACGGAACATGGGCATGGAAATCTTTTTGTGGGCTGAGGAAAACGGGTGAGCGGTCCGTTCCACAGCTGTAACGCGGGCTCTCTCAAAAGAGCCGCGGAGCCATGGTCCCAAGGGGACCGTAAAACCCTCTCTTCACGATGCGTCAGCGGGACGTCCGCCGCTGCGTGGTATCGGCACCCTCATGCCACCACACCTCGGCCTCGGTCCCAGGCCCGTGTACCTCCCGGGTACAACTCCTGAGCGGAGTATCCAACATTATGCATGATTTTGCCCATTCGTCAAGTGCATTATCACCAACACACCTGTGTGCAAACCCTCTTCACTGCGGGTGACCGGTTCAGGAGCACTCAAAATCTCGTCCGCACAAGCCTTTATCCCCGCATATGAGTCCGGCGGCAGATCGAGAAAAAGTCTCACGCGCCGGACAAATCCTGGTTGGCGGGTTGGGAAGGGACCTCGCCCGATTCTTCCCGGCAGCGGTTCTCGCTCTGGTATTCGGCTTGCGATCGAGTCCATCGGGCCGGCAGCCGAAACGTTCTCCGTGCCGACGGTTCCACCTTATTCCAACATGGAATTGGTCCAGCGCATGGGGACAAGCTAAAAGCTGAGTGGGCGTGCGAGACATCAAGCGTCGGGATCTGCCCGAGGCTGCGATAGATACTCCGGGAGGCGACCTTCCCCATCTGGTAGACCCAGACCATCCGGCGTTTCACTACCAGTTTCCGGACGGCCGCGAACATCGTTTTGAGACGTCTCAGGCCGGAGCGCAGCTTGCGGATGACTTTACCCATGACAGGTCTCGTAAAGATGGCGAAAAGCGATGTCATAGCAGTACCGGCAAAGGGGGTAGGCGTTCAGCAAGCTCATGAACTGGACGAGTCCGGCCGATCGAAGACGCGCATCGCCTTTTCCTGCTTCTCGTTGAGCGAATCGGGGTCCATCTCGTGGGCCTTGCGGTACCATTCGGCACTGTCCCTGGCGCTGTTTCCGGGGTCGTCGCCGAGATTCTTATACGTCGCGATCAGGTCCTCGCGCACGGTTTCCCGCAGCTCACCGTCGACACGCTGGAGCAGATCTTCGAACGCCTCGGCAGCCTTTTCGTACTTCTGCTCGTTGTAGTATTCCTCGACGATGCGGTTGTACTCGTCGATGTGCCCTCTGCCCTGCATGGCGTCATAGGCGAAGTACCCCACAATTCCCAGGCCGACCACGGCCACCACGACTTTCACGACGGTCATCGGTTTCATGGCTGGTATTCTCTCCGCAGACAAATGCGGCGTCAAGTTTGGCGTTGGGGCAAGATGGGCGGGTTACCACAGGCCCGGAAGCAGCCGCCACCGGACGCGTCCGGCGTAGGCGCTGCCCTCGCGCCGCCATACGCTGTGACTCGAATCACCAAGAGGCTCGAATCGTACCTGTTTGGTCTGTATACTGTTTCTTTCCACCAACGACAGCCGCCGGGCTCATGCCTGCGGAGGAGAAACAGTGTAATGATGGAGCCGGACAAGATAGACCTCGACGCTCTACGGAAAATGGATGCGCGCGAACTGCTCCGGTACGCCTTTGAGACGTTTGCAGACCGGGCCGCCATCGGCACCTCGCTGCAGAAAAGTGGCGTGGTGCAGATCGACCTGGCAGCCCGACTGGAGGTTCCGTTCCGCGTGTTCTTCGTGGACACCGAGCTGGACTACCCCGAGACGTACGAGCTGATCGATCGCGTGAACGAGCGGTACGGGCTGGAAGTGGAGCGATTCACCCCCCGGAAAGAAGAAACCGAGCCCGTGCGTCGCCGGCCTGCTTGGAGGAATACACGCCGTAGAACTTCGCGATCTGCTTTTCCTCGGCCGACATGCCGCCCTTGCGGGCGATCTCGTCGAAGTCCAGCACCATCCCGGCATCCTTGATTTCTTCCAGTTCGTTGCGGCGCAGTTTCAGCAGTTTGCGTTGCATGGGGCTCTCTTCCGTGACGAGACGAGGGTCGGATTACATGCTTCACATCATCCATATCAGACGGGGACGTGTCCAGCGATAATTCGCCCCGGGACGATGCGGTTTGCGGCGAAGCGGCCGGAGCAGCCTGCTTCGGCTGCCGGCGACGGGATGCTGAACCACAGTCGGGACGCCTGTTGGGCGACGTCAGTGTGTGCGTTTCTTGACGCTCCTGCCCGGCGACGATAGACTCCGGCGATTCGCTGTTCCCTCATTCAGGAGTAATCGTATATGGCAGTGTTTGCGTTCATGCAGCATCGTCTGGGCCGAACGGACGGGGTCTCGCTCGAAGTGGACAAGTGGCGGCGCGTGCTGGAGGGCATGGGGCACACGGTGCATTACTTCGCGGGCAACGAGGACGTCCCCGGCGGGCATTCGATTCCCGAGCTGTACCCGTTTCACCCCGAGGCAGAGAAGCTCATCCGCAACTGCACGCGCGAGCTGACCGACTACGACTCACCGGGGGAACTCATCGAAGCGATCCATGCCCATCGCGACCGCATCAAGCCCCAGCTTTTGAAGTACATGGACGAATGCAAGGTCGACGTGATGGTGCCCAACAACCTCCTGAGCGTCGGGTACAATCTGCCCGGGATCCTCGCGCTCTGCGAGGCGTTGAAGGAAACCGGCGTCAAGACCATCTGCCACAACCACGACTTCTGGTGGGAGGACTCCGGCGAGGTGTACCCCACCTGCGACGAAGTGGTGGACATCTACATGCAGCACGCCCCGCCGGCCTACGACACGATTCGCCACGTGGTGATCAATCGCCTCGCCCAGGCGGCCCTGAAAGAGAAGCGAGGCCTCGATTCCCGCGTCGTGCCCAACGTGTTCGATTTCGATCGGCCGACGTGGACCGAGGACGAGTACAACCGCGATTTCCGTGAGGCGATGGGCCTCTCGCGCAACGATCTGATGTTCCTGCAGGCGACGCGCATTCTCGACCGCAAGGCCATCGAGCTGGCCATCGACGTGGTCGCGGAGATCTCCAAACCCCAGCGACGAAGCAAGCTGGAAGGCACTCTGTACGACGGGCGAACGTTCGGCCCGGACGACCGGATCGTGCTGCTCTGCGCGGGGTACGTCGAGGGCATCGGCCTGAGTGCATCGTACCCCGACGCCCTGCAGGCCAAGGCGGCTGAGTTGGGCGTGGATTTGCGTTTCGTGGGCGATCGCGTCAAGCACAGCCGGGGCACAGGCGACGACGGCGGGAAGATCTACTCGTTGTGGGACAGCTACGTCCAGGCCGACTTCGTGACGTATCCGAGCATCTGGGAAGGCTGGGGCAACCAGTTCATCGAGGCGGTCTACGCGAAGCTGCCGGTGGTGCTGTTCGAGTATCCGGTGTGGGTCTCGGACTTGGCGCGGGTGGGTTTCGACGTGGTCTCGCTGGGGGACGAAACGACCGGCCAGGACTCTCGTGGATTGGTGACCGTCGCCCCCGAGCGTGTCGCCCACGCCGCCGACGGGGTGATACACTACCTCAAGGACGCCGACGCCCGCCGCGACGCGGTGGAGAAGAACTTCGCCCTGGCCAGGGAACACTTCTCGCTGGGCGCATTGGAGCGGATCATCCGCGAACTGCTCGACGAGATCGGCGTTCCCCAGAACGCTTGACCCGGCGCATAAGAACGCCGAACGACAGACCGGGCTGGATGGTCGGTCTGCCGTTCGGCTATGAAGCCTTCCAGGACGCTATTTCTTCGCCTTGGAAGCCTTCCTGGTCTTCTTGCTTTTGCGGGCCTTTGTCGCCTTCCTGGTCTTACCCTTGCCGGTCGAGGCGGCTTTGCGGGGCGATTTTGCCTTCTTTGTTTTGCGTGCTTTGCCCTTCTTCGGTGCGCCGCCAAGGTTGAAGGCGTCGTGCACCAGTCTCAGTGCCTCCCGCCCGTCGTTCTCGTTGATGAGGCAGGAAATCTTGATCTCGCTGGTGGTAATGTTCTGGATGTTGATCCCGGCCTTGGCGAGCGTCGAGAACATCGTCTCGGCCACGCCGGTGTGGATCCGCATTCCCATGCCCACCACCGAAACCTTCGAGAAGTGTTCCTCGACCTTGGTGATGCAGTTGAGATCCTTCTTGAGCTTCCCGACCACGTCGCGCGTCGTGGGCAGGTCGCTCAGGTCGACGGTGAAGGAAATGTCGGCCAGGCCTTCCTCGTCCAGCGTCTGGATGATGTCATCGACGACGATGTCGGCCTTGGCGAGCGTGGAGAAGATCTCCGCGGCGACGCCCGGTTTGTCGGGCACTTCGCGAAGCGATACACGGGCGAGGCTTTCCTTCAGGGCGGCCCCGCTGACGACGATTCGTTCCATGGATTCGGTTTCGGACACGATGAAGGTCCCTTTCCTGTTGTTCATGCTGCTGCGGACGTGGATCGGCACGTCGTACTTCTTGGCGAACTCGACCGCCCGGTTGTGCAGAACGCTGGCGCCCAGCGAGGACAGCTCGAGCATCTCGTCGTAGCTGATCTCCTTGATCTTCCGGGCGTTGGGCACGATGCGGGGATCGGCGGTGAAAATCCCGTCCACGTCGGTGTAGTTCTCGCATACCTCGGCGTCCAGGGCGGCCGCGATGGCCACGAGGCTGACGTTGCTGCCGCCCCGCCCGAGGGTGGTGGGGTGGCCTTCCTCGGTGATTCCCTGGAAGCCCGCGACGATCACGATGCGCCCCGCGTCGAGCTGCTGGGCGATGCGCTTGACATCGATGGACTTGATCTTCGCCTTGGTGTGAACGTCGTCGGTGATGATGCCGATCTGGCCGGCCGTGAAGCTGATCGCCTCGGCGCCCATGTCCGTCAGCGCCATCGCCATCAGCGAGATGGTCACCTGCTCACCGGTCGCAAGCAACTGGTCCATCTCGCGGCGGGGGGGCTCGGGCAGCTTGGGGGTCACCTGGTCGGCGAGGTCCACCAGCGTATCGGTGGTCTTGCCCATCGCCGAGACCACCATCACAACCTGCTGTCCTTTGCGGTGTTTGCGAATGGCACGCTTGGCCGCGGCGCGGATCTTCTCAGCGCTGGCCACGCTCGTGCCGCCAAATTTCATGACTACGGTGCTCATGTCGGTTCCTTTTCCCCGGCAGGGCGAAACGAAGGCCGAATCCGGGACTGAAAGATCATAGCGATTCGCTCCGGATTGTCCACCGTGAATTCCCGGGTTCGGCTCTGCCCATGGCCCAGAGTACGACGTGATTTGGGACAGCGTGCAGAAAGGCTCGCAACTTGTTGCGGGCGGAATATCTTCGTGGCATGGCCTTCCAGCCCATGGTTACACGGCC
>JBKHCL010000006.1:0-58169 GCA_046541875.1 Phycisphaerae bacterium | reverse complement strand
CCGGCCACCATGAGTGTGCTGGCGCTGGGTGGACTGGCGTTGATGCTCCGCAAGCGAAGCGTCTGATACTCCTCGACCTGAGCACGTAGACACTATCGGCCGCCCGTGGCGGTCTTGTCGGACGCTCCTTGGCGCCGGCAGGACCGTGGCGGGCGGTCTCTTTACGCGCGGACGTTGTGCCACCATCGCCCTGCCGCTATGCTGGGTCCGTTGGCATCCCCCTGCAAGAAACGGAGACACGCATGGCCGCTGAGGACGCCCCTGCCCAACGCCCGAACATCATCGTCATCCTGGTCGACGACATGGGCTTCTCGGATATCGACTGCTACGGCTCGGAGATCTCGACCCCCAACCTCTCGCGGATGGCCCGGGGCGGGGTGGTCTTCCGCCGGATGTACAACTGCGCCCGCTGCTGCCCCACCCGCGCGAGCCTGCTGACCGGATTGTACCCCCACCAGGCGGGCATCGGGGCGATGGTCAACGAACTTCCCTGGCCGGAGTACCAAGGCTATCTCAACGACCGCTGCGTCACCATCGCCGAGGCGCTCGGGTCGGCGGGGTACCGCACGTTCATGTCCGGCAAGTGGCATGTGGGGGGCGGGTACAACGTTCAGAAACCCGAAACCTGGTCTCCCGGCGACGCCAAGCACCCCACACCGAACCAGCGAGGCTTCGAGGAGCATTTCGGCACGCTCTGCGGGGCGGGCAGCTACTGGTATCCGCCCACGCTCACACGCAACGGCGAGTTCGTCAAGCCCGAGAACGAAGAG
Organism: Phycisphaerae bacterium; assembly: GCA_046541875.1. Taxonomy (GTDB): domain Bacteria; phylum Planctomycetota; class Phycisphaerae; order SM23-33; family SM23-33; genus CAZFPT01. Next base: position 57,399 of record JBKHCL010000006.1, on the reverse strand, counting down.
TTCTACCTGACCGATGCCATCGCCGCCCACGCTTCGGAGATGATCGGCCGGGCGTGCGAGTCCACCCCCGATCAGCCGTTCTTCTCGTACGTGGCGTTTACCGCGCCGCATTGGCCTCTCCACGCCCCCCAGGCAGACATCGAACGCTACCGGGGCCGATACGCCGGCGGCTGGGATGCCGTCCGCACCGCGCGTCACGAGGAGCTCAAGGGCAGTGGCATTCTCGACCCGAAATGGCCCATCAGCCCGCGCGATCCGGAAGTGCCCGCCTGGGAGGACATCCCCGATAAGGACTACCAGGACGCCCTGATGGCCACCTACGCCGCCATGCTGCATCGCGTGGATGCGGGCATCGGACAGATCCTCCAGACGCTGGAAGACCGCGGCATCGCCGAGGACACGCTCGTGCTGTTCCTCTCGGACAACGGCGGCTGTCACGAGTTCATTCAATACGAGTCCAGTTGGGCCTCGCGCCTACAGCGCCGGACGCTCGACGGCGAGGACGTCACCGTGGGCAACGCGCCGGGGCTCATGCCCGGGCCCGACACGACCTACCAGAGCTACAACCGCCCGTGGGCCAACGCCTCCAATACCCCCTTCCGCCTGCACAAGCACTGGGTCCACGAAGGAGGCATCGCCACGCCGCTGATCGCCCACTGGCCCGGACGCATCAAGCAAGGCCGACAGACCGACCGCCTCTCGCACGTGGTGGACATCATGGCCACCTGCCTGGACGCCGCCGGGGTGAACTACCCGGCCGAGTACGACGGAAAGCCCATCACCCCGCCGGCCGGAGAAAGCTTCCTGCCGACCCTCGACGGGGCAGAGCAGGACACCTCCGACCGCCTGCTGTTCTGGGAGCACGAAGGCAATCTCGCAGTCCGCCATGGCCGATGGAAGCTCGTGCAGCAGTGGGAGAAACGCCGGTGGGAGTTGTACGACATGGCCGAGGACCGCACCGAACTCAATGACCTCTCCGCGAGGAAGGACGACGAAGTCCGACGCCTCGACGGGCTCTGGAGCGAGTGGGCCGACGCGATCGGCGTGGTCCCCCGCGAGCAGATCATCGCCGGCTGGCAGAAGTAGCGTCACGCGGCCGGGACGTTGGAAAGCCCTTTCGCCGAAGCTATAATCGCCCGGCCGAGAGATCCGAACATCGCCGTATGAGGAGCACCATGACCGACGCAGCCGACATGCCGCCCCTGACGCTGTACAACACGCTCACCCGCAGCAAGGACGAGTTCGTGCCCATCGAGCCCGGCGTGGTCCGGCTGTATACCTGCGGGCCGACCGTGTACAACTACGCGCATATCGGCAACCTGCGGACGTACGTCTTCGAGGATGTCCTGCGACGCACGCTGGAAGCATGCGGCTACGAGGTGCGCCACGTGATGAATGTCACGGACGTGGGACATCTCACCGACGACGCCGACGCCGGCGAGGACAAGATGGAGAAAGGCGCCCAGCGCGAGGGCAAGAGCGTCTGGGACATCGCCCAGGAATACTGGGACGCCTTTCGCCACGATCTCGACCGGTTGAACATTCTCGAACCCACCACCTGGTGCCGTGCCACCGAGCACATCGCCGAGCAGATCGACCAGGTGCGGGCGTTGGAGGAGAACGGGTACACCTACACCGTGCCCGGCGAGGCGGTCTACTTCGACACGAGCAAAGTGAACGACTACGGCAAGCTCGCCCGGCTGGATATTGAAGGTCTCCAGGCCGGGGCGCGCATCGAGATGTCCCAGCACAAGAAGAACCCCACCGACTTCGCGCTATGGAAGTTCAGCCCGACCGACGCCCAGCGCGCCATGGAATGGGACAGCCCCTGGGGCGTGGGTTTTCCCGGTTGGCACATCGAGTGCTCGGCGATGGCCGTCGCCCATCTCGGCGAGCGGCTGGACATTCACTGCGGCGGGGTGGACCACGTGATGGTGCATCACACCAACGAGATCGCCCAGGCCGAGTGCGCCCTGGGGCACAAGTGGTGCAACTGGTGGCTGCATGGCGAGTTCCTCACGATGAGCGACGCCGGCAAGATGAGCAAGTCGGCCGGCGGGTTCCTCACGCTGGACTCCCTCGTGGAGCGTGGCTACGACCCGCTCGCTTACCGTCTGTTCCTGCTGGGGGCGCATTACCGGCGTCAACTGGCGTTCAGTTGGGAGCAGCTCGACGCGGCCGTCAGCGCTATGAACCGGTTAAAACGCGGTGCGCTCGAGCTTCGGCCTCATCACCATGAAGGCGATGAGCCGATAGAGTCTTACATGGTAGACTTCAATCGAGCCATCACCGACGACCTGAACATGCCCCGCGCCCTGGCGACGATGTGGAATGTTCTGAAAGACTCGGCCGAGAGTAAGGGTCGGCTGTACGCCACGCTGCTGCGCATGGATCGCGTGCTCGCGCTGGGCATCGAGCAGATGCAGCCCGAGCAGCTCGCTCTCAGCGACGAGGAGATCGACCAGCGAATCCGCCGGCGTGCCGACGCCAAGGCCGATCGCGATTTCGCCACCGCCGACGCCATCCGCGACGAGCTCTCGGAACTGGGCATTCAACTGCTGGACACTCCCGAAGGCACCACCTGGCAGCGGAAGTAGGCTCTCGCCCGCGGCCTGCTTACCGAGGATAGTCGGACCGCGGACGGTCATGATGGACACAAACGATACACATCGCGTACTGGGCATCGACCCGGGGCTGAACATCACCGGATACGGGGCGGTCGATTTCCGCGGCAGTGACTTTTCCGTCGTCGAGGCCGGCTGCATCCGCACCAACTCGCGCAGGACCATCGCCGAGCGGATCGAGCAGATCCACGCCGATCTCAGCGAGATCATCGCCGAGCTTGCCCCGCACACCGTCGCCGTCGAGAAACTCTACGCCCACTACGCCCACCCGCGGACGGCCATCCGGATGGGCCACGCCCGCGGCGTGATCCTGTTGGCCGCCCGTCAGGCGGGGCTGCCCGTGCGAGACCTGCCGGCGACCAAGGTCAAGAAGTCGCTCACCGGGCAGGGACACGCCTCGAAACGCCAGGTACAGCGATCGGTGCAGTCGGTCTGTCGGCTGGAGGAGTTGCCCACCCCGCCGGACGTCGCCGACGCGCTGGCGATTGCCCTGTGTGCGGGTCGAACGGTGATGACGATCTGAGAATTACGAGCTTCGCCGCTTGCAGTATCGTTTGGACTCTGTTAGTTTGCCGTCAACAGGCTCGTCCGACGGCGTCAGGGAAGGCTCCCCCGGGCAGGTGGGCCGGCAGAATCGCAGGATCGCACATGATCGCACGAATCGCAGGGAGGCTGGAAGAAATCCGCACCGACGCGGCACTGCTCGACACGGGCGGCGGGCTGTGGTACGAGGTGCTCATCCCCTCGTGCGATACCGAACGCCTCTCGCGCAAGCTCGGCGCGGACGTTGTGCTCCACACGATCCACTACTTCGAGGGCGACCCGTCCCGCGGCCAACAGACCCCCCGCCTGATCGGCTTCCTCGCCGAGGACGACCGGGCGTTCTTCACGACCTTCACCACGGTCAAGGGAGTGGGCATCCGCAAGGCGCTGCGGGCCCTGGCACGCAGACCCAGCGAGGTGGCTGCCGCCATCGAGTCCAAAGACGCCAAGTTCCTCAAGTCGCTCCCGGAAATCGGCGCAAGAATGGCCGATCGAATCATCACCGAGCTGCATGGCAAGGTGGACATCTTCGCCGGCGACCTTCCCGCCGGCGGCGAATCGGACACTCCCGCCATGACCGAGGCCGCGGCAGAGGCGCTCAGCGTGCTCGTGCAACTGGGCGAGAAGCGAGCGGACGCCGCCGCCCTGATCGACCGTGTGCTCGCGGTCGACCCGGACGTCGAATCCCCCGAGACGATCATTCAACACGTCTACAAACTGAAGGCCGGCGGCAGCTAGACCGCCCCGCGAACCCATGGCCAGAGAGAAAATCATATCCCAGCAGAGCACCGGCATGGAGGACGAAACCTTCAACGCCGCCCTGCGACCAACGACGCTTGAAGACTGCATCGGCGCCCCGGAACTGATGGAAAAGCTGACCATCTCCATCACCGCTGCCCTGCAACGGTCCGAGCCGATGGAACACGTCCTGCTGCACGGCCCGCCGGGGTTGGGAAAGACCACCCTGGCGTACGTCATCGCCCACGAGATGGGCACGACGATCAAGGTCACCTCCGGACCGGCCCTGACGCGACCCAGCGATCTGATCGGGATCCTCACGAACCTCGAAGAACGCGACGTGCTGTTCATCGACGAAATCCACCGTCTCTCGGCGGCCGTCGAGGAGTACATCTACCCCGCGATGGAGGACTACAAAGTCGATTTCGTGGTGGACTCGGGCATGCACTCGCGGACCATCAACCTCCCGCTCAAGCCCTTCACGCTGATCGGGGCGACCACGCGGGCCGGTCTGCTGAGCCCGCCGCTGCGCACGCGGTTCGGGATCAATCATCACCTGGAATTCTGGTCGGAGGAGGATCTGCTCTCGCGGTGTCGCATGTCGGCCGACATGCTGAAGGTGCCCTACGACGACGTTGCGCTGGCCCGCCTGGCCGGTCGGGCGCGGGGGACGCCGCGAATCGCCAACCGCCTGCTGCGCCGCTGCCGCGATTACGCCCAGGTCAAGGGAACCGGGCAGTTGACGCCCAAAATGGTCAACGCCGCCCTGAAGCTCGAGGGCATCGACGAGGTGGGGCTCGACGAACTGGACCGCAAGCTGCTCCGCACGATCATCGACATCTACCGCGGCGGACCGGTCGGAATCGAAGCCGTCGCCGCCACGCTCGGGGAAGAGACCGATACACTGGTGGATGTCGTCGAGCCGTTCCTGCTGCAGGCGGGCCTGCTGGCGCGAACGCGACGAGGCAGGCAGGTGACGCGTCGGGCGTACGAACACCTCGGGCTGACCCCGCCGGCCGAGCTGGACGGCGACAGCCGACTGCCCTTCGACTCCGACGAGTCGCCCGGCAGCTGACCGAAAACCCTCCGCAACGAAAGGACGCGTAGATGAGGGCAGTCAATCACAACTCAGGCGGACTCACCAGCCTCCTGCTCGCCTTGGTCATGACGGCCGGGGCGATGCTCCTGCTTCTCTGGGTCGAGGATCGGCCCCACGCCGCCTCCGCCGCACAGGACGCCAACGCCCCTGCCGACCAGGCCGTCGAAGCATCCGCCGACCCCGCTCAACCCTGATGGCCGCCGGCTCCCGGCAGACTGTGCTTCCAGCGGTTTGCTCTACAGCCCCCACGCCTTGGCGAAGGCTGCGAAGGACCGGTCGTAGGTCTTCTCGGCCTCGGGCGGGAAGCAACATCCGGGCAGCTGCTTGCTCTTGAGATGATACTGAATGCAGTCGCAGCAGACGCCCTGCTTGCCGCAGGCGGTGTAGGTGCAACTGCAGAATTCCAGGTTCCGGTCCTTCTTGCACTCCATGGGAACTCCCTTGCGTGGTTGGCCGAAGTCCTTTCGCTCCCGGCGTCTCTCGCGGCATGCCGCGCGAATGACTTCGTGCGATCGCTCTATTCGTCGTCTTCGATGGATCCGCCCAACTGGGACATCGCCGCGAGTTGCTCGCGATGCATCAGCCAGCGAAGCTTGGTCTTAAGGCCGCTTTTCTTGTCGGCCAATTGCACGCAGCCGACGCCGGCCTTGCTCAATGACGTGCCGATGTCCTCCGCGCCGGCAACGAGATAGGCCAGGCACTGATCGATGCTTGGCCCGTGTCCGACCGCGGCGATCACGCCCGGGCCCTCGGCCAGCCTTTCGAGCATCCGTCCGGCAAATTCCCCGGGCGCTCCGTCCGGCAACAGGGACGGGTCGTCCAGCACTTTCTCGACTTCGTGGACCTCGGCCAGCACGTCGGCCGTCTGGCGGGCACGCAGCAGCGGGCTGGTGTAGATCGTCTCGATGGTCAGGTCCATCGCCCGGATGGCCTCGGCCGTCCGGCGCGCCTCGATAAACCCGGCGTCGTTGAGTGAACGCTGCTCGTCGGGCGTGTTCTCGTCGGCACTGTCGGCCGACGCGTGTCGGATGAAGAGCACTTTCAACGCCATTCCGTCCTCCTTGAGGGCGCATCGCCCCGTGGACCATGAGTGATTCTATCCCGCCGATTCGACGCTCGTCCACTGCCGCGACGATTCGATTCCGGGAATTTTTCGGAAAACTCCTTGAACTTTCCTGTCGATCTACGCAAAGTACTTTGCAGCACAAAGCATTTGGCCTGTATGAGTCCCGGGCTGGTTCGGTGGGGATTGGCCTTGAATGAACTGATCCAACGAAGCCTTCGTCAAACTCGCCGTCGCTGGTGGCGACGACGGGCAAGCCTGAGGAAATCAGCGGACAGCAACAAGCGGGAGACACACATGGATTCACGAAGGGCAGCCGACGAACTGAAAGTCATCCGTCATCTCATGGAACGCCCGGTACGCTACACCACCCAGAGCGGGTTGGCGGGCGTGCTGGCCGGGTGCGCTGCCCTGCTCGGGCTGGGCGCCGATGCGTTCGTCTCGCGACGGTACGACCCGCGCCACGCGACGCTGGCGAATCTGCTGATCTGGGGTGGCGTGTTCGTCGTCGCCTTTCTGGCAGCGGTCATCTGCACACGCCTCCGCGAGCGGAAAGAGGACATGCCCTTCTGGTCGGCCGCCAAGAAACGCATCGCGATGACCATCCTCCCGCCATTCGTCGCCGGGGTCGGGCTGACCCTGGCGATCGTCTATCACTGGTGGGCCGGGGACGGGCCGAACATGTGGGGGCTGATCCCCGCGATCTGGATGACCTTCTACGGGGTGGCCTGCTGGCAGGTCGGGGAATTTTCCACCACCGAGCTGCGCTGGCTGGGTGGGGTCTTCGTGCTTTCCGGGCTCGTCGCAGCCGTCCTGCCCCACGCCGGACCCGTGCCCGTGCTGGCCGAGATGGGTCGGGAGATCGAGATGCCCTACTTCACCGTCGGGCTCACGTTCGGCGGGTATCACTTACTCTACGGAATTATCGTCTGGATGCGACACGGCGGCTGACAACCCCGGGTGACACGTGGCCAAGAAACCGCACAACCGAATCGACGAGACGATCCATCAGCGCACGCGCCTGGCGATCATGGCGTCGCTGGCTGCCGTCGAGGCGCTGGACTTCGCCGAGCTCAAGGCCGAGCTGGGCCTGACCGACGGGAACCTCTCGACCCATCTGTCCGCCCTGGAACGCGCCGGCTACGTGAAAATCAACAAGAGCTTCCGGGGCAAAAAGCCCCACACCTCCGTCTGCCAGACCGCCAAAGGCCGCAAAGCGATGGAGAACTACGTGCAACTTCTACAGGGAATTCTGGACCAGGCCAAATAGGGCCGCCGAAGGGAGCAAGTGAGATGAGCGTGAAACGGCTCATGGCAATCGGGTTGATTTACGGGGTGGTCAGCGTGGGCTGGATGATGCTGGCCGGCTCGGTAGCGTTCCGCACGCACGAGCTGGACAGTTCGCTTTCGGGGGAGATGGCCTCGTTGTGGGGCCCGAAGCTGGTCGCCCAGGCTGCCCCGTTCTGGACAACCGCGCCCGACAACATTCAACGCGACGACCCGGACCTGAAGAATCTCGTCGCGCCGGCGGCCAGTAACATCCGTGCGGACATCGCCCACGAGCATCGCGACAAGGGCCTGCTGTGGTACAGCACGTTTACGGTGGATTTCCGCTCGACCTATCGCTTCGAGCCCAACCCCCGCGCCGGGATGGACGGAAAGGTGCACTTCGACCTCCCCCATGATATGGCCCCGATGAACCTCAAGGTGCTCGTGGATGGTAACGCGGTGGACCTGCCGTATGAGCAGCGCGTCAACGGTCGGCTGCGGATTCCGATGGATCTCACCTCGCCCCACACGCTGGAGGTGAGCTATCGCGGCAGCGGGCAGGACTACTGGGCCTACTGCCCCGGCGAGGTGCACTCTCACCTTTCCAACCGACAGACCTGGGGCGAGGAAGGCCTGCCCGTCGGCAGCAGCATGGGCGAGCTGAGAGATTTCACCCTCGCCGTACACACGGACTTCACGGACATCGACTATCCCTCGGGCAGCCGAAGCCCCTCCACGCCCGCCACCGTCACCGACGACGGTACGACGTCGAAATGGGCCTTCGAGAACGCCATCATGCGACAGCCGATGGGCATCGCCATGCCCCACCGCCCCAACGCCGGACCGATCGTCTCGCGGATGACGCTGCTGGCGCCGGTGAGTTTGCTGTTCTTCTTCACGGTGGTGTTCACCGTTGTGGTGCTCAAGGACATCCCCCTGCACCCGATGCACTACCTCTTTCTGGCGGCGGGTTTTTTCGCGTTCCACATTCTCCTGGCGTACCTGGCCGACCACCTGAACATCCACCTGGCGTTCTGGATCTCGGCGGCCGTCAGCGTGTTGCTGGTGGTCAGCTACCTCCGACTGGTTGCCGGCGTGAAATTCGCGGTGTTCTACGCCGGCGCCGCCCAGTTGGTGTACCTGGTGGGGTTCTCGTACGCGTTCTTCTGGGTGGGCATGACGGGCCTGGCGGTCACCATCGGGGCGGTCCTCACGCTGGGCGTGCTCATGCAGATCACCGGCCGGCTGGACTGGTCGAAGGTGTTCGCAAAGTCCTCTCCGCCGCCGCTGCCCGCAGAGGGTCCCGGCGACGGCTGGACGGACGCCGCTGCGGCGGGGGTGGAATCCGACTGACGCAGGGGGACTAATCGCGGCCGGGGCGGAAGGACGGTGGTTCTTCCGTCCCGCGTCGCGATCGGGCAATGCCCGCCAGCAGCGCCGCGGCACCGACGGTCGGCCAGAGCAGCCACGTCCATATCGGCCGGGTCAGCAGCGTCTCGCTTCGGGCTCCCAGTGTCCACGCCCGCAAGGCGGGTACGGCGTGGAGCATCACCCCGTGTCCCTCGGTGACAAACTCCAGCAGCATGTACGTCAAGGCAGGTCCACCCAGAGCGACCAGAACCAGCCCGAGTAACACCCCCGTGCGAGCCGAGGGTATCCTCAGCCAAACCCACACAGCCCAGGCGATCGGCCAACAGGCAGCCACGTACATTGCGACCCGGAGCACATCGACGACTCCCGCGTCGCCCAAGGCAGCCGCCACCAGGTAGAACGGAGTCGCCGATACCAGCATGGCCGGCGGTTCGAGCAGCACAGCCGGCCGGCCCACACTCACGCCCGGGCGCGTTCGGCGCCGCAGCAGCACGAGTGGATAGATCAGCCAGAAGAACGCCACCTGCCCGATGGCGAGCGTCCGCAATGTGGGCAGGACCGCCGAGGTGGTATCGAAGGAGGAAGGGTGAATCGCGCCCGGCCAGAGACCCGCCGCCAGGCCCGCCAGGCAGCACAGCGCGTGCAGCGCACCGGCCGGGCCCCACACCGAGCCCAGCCACTTCCGCGCTGCCGGGGTAGAAAGTTCACTCACGGCTGTGCCTTTCGCCGTCGCGGTCATTCGCGGGACGTCAGGATATGGTCGTACCGCAGGTCGATCCAGTCCTTCCACCCGCTGAGTCGGCCGCCGCGCGCGGCGACCCATTCATCGAGGTTGCCCATCTTCCGCCCGGGCGAAACGATCCAGTCGCCCCCCTTCCGGGGGAACTGGCCCCAGCGGATCTCGGTGGGCTTGCGATGGTCGATCTGAGCGTAGACCTTCAACTGGGGCTCCTTCTTCGTCCGCGGAGTCGCCCGCCAATTGAAGTTCGTCACGTCCACCCATGTCACCTCGTGGCCGTAAGGTTTGGGCTGGAACAGTTGAATCAGCCGGATGGCCGAGCGCAGGTCGGCAGCGTCCCAGACCCGACCGGGCTGGGGCGGGGCTGTGGCGACCCCGTCGATGCCGACATAGTGAATCCGCTGCTTCGTGGCCGAGGGGGGAATCTCCTCTTCGTTGGCGGCCGTCCCGGATCGACCATCCGGCAGACTGACGCGCCAACGGGGAACCTCGTTGTAGCTCACCACTCGCCCGTCGGTGCGATAGGTCTGTCCGTCGCGCAGGACCACGCCGTCGGCATCGACGAAGGTATTGCGCCCCTCGTATCGCACCACGGCGACCGGCTTACGGTACGTCGCGCGAACCTCCACAACCGCGAGGTTCGGATCGTCCGTGCGACGCTTGCGGACCCACTCGACATCCCGCACCCACGGATGAGACGCCGCCCGTTGATGAATGCGTTGGACGAGATCGGCATCGAAGAAGTCGGCCTCCTCCGGGCCAAGCTCCCGGGCGATGCGGCGTGCCAGCAGCGGGGGCATCTGCTCGGGACGGTCGACCAGCACGATGCGGTATCGCGGCGGGGACTGGCCGTTCTCTCCGGCGAGGATGCGCTGCTCGAGCCGACGCATGCCCCAGCCGGCACCGGCGGCCAAGAAGATGATGAGCACCATCCACACCACGCGGGTGGTCCGCCGGCGACGTCGCTCGCGGCGGGCGTCGTCCAGAACGGGCGACTCGGCGGACTTCCTCCTGCTCGCGCGACGCGTCGATTGACGCTTGCTCTTGCCCGAGCTCGCGGCGCTGTTCGACTTGGATTTTGATTGGGTCTTCCGTGCCATGGTCAGTTGCTCTCAGGCGGCCTCCCTGCCGCCGGACGGCGGGTCAGGGCTCGCGCTGCATCGCCATCGCGACGATCGTATCCACCAGCGTCACGAAGTCGATGCCGATCTCGGCGGCCGCCTTGGGCAGCAACGAGTGCGACGTGAACCCGGGAATGGTGTTCACTTCCAGCACCCAGGGGGTGTTGTGCTCGTCGAGGATGAAGTCCACCCGCGAGAGGTCGCGGCAGCCCAGCGAGTGGTGCGCCTCCAGCGCCTGCTCCTGCAGCATGGCGGTCAGCGACTCGTCCAGGCCGGTCTGAAAGCAGTACCGCGTGGTCGCATCATCGGAGTACTTCGCGCGGTAGTCGTAGAACGTCCCGTCCGGCTGAACCTCCAACACGGGCAGGGCCAAGTCGTCGCCCAGGATGCCCACGGTCAGCTCGCGCCCCGGGACGAACCGTTCGAGCATCGCCCGGCCGTGAAGGTCCAGAAGATCGCCGATGGCCTCGTCCCTTTCGCCCTCGTCGCGGGCAATCGTCACATTCACGCTCGATCCGCCGTCGACCGGCTTGCACACCACCGGCGGCGGGAGCTGCTCGAGCCACTCGCGAACCATCGCGGGCTTGTGGAACTGCTCGAGGACCATCCAATCGGGCGTGCGGAGTCCGACGGTTTTGAAGATCTGCTTGGCGGCGGCCTTGTCCATCGCCAGCTTACCGGCGCGCGGGCCCGAGCCGATATACCGCAGCCGGCGCTGCCGGCAGAGCTCCTGCACCTCGCCCGACTCGCCGAACTCTCCGTGCAACGCGATGAAGACCACGTCGATGCCCTCTCGGTCCAGGGCGGTGGTGTTCAGCGGGGCGATGTCCTCCCGCCAGACGGTATGGCCGGCGGTTTCCAGTGCGTTGGCGACGGCCTCCCCGCTCAGCAGCGAGACGTCGCGCTCGGCGGAGGGACCGCCCATCAGAACGGTGATATTCAGAGGCCTGTCCGGACGGGGTGGGAGTCCGTGGATGCCTTCCCTGGCTTGTTCGTCTTGATCCATGCTTACCAGACTTCGATTTCCAGCTCCAGGTAGACGCCCGCGTTGTCGTGGACGACGTCCCGGATGGTGTTGATCAGCTTCAGCACGTCCGAAGCGGTCGCGCCCTCGTCTGTGAGAATGAAATTCGCGTGCTTCTGCGAGACATGCGCGCCGCCGACGCGCCGCCCCTTGAGCCCGGCCTTGTCGATCAGCGCTCCGGCCGACATGCCGCGCGGGTTTTTGAAGATGCACCCGGCGTTTCGCCCCCCCAGCGGCTGGGTGTTTTTCTTGTAGATCCAGATCTGCTTGACCTGCTTGAGAATGCGTTGCGGGTCGTCCTCGCTCAGGCGGAACTCCGCCCCGAGGATGAAGGCGGAGGTGATGTTCGTGGAGCGGTAGGCGAAGGCCAGATCGTCGTGGTGACGGGTGAAGATCTCGCCGTCCTCGGTCATGACCTTGACGGTCTCGACGCAGCTTCCGATGTCGCCGAACGCACCGCCGGCATTCATGCGCACGCATCCGCCCACGCTGCCGGGAATGCCCGTGAGCCCTTCCAGCCCGCTGAGCCCGTCGCGAACGCAGCGAAGCACGAGACGCCCCATGTCCGCCCCGCTCCCGGCGCGCAGGCCACCGTCCACCAGCGACGAGCGGAGAAACTCGCCCTGCCGCAGCCGAACCACCATGCCCTTGACGCCGGCATCGTCGATCAGCAGATTCGCGCCGGCCCCGAGGACGTACAGAGGGATCTCGTTGTCCCGGCAGCGCACGACCACATCGCGCAGCTGATCCACCGTCTCGGGTTCGGCGAGATAACGGGCCGGTCCGCCGATGCGAAACCACGTGAGGTCCGCCAGCGGAACGTTCTCCCTAACGATCGATTCCAATCCATCGAACAATGCCATCGGCAACTTCCCAGACGTTTCCCGCCCCCATGGTGACCAGAAGGTCGCCCGGGGCGAGGGTCGTTTGAAGATGAACCATGATCTCATCCAGACTTCGCAGGTACATCGCCACGCCACCATGAAGACGAATCTGCGAGACGAGGTCCTCGGATGAAATGTAATCCTTCTCGCGGTCGCTGTCCCGCACAAAATAGATGTCCGGAACAAGGACTTCCTCCGCCAGGGCGAAACTCCGCGCGAAATCCTTCAGCAGGAACCGCGTTCGACTGTGCTGGTGGGGCTGAAAGACGCACACCAGCCGACGGGGCTGATAGAAATCCCGCAGGGCCCGCAGCGTGGTCTGGATCTCGGTGGGATGGTGGGCGAAATCGTCCACCACCGTAATCCCGCCGTTGCGTCCTTTGAGCGTCATGCGCCGGTACGTCCCCGCGAACCGCTGGATGTGGCGGGCAATCTGGCCGGGTTCGAGCCCGGCGTGATGAAGCAACCCCACCGCCGCCAAGGCGTTGTAGGCGTTGTGCAGCCCGGGCAGCGGGACCGCCAGATGACAGAACACCCGCCCGTGACGGATGACGTCCATGCGGACGCGGCCCCGGTCCATTTCGAGGTTCGCCCCGCGCCAGTCGCAGCCTTCCTCCATGCCGAACGTCTCGACCTCACAGACGGTATCGCGGACGGCACGGAGGACGTTGCGGTCCTCGCCGTTGACCACGAGCACGCCGGCTGGGTCCATCCGGGCCCCGAATGCGCGGAACGCCTCGATGATGGCGTCGAGGTCCTCGAAGCAATCGAGGTGGTCTTCCTCGATGTTCAGGATGGCTGCGTACAGCGGACGGAGATTCAAGAAGCTGCGGTCGTACTCGCACGCCTCGGCGACAAAGTAGCGTCCCTTGCCCACTCCGCTGGGCCCGCCGAGCTGTTCGACCGTTGCCCCGACGATGAAGCTCGGTTCGGTCCCGGCGCGGTCGAGCACGTACGAGACCATCGCGGAGGTGGTGCTCTTGCCGTGCGTTCCGGAAATCGCCAGGCCCACGCGCTGGGCCATCAATCGCCCGAGCATCTGGGAGTACTTGAGCACCTCGATGCCGCGCTCACGGGCGGCGGTGAGCTCGGGGTTGGCGTCGTGGATGGCGGCTGAGTATACGATCAGGTCGCAGTCTTCGGGGATGTTCTCGGGGGTCTGCCCGATATGGACGTCGGCCCCGTCTTCGCTGAGTCGACGCGTGGCGGCAGAGTGGGCCATGTCCGAGCCGCTCACCTCCGCCTGACCGGCCAGGAGCATCTCCCCCAGCGCTCTCATCCCGCTGCCTCCGATGCCGATGAGGTGAATCCTGCGTCCTGCGAACGACTCTCCGCCCTGGTTTTCTGCCGGGCCGCGCTGAGGCTGAATCTCCATCTCGTCTCCCGAAAGTGCTTTCCCGCCGATGCGGCGACACCGGCGGCGTGGTGGTGTCCTACCTATCCTATCGCCCGACGGTGCATGGATTCTTTAACGAGGCCGGCGGCAGTGCTTTGGCGTGGGGCGTTCGCCCGGCAGACACGACAGGGGGAACTCTTCCGACGATCACTCCAGGAAAGAGCGAATTTTCCCGGATGACGACGGAAACGCGCCCGACGGGGCGACTTTATTCGCCCGAACACTGCTCGATGCAACGGTCGATGCGGGCGAGAGTTCGGCCCTTGCCGGCCAGCAGAAGCGTCTCGTCGATCGACGGGCTGAAGGCCTTGCCCGTCAGCGCCACCCGCAGGGGCTGGGCGACCTTGCCCATGCCCAACTCGTTGGCCCGGCAGTACTCCTCCAGCGCCGCATTGATCGCGCCGGCTGTCCAGTCCGTCGCGGCCAGGACGTCCTTGAGTTCCGCCAATACGCCGAATCCCTGCCCCTCGTTCTTGCGGAGGTTTTTCTTGACGGCCTTGGCGTCGTACTCGATGGACTCATCGGGTGCGAACAGCGCACCGCACTTGGCCGGGATGTCCTCGAAGGTGCGGAAGCCATGGCAGGCCTCCAGGACGCGCCGCAGCAGGTCGTCGTCCTCGGAGGGGATGGGCGTCCGGACCTCGTCCAGCCAGGTCTTGAAGGCGGCCAAGAGCGAATCGGCATCCATCTCGGCGGCGGTGTCGGTATTGAACGCCAGCAGTTTGTCGCGATCGAATTTCGCGTTGCTCTTCCCGACGCGGTCCGGTGAGAAGCTCTCGATCAGCTCGGCCAGGCTCAGCCGTTCCCGCTGATCGCCCGGGTTCCAGCCCAGCAGCGCCAGGAAGCTCACCAGCGCCTCGGGCAGGTAGCCGGCCCGGCGAAAGGCGCCCACTTCCACGTCGCCGTCGCGCTTGGAGAGCTTGCGCCCCTGCATGTCCATAATGAGCGGCAGGTGGACGTAGGTGGGCTCGTCCACGCCCATCGCCTCGCGCAGCAGTTGATGTCGCCACGACTGGCCGAGAAACTCCTGCCCGCGGACAATGCAGTTAACGCCCATCATCGCGTCGTCCACGACGTTCGCGAGGTGATACGTCGGCCAACCGTCGGCCTTACGGATGATGAAGTCTTCCAGTTGGTCTGCCGGCACGGTGACCTCGCCGAAGACCTCGTCATGCACGGTTACCTTGCGATCCGGACAGAGGAACCGCACGACAACCGGTCGGCCGTCGGCGCGGGCGACGTTCACGTCGGCCGGCGTGGGCAGCACGTCGGGACGCTTGTAGCGGAAATCGCGTTTCTCGGCGCGGGCCTGCTCGCGCAGCGTGTCGAGTTCCTCGGCCGTCTCGAAGGCGTAATAGGCGTGGCCGCCTTCCACGAGGCGATCGATCCGCTCCTGGTAGATTTCCAGCCGCTCGGACTGACGATACGGGCCGGCGTCGCCGCCGACCTCCACGCCCTCGTCCCATTCGATACCCAACCAGCGGAGGTCCCGGACGATTTTCGCCTCGGCGTTCTCGTCGTGACGGGCGCGGTCGGTGTCCTCGATCCGCAGCAGGAAGCTTCCGCCGGTCTGGCGGGCCAGGACATAGCTGAACAGGGCGGTCCTCGCCCCGCCCACGTGGAGGGATCCGGTCGGCGAGGGGGCGAATCGCGTCTTGTACGGGGTGCTCATGGAATTGTCCGGTTGCTTGGTGGGCGGTTTCTCTGGGAACACTCTCAGCCGGGGCGGACGGGGCGGTCAGTCCTCGGTGATCTGGTCGAAGAAGCCCACGAAGTCGTTGGGGTTGTCGCTCTTGAGCCAGTTGATCGCCGCGGAGGGATGGCGGTCCAGCTGCCCGGTGATGGCGTAGGGCACGCGGTAGCCCCAGTCGATCTCGTCCAGCAGCGGGACGATGTTCTCGCCCAGCACGTCCAGAATGGGCACGAGCTTGTATCGCGGATTCTTCAGGAAGCCCAGCAACAGTTCCAGCGGGCAATTTCCCGCCCCGCGCCCCAGGCCGTACATGGTGGCGTCGAGGTAGTTGGCACCCTTGATGATGCCCTCGATGGTGTTGGCGAACGCCAGTTGCTGGTTGTTGTGCATGTGGACGCCGACCTCTTTGGTCTTGATGAACATACGGTAGCGTTCCACGAGGTAATGGACGGTTTCGGAGTACAGCGCGCCGAAGGAGTCCACGATGTACACCGCCAGGGCGGGCGATTCTTCCTCGATCTGCTGCAGCGCCTCATCCAGAACCGGCCCGCCCTCCTGCGAGATGGCCATGATGTTGATCGCACACTCGTAGCCGAGGTCTTTGGCGACCTTGGTAAGGTGGATCGCCTTGTCGACATCCTTGACGTAGGTCGAGCAGCGGACCATGTCCACCAGCGACTCATCGGCCGGCAGGAGATCGTCCGGGGAGGACTTGTGGGCGTCCATCATGACCGTCAGCTTGGTTTCCTGCGGATCGATCCCCTCGGTGGCGCGTTTGAGGTCGTCCTCGGAGCAGAATCGCCACGGCCCGAACTCCTCGGGATCGAACATCTCTCTGGAATTGCGGTAGCCCAACTCGACGTAATCGATTCCCGCGTCGCAGGCGGCCTTGTAGGCAGCCCGGACCGTTTTCAGGTCGAAATTCGAGTCGTTCACCAACCCACCATCGCGGATGGTGCAGTCCACTACCTTGATCTCAGGACGAAACATCGGAGTCGCTCCTTGCTGGATAATTGGTCTGTCCTTTCAACAGGGTCCCGGAGTATACCACATCGCACCGGCCGTCACAGCAAGAACCCTCTCATTTGCCGGACGTTTCCATCTCGTTCCGCGCCCGGCGAGACGCAAAATCGGCGCTGGAACCTTGACAGCCGACGTGGCCGCGGTAGAACCACTTGCATGCCGAAACCCTCCGACCAACCGCTACCCACCGAGAACAAGCTCACCGATTGGGGCTTGCTGCGGCACTTCTTCCACTACATGAAGCCGTACAAGCTGCCCCTGCGCAAGGTCTACCTGCTGTATTTTCTCAACTCGTTTCTGAACCTCCTTCCGGCGATGAGCCTGCGGTATTATTTCGACCTGGTCGTGGTGCCCAAACCGGTGCACCTGCTTGGCTGGACGTTCGATACCACCGGCTGGATGGACACCTGGGACGAGAAGCTCCACTGGACGGGCGTCTACTTCGTCGGCCTGATCCTGCTGATCGTGTTCGCCAATACCGTGGGCGTGTTCATGTGGCGCCTGGGCACGCGCGTCACGCAGAACCTGCTGCTGGACATCAAGACGCACATCATGCACCACCTCCACAAGCTCTCGCTGAGCTACTTCAACAAGGAGCAGGCCGGGCACGTGATGACCCGCGCAGTGGGCGACGTGATGCAGATGCAGCAGATGCTCAAACAATCCTTCGCCGTCTCGTACATGTGCCTGCACCTCCTGGTCGCCCCCATCCTGATGCTGGTGATGAGCTGGCAGTTGTTCCTGGTGGTGCTCGTTCCGGTGCCGGTGATTTTCTGGGCGATCCGTCGGATCCGCATCAAGCTTCGCCCGCTCTACCGCCAGCAGCGCGAGCGGCAGGCGCAGGTCAACGCCACCGTCCAGGAGCAGATCAGCGGCATCCGCGAGATCAAGGCGTTCGGGCAGGAGGAAGAAGCCCAGCGCGACGTGTCCCGCGCCAACGAAGCCTACCGCGACAGCGTGAACAACGCGATGCGCATTTTCAGCGTGAACCACCAGGTGCTCTACGGTACGCGCGACCTGGCCATGGTGATGCTCGCATCGGCCGGCGGGGCGATGATCGTCCTGGGATGGGGCGACGTCAGTGTCGGGATGATCATGGCCTTCCTGCCGCTGATGAACCGCTTCTTCGACCCGTTCACGCGCCTGGCGGGCTTCTACGACGTCATTCAACGCGGGATGGCCTCGGCCGAGCGCGTCTTCCAGTTCTTCGACATCCAGCCCGACATCAAGGACAAACCCGGCGCCAAGTGGGCAGACCTCGACGAAGGACGCGTCCGGTTCGAGAACGTCAGCTTCTGGTACGACGAAGGCACGGAGGTGCTCAAGGACATCAACCTGGACGTCCAACCCGGCGAAGTCGTCGCCATCGTCGGCTCGACCGGCTCGGGAAAGAGCACCCTGGCCGCCCTGATCCCGCGGTTCTACGATCCCCAGCAAGGCCGCATTCTCATCGACGGTCATCCGCTCGATGAAGTCAAGATGGACGCCATCCGGTCGGCCGTCGGTATCGTCTTCCAGGAGAACTTCCTGTTCTACGGCTCGGTCGCGCAGAATATCGCCTTCTCGCGCCCCACCGCCGACCTCGACGAAGTCGTCCGCGCCGCCAAGCTGGCCAACATCCACGAGTTCATCTCGCAACTGCCCGAAGGCTACGACAGCCACATCGGCGAACGCGGCGTGACGCTCTCGGGCGGACAGCGCCAGCGCATCGCCATCGCCCGGATGATCCTCAAAGACCCCGCGATCATCGTGCTCGACGAAGCCACCAGCGCGCTGGACACCACCACCGAGGCAGCCATCCAGGAAAGCATGGACACGCTCATGAAGGGACGCACGTCGTTCGTGATCGCCCACCGACTTTCGACCATCCGCAGTGCCGACCGCATCCTGGTGCTCGAAGACGGGCAGATCATCGAAACCGGCACGCACGAAGAATTGCTCGCCCGCGACGGACGCTATGCACAGATGGCAAGCATCGCCTGAGACCCCGAGGAGCCCCCGCATGACGGAAACCATTCACATCGAACCGCCCTGCCCGCTCTGGCCCGACGGTGCACCCGGTGCCCTGGGCGATGAAAGCGACGATTGCCCCACACTGACGCTTTACCGATCGGCCGAGCGAGCGACCGAACCGACACCCGTGATGGCCGTCTTTCCCGGTGGCGGGTACAACCACCTGGCCGATCACGAGGGCGAGCCCGTCGCACGCTGGTTGGCGGGGCTGGGCATGACAGCCGCCGTGGTTCGTTACCGCGTTCGGCCGTATCAACTGCCCGCAGCCCTGCAGGATGCCCGCCGGGCAATTCGCCTGCTGCGAGCGCGGAGCGATGATTGGCAACTGGACGGCCGGAAGGTCGCCGCGCTGGGCTTCAGCGCCGGGGGGCACCTGGCCTGCTCGATCAGCACCATCGACGAAGCAGACCCCGCCGACGACCTTGCCAACCTCCGCGCCAGGCCCGATGCGATGGTCGGCTGCTATGCCCCCATCTCACTGACGGCGATGGGACGCGGCGGCCCGCACGAATGGCTGCTCGGAGAGAATCCCCCGCCCCAACTGCAACGGTACGTGCAGCTCGAAGACCACATCACCTCGGAGAATCCGCCGACCTTCCTCTGGGCCACCGACGACGATACGACCGTCCCTGCCGACCAGTCGCTTCTGCTGGCCCGCACGCTGTCTGCCGTCGGGGTCAGTTGCAGCGTGCACGTCTTCCCTCATGGCCGACATGGGCTGGGGCTCGCGCTGGAAAACCCCCACGTGGCCCGATGGACCTCGCTGTGCGAAGACTGGCTCCGAGAGATCGGGTTCGTCGCCGACAACGAGTAGTCGTTCCGCCCGCAACAAGTTGCGAGCCCTACGGTTGGAGCACTGAGGGAGCCCCCCACCGTCAATCGTTCCGCCGGCAAACCACCTCGGTTCTTCGGATACCAAACCCTTACGCGAACAAAACGTCTCTCCATGTTTTGAATCGTTGGGCCCGATCCCGGTGGTTCGCCAGCCCTACAAGCCCCCACCGTCAGGTGGGGGATAGAGCGCTTATAGCACGGCCTTCCAGTTGAAAATCCTGAGCAAAGTCGAAGGGGCCGTGTAGAACATGGGCTGGAAGCCCAGCCACGAAAAGCGTGCACATATTGGCCAATCCGTCGGTCAACCCAAATAAAAAGCGACGGTCCCGCTGGGAGACCGCCGCCGCGATATTCACTCGTTGATGCTTCGTATCGATCAGCCGATTTCCTCGAAGGTCGCCCATTCGTCGGCTTCGATTGTTTCCCCGTCGACCTCCAGCAGGAGCTTCTCGGGGACGAAGTCGGTTACGGACGCCAGGTAGCCTCGGATCGCACGGACGCTCTGCTCCATCGCGTCTCCGGGTGTTGGGCCCACACCGGCAGCGCAGCCGACCAGTTCCGGGCACCAGGCCCGGTAGCCGTCCTCTTCGCATCGGGTTTCGATTCGCAGTTTCATCGGTCACCTTCCTTTGATCTGTTCCTCGCTGCCTCCGAATGCAGCGATTCCCCCGCAGCCCCGCTGTTTGCAACATTATAGGGGCACCGGACGGCGTTTCCCATATTTATCTATCGCCATTCCTGGCTGCATCCCGCAAGGTGAGCATCGTCACCTCGGGGCGGTGGTCGTCCAGCACCCGCCGCGACGGGCCGATCCCCCGGTTCACGTACAGACGAATGCCGTCCATGGAATATTCGCCGGCTGCGAACTCGCGATACACCACCGGGAAGAGCAGATTGTTCAGGCGGGTGTCGGCGATCGCCTTGCCGTGCGTGTGCCCCGCGAGAATGTAATCCGCACCAAGTTTCGCCAGGTCACCGGCTGCGTCCGGATTGTGCGTAAGTCCCAGCACCGGCGCGCCGATTGGAACGCCCCCGAACGCCCGCATCGGGAGGTAATCGTACGTCCACAAATCGCCCACGCCGACCATCGCAAGTGTACTGCTCCCCTTGCGGAACGTGATGGCCTCGTTGCGGAGCACCGTCACGTCGGCCGCCTCCAGGCGATCGGTGAGGTAGTCGGCCAGCCCTCCCAGACCGCTGTGCGTGCTCGGCCGCCATACGCCATAATCGTGGTTGCCCAGCACCGCCACCGTTGCGATCGACGGGCTCAACCCGCCCATGAGCTCAGCCACCTGGCGGGCGTAGCTGCGGGCCGACGCCCAGATGAAATCGCCGGTGACCACCACGAAGTCGGGTTCGAGCTCGTTGGCCAGTTCGATATACCGTCCCAGCGCCCGCTGCCGCATGATGGGGCTCAGGTGCAGATCGGACAGATGCACCACCCTGCTGCCGTCCAGGTCGGCCCCGAGGTTGGGCAGCCGAACGTCACGGTGCTCCAGCGTCAACCAGTGGTCTTCGAGTTCCCACCCGACCAGGCCATGCAGCGCCACCTGGCTGGCAGCCTTCCAGAGCACATTCTTGACGAACGAACCGATCCGCAGGCTGCGGTATTTCGGAGACGTCAGCACGTCGTTCATGGGCGAATTCCTGATCGGGGCATTGGAGTTCCTGCCTGTCCGGATCATCGCCGCACGACGCAAAGAGGTGGATAACGTCGCTTTAAGATGCGGTTAAAGACACTGGCTTCGACATTTACGCGAATCGCGCGCCTGTTGATAACTTTTGCGGCCGCCTACAATCGCCCCAGCTGCACCGACCATTGCCCCTCCCGGACTACCTCCACGCGAAGCAGGTACACCTTCGTGCCCCGCACGGCCAGGCGGGGGCAGGGGACGTCAGCCCAACTCGCCAGAACCGGCTTGTCACCCCAGGCGAATCGTTCGGGCTGCCGACTGGTAAGGACGCGCGTCCGGCGGGCGGTTACATCCTCAGGCGTGACTTCCAGCATCAATCGCCACTGCCTGCCCTCCCGCCAGATCGACGGCAGCCTCAGCGCAGCCGACCCGGGCGTGTGTTCCCGCGGCGGGTCGACGTACACCCGCTTCGGACCGGACCAGTTCTTGAGATTCTGCCCGGTCCGCACGCAGATCGCGGGTTGATCGGGCTTCTGCGGATCCAGGCCGGCGTAGTAGCACGACCAGATCCCGCCCCGCCCGGGCAAAAGGAACGGGTCGGCTGCCCCGTCCTCGGTGAAGGCAAGGGACGGCGCTTCGGGCCAGGCGTACGGATCGCTGGTGACAGAGAGCACGATCTCGCCGTCGCCCCTGCCGGCGGCGAGGACATATCGCATGCCGTCACGAACCACGTGCGGCGAGAGCAGCCCGGGCTCGTCGGGAAGCAGGTCCGGGTTGCGAGAGAGCGGTTCGAGCGATCGGCCGGTGGCGTGCAGGAGCCCCGCCCCCTGCCCCGCGCGGTCCGCCAACAGGTGCCACACCCCCGTCTCGTCGATGAACAGGCACACGCCTCTCGGGGCCGGCGCCGGCCCGGCCAGCAGACCGACCCACTCGATGGACTCAGGGAGGTTCTTGCTCATGGACGGAAGTATATCGATTCAATCATCGAATGGGAACCGCCGGCCAGCCGTAGGGCCCGCAACTTGTTGCGGGCGAGATAGCTGAACGGGGTAAGCAGGCCGAAGCGAAACGAACCACAGACCGCCCTGCCCCAAAATCATGTCGCGCGCCGGCCAGCGGCGCGGTATTCATTTCGCTTGCATTCGTCGTATGGCGCACTAGGATAGCGACTTTCGAGTCGGCTGCGCTCTTACGGGCGATCAGGCTGGCCGACGGATGGCGTTTTACGTCTCCCCACAGGATGAGTTTCCGGGCGCGACCCCGGACACAATGACAAGGCGGGCGGACCCCCGCTCAACACCAAAGGAGCATGCAACGATGGCCGAAGCGAAGGCTGACCTGGGTTTGATCGGACTGGCTGTAATGGGCCAGAACCTCGTTCTGAACATGAACGACCATGGCTACACCATTGCGGTGTTCAACCGCACGGTGGAGAAGGTGGACCGTTTCATGGAGAACGAGGCCAAGGGGCGCGACACGATCATCGGAACCCATTCGATCGAGGAACTCGTCGCGTCACTGAAGCGTCCCCGGCGGGTGATGCTGCTGGTCAAGGCCGGCGACCCGGTGGACAAGTTCATCGACAAGGTCCTGCCGCACCTGGAAGAGGGCGACATCATCATCGATGGCGGCAACAGCAACTTCCACGACACGATGCGTCGCACGAAGTACGTCGAGGAAAAGGGCATGCTCTACATCGGCACGGGCGTCTCGGGCGGTGAAGAAGGCGCCCGTCGCGGGCCCAGCATCATGCCCGGTGGCAGCCCGGCCGCCTGGGAGCACGTAAAAAACATCTTCCAGGACTCTGCCGCCAAGGTGACCGACCCGAATACCGGCAAGGAAGAAGCCTGCTGCGACTGGGTCGGCGAGAACGGCGCGGGACACTTCGTGAAGATGGTGCATAACGGCATCGAGTACGGCGACATGCAGCTGATCTGCGAAGCCTACAACCTCATGAAGGGCATGGGCATGACGCCCGACGAGATGAGCGATGTCTTCGCCGAGTGGAACAAGGGCGACCTGGACAGCTACCTCATCGAGATCAGCCGAGATATCCTTGCCAAAAAGGACGACGAGACGGGCAAGCCCATGGTGGACGTCATCCTCGACACCGCCGGCCAGAAAGGCACGGGCAAATGGACGGCCATCACCGCCCTGGACCTTGGTCAGCCTCTGACGCTGATCGGCGAAGCCGTCTTCGCCCGCTGCCTCAGCGCCCTGAAGGACGAGCGCGTCGCAGCCGCCAAGGAACTCACCGGCCCGGACGCGACGTTTGACGGCGACAAGGCCGCCTTCATCGAAGACATCCGCCAGGCGCTCTACGCCAGCAAGATCGTCTCCTACGCCCAAGGCTACCAGCTCATGCGGGAAGCGGCGAAGGAGTGGGACTGGAACCTCAACTACGGCGGGATCGCCCTGATGTGGCGTGGCGGCTGCATCATCCGCAGCCAGTTCCTCGGCAAGATCAAGGAAGCCTTCGACGAGGACCCGCAGCTGGTGAACCTGCTGCTGGCGCCCTACTTCAAGGACGCCGTGACCAACGCCCAGGCCGCCTGGCGGCGCGTGGTGAGCAAGTCGGTCGAGATGGGCGTGCCCGTCCCCGCCTTCTCCAGCGCGCTGGCGTACTTCGACGGCTACCGCTCCGAGCGGCTTCCGGCCAATCTGCTCCAGGCCCAGCGGGACTACTTCGGCGCCCACACCTACGAGCGCGTCGACAAGCCTCGCGGTGAGTTCTTCCACACCAACTGGACGGGCACCGGCGGCGACGTCACCGCCAGCACCTACAACGCCTAGAACGCCCGCAACGCAACACCACCCCGGCGGGCGGAAGGCCAACCCTTCCGCCCGCTTGGTGATTCAACCACCATCACGAAAGGCCCACGCCCATGGACCCCATCAAGCTTCAGCTGCTCCAGCAGGTCGCCCAGGTCGAGATCTTCCCCGAGAGCATCCAGAAAGACGGAACCACGATCTACTTCATGGGCAAAGACGCCGGCGGCGGGCAGACCGTCGTGGGCATGTGCGCCACGCAGGGACATGGGGAAGTCCACGGCGAAAACCGCGGCAAGACCGAGGGCAAGCTGGTGACCGTCGGGCCGCTGGATCACGAAAACGCCGTCGCCATCCGGGCCGCCCTGCCGTGGACCGCGCCGAAGCGCCTCGGGCTGGCGACGTCGGCCGGCCTGGGCGACCGCCTGGGACTGGCGAGCCCCGGGCACATCCGGGCGATCCGACAGAAGGGTCAGGGTGTCGCACCCATTCTCGCCCAGCAGTCGATTCGCGAGATGGCCCGCACGCAGCGGACGCCCGATGAGGTCATGGACGCGGCCACCTTCGGCGTGCTGCAGGAGGGCTTCACCGACGGGTTCGGCTCGGACGCCGATCACCTCCAGAAGCCCGAGGACATCGACGTCACCGTGGCTGCGGGGTTCACGATGTTCACCATCGACCCCGGCGCACACGTGGTGAACGATGCCGACGAGATGTCCGTCGGTGAGCTGGCCAATCGGTACGACCAGTTGGACTTCGATACGCTGCAAATCGCCTCAGACGACCTGAAGGCCGCCTACGACGAGAAAACCTTCGAACTGGACGGTGGCGATACGGTGGAGTTCAGCGGAGCGGCGTTTCTCAGGGCGGCCGTCAAGTACGGCCACGCCGTGGCACACACCGTGACGATGTACAACCATCTCAAGCAGATCGCCACCGGGGAGTTCGAGCTGGAAGTCTCGGTCGACGAGACCGAGTCCCCCACCACACCGGCTGAGCACTACTTCTTCGCCGCTGAGCTCAAGCGTCTCGGCGTGGAGTGGGTCTCGATGGCCCCGCGGTTCGTGGGCCGATTCGAGAAGGGCGTGGACTACATCGGCGACATCGACGAGTTCCGCCGTTCGCTCAAGCGGCACGTGGCGGTCATGCGGACCCTCGGCCCGTACAAGATCTCCATCCACAGCGGATCGGACAAGTTCAGCATCTACCCCATCGTGGGCGAGCTGACCGACGGGCTGGTGCATCTCAAGACGGCCGGTACGAGCTACCTCGAAGCCCTCCGGGCGATCGCCAAGGTCGAGCCTGGCCTGTACCGCGAGATTCTGGATTTCGCGCGAGCCCGCTACGAGACGGACAAGGCGACGTATCATGTCTCTGCCGACCTGGGCAAGGTCCCGCCGGCCGATTCACTCGGCGACGAGGAACTGGCCGGGTTGCTGGACGATTTCGACGCCCGGCAGGTGTTCCACGTAACCTTCGGCAGCGTACTGACATCGGACCAGTTCCGCAGCCGCTTCTACGACGCCCTCAAGCGAGGCGAGCAGGAGCACTACGCCGTGCTGGCGGCGCACCTGGGCAAGCACGTCGAGCCGCTCAGCAAGGTCGCCCGCTGAGCCGACGTAAATTCTGCTTTTCCGTTCCGCATTTCCTGCAGAAGTTCCGCGCGCCGATCGCCGATTCTGCCCTTGGAGGGGGGAACTCCTCACCGGGCGACCGGCAGGCGCGAGTGACGTTCGCGCCAGGTTCTTTCGGATCTTACATTCCGTATACGGCGACATGGACTCGCGCGATCGGCCGGGGGCTGGACGTGGACGCGTGATCCTGCAGGCGAGCCTGTTGCCACACCGATTCACGCCCGCCGCATGGGCGAAACCAAGAAGCACACCGCGGCAGGCGGAATTGACCGGACGGATCTCAATGATAGCCGCAGAGATCGAGGACATTCAGGAAGCGGCAGGGGTTACGATCTATCCTGCGAGTATCACTCGCGTGGAGGATGTCACTCTGTTTTTCGCACGGAACGACCGTGAGAAGTACGTCGGCGCGATCGGCTGGGACAAGCTGGACGGCTTTTCCGCCGGCGAGCACGAAGAGCGCCCGATCATTCTCGGCGCCCCCAGCCACGCCAATGCCGACGCGGTCCGCGGCATGGTCGACTGGACCGGTCCCTCGGCGTTGGGGCGGGGTGCAAGCGTGGGCTTCGGCGACATGCTGGGCGCCTCGGGCGGCGGACACGTGGAGGCGATCCAGGAAATGGGCAGCGGTATCGCCCCGGTGTTGGCGCAGCTGAGCGTTCGCGAGACGATGCTCGTCGGTCGACCCGCCCAGGAAGTGCTTGACGCCGCCAGTTGGGGCGTCCTGCAGACAGGCTACCGCAAGGGGTTCGCCGCCGAGGCCGTCGACCTGCGCGACACGACCGACCTGCTTACCGCCATCCGCGGGGGATACACCATCTACAGCATCAACGCCTGCGAGAGCATCCCCATGCTGCCCGCCGACGCGGACATCGGTTGGCTGGCCGAGCTCTACGGCGAGCTGGACTTCGACCTGCTGGAGACCACCGGCGAGGAGATGGCCGCCAACTACGTGGACCGCCCGATCACGCTGGCGGACGGAATCGAGATCCGATTCGACGGCCCGAGCTTCATCAGGACCGTCGTGTGCGTCGGCCCGGCCCTGATGAGAATCGTCCGGATGGCCCGTCTGCTGGACGAGAAAGGCCCCGAGCAGCGCAGCATCATGGCCGCCCTCCACGAGATGCCCGTCCCCACCACGCTGGAAGAGCACTACTTCCTGGCCAACGAACTGCGACGGATGGGCGTGCAGATCTCCGGGCTCGCTCCGTCGCTGCCTTGCGGCCAACCGTTGTCGCCCTGTGGCGGCTCTGTGGAGGAGATGCGCGAGTGGGCCTCCGGTCATGCCGCCGTCGCCAAGCGCTGCGGGCCTTACAAGCTGGTGGTCCCCTCGGCCGGCGGGAAGCTTCGCCTGTTGGGCGTGCTCAGCGAAGTCACCGGCGGAAAGATCCACGTTCGCCTGGAGGGACTGGGCTACCTGGAGGCGATGCGTGTCGTGGCTGCCGTCAACCAGGACCTCTTCCGCGATATCTTCGGCTTCGCCGTAGAGAGCTTCTCGAAGGGCCTCAGGGCGTTCGACGTCTCGGCCAAACCCGCCGAGCTGCCGCCTCTGGCGAGCATCGACGATACCGAACTGTTCCGCCTGCTGGACAACGTCATCGCCCGACAGATCCTCTACGCCACCGTCGGAGCGGTGCTGACCGGTCAGGGAGGCCAGCGCTTCCGCGAGCCGATCTACCAGACGATCCACGCCAACGAGGACGTCTTCTGCGCGTTCCTTCGATCGGTGTTCGTTTCCCACCTCGAAGCCGTCCACGGCTGAGGGGGCTTCCACGTCGGCTGGGTCTGTTCCTCCTGCGACGCCCAATCTCGGGCGAAAGCTGGCAACTCGCGCTGTGAGACGGTACAACGTCCTCTTCGCCGGAAACCAACAACAAACAGAAGAGGAAGGACCGAATCATGGCCGACATCAAGATCAGTAAACTGTTCAGTATCGAGGGCAAGTGCGTCGCCATCACCGGTGGCGCGGGCGTGCTGTGCAGCACGATGGCCCGAGAGTTCGCCCAGCTCGGGGCGAAGGTGAGCATCATCGACTACGACGTCATGCGGGCCAACGAAGTGGCCAAGACGATCGAGTCCGAGGGTGGGTTCGCCATCCCCGTCGAAGCCAATGTGCTGAAGAAAGACGCCATCGAGGACGCCTTCAAATGTACCGTCGACTCCCTCGGACAGGTCGACATCCTCATCAACGGCGCCGGCGGAAACAAGAAGGAAGCCACCGCCATCATGCCCGACATGTCCTACTTCGACCTCGACGCCGAGGCGATTCGCTGGGTCTTCGACCTCAACTGCCTCGGAACCATGCTCCCCTGCCAGGTGTTCGGCAAATACATGGCCGAGAGGGGCGAGGGCAACATCATCAACGTCGCCTCGATGAGCGGGTTCCACCCCCTCACCCGCGTGGTGGGCTACTCCGCCGCCAAAGCGGCGATCATGAACTTCACCGAGTGGCTGGCGGTGTACATGGCCCAGAACCACTCGCCCGAGATCCGCGTCAACGCCATCGCTCCGGGATTCTTCCTCACCGATCAGAACCGCTTCCTCCTGACCGACGAAAGGACCGGCGAGCTGACCGACCGCGGACAGACCATCATCAACAACACCCCGGCAGGACGCTTCGGCGAACCGGGCGAGCTGATCGGCACGATGCTCTGGCTGATGAGCGCCGCCTCGAACTTCGTCTCCGGCGTGGTCGTCCCCGTCGACGGCGGGTTCAACGCCTTCTCCGGCGTGTAAGACGCAAGACCCGGCTTGCCCGGCGGGGGTCGAGCGATCGATCTCCGCCGGGCAGCCGAACCGTCCGCACCTGGGCCGAAAGGATCCGATCTTGGCCGACGTCATTCGCTGGGGCATTCTCGGGGCCGGCAATATCGCGCGGAAGTTCGTCGCGGGGGTCGAGCAGACCGATACCGGGCGGGTCGTTGCCGTCGGCTCGCGGTCTCCAGAGCGGGCCGAGCAATTCGGCGAAGAGTTCTCGCTGCCCGCACGCCACGGAAGCTACGAAGAGCTGGTCGCCGATGAGACCGTCGACGCGATCTACATCGCCACGAGGCATCCTTCGCACGCGGAAACCGCCCTCTTGGCCATCGAGGCGGGCAAACACGTCCTCATCGAGAAGCCCTTTGCCGTCACCGCCGCCGAGGCCGAGCAGGTAATCACCGCCGCGCGGTCGGCCGGTGTGTTCTGCATGGAGGCGATGTGGTCGCGCTTCGCTCCGCCGTTCGTGAAGCTCCGGGAGCTGATCGCCGACGGCGCGCTGGGCGAGATCCGCCAGGTGCACGCCCACTTCGGGTTCCGCTCCGGGTGGGACCCCGACAGCCGACTGCTCAACCCCCACCACGCCGGCGGGGCGCTGCTGGATGTGGGGGTCTACCCGGTCTCCCTGGCGTCGATGCTGCTGGGGGTGCCCGAGGCGATTCACGCCTCCGCCGCCATCGGCGAAACCGGCGTCGACGAGCAGACCACCATGCTGCTGGCGTACCCTACCGGCGCGTCGGCCCTGCTGAGCTGCGCCGTGCGCACCAACACACCCAAGACCATCACCGTCTGCGGGACCGAGGCGATGGTCACCATCGACAACGCCTGGTGGGGAGACAGGGGGCTCACCTTCCACGCCAACGGCGAGGAGGAGCACTTTGAGCTGCCGCGCGAGGGCAACGGCTACAACTACGAAGCCGACCACGTCGCAGCCTGCCTGGCCGAGAACCTCACCGAAAGCCCCGTCATGGGGCTGGATGAAACACTCGCGATCATGCGGACGCTGGACGAGGTGCGCAGGCAAATCGGCCTGCGCTACCCGTTCGAGTAACGCAGGCCGATGGGGTTGCTCGGCCGTTACTTGTCCTTGCCGGCCAAATCCTTCTTGATGCGGGTGAGCGATTCGAGGCATCGGCCCTTCACGCGCTTGCTCTTGTCGCTCGTGGAGGCCTTCTTGAGTTCATCCAACGCGGGCTTGGCGTCGGCCCCGATGCGACCCAGCACCCAGGCGGCTTTTTCGCGAACGCGGGAGCTTTCGTCGTTGGTCAATGCATCCAGATCCGCCGCCGAGGCAACCGTCGCCGCCAGCAGCATCGTGAGAATCAAACCAAGCCCTGTGTTCTTCATGTGTCCCTCCTTCCAGAATCGTTCCTGGTGTCGTCGTTCAAGGCCTCGTCCCAAGGCTGACGGATGCATTTGTGCCGGTCCATCGTTGCTCTCCCGCTCTCTCGTCACGACACGTCACGAAGGCGTACCTTGCCCGCCGGGCAATGGTCGGCTATTGTGCCCCCTGCCCGGGCGAATGTCCAATCCCTCGCCGGCGTGAACCATGCTCGAAACCCTGGACCAACACATTCTCCTGGCTATGGTGCTGCTTCCGGCGATCGGTGCTGCCTTCGTCGCGTTGCTTCGCCCACCCGGCGGGTTGTCGCGGCGAAACGCTCAACTGACGCGATTCAACGCCACGATGTTCACCATGGGCACGCTCTGCCTGACGGCGGTCGCCGTCTCCCGCCTGTCGACCGGCGCGAGGCTTGGCTCGGCAAGCGACTGGCTTCGCGTGGCCATGGGGCTGGACTTCGCCTGGGGGCTGGACGCGATCTCGTCGATGGGGGCCTTGGGTGTCGCGATCATCGCGCCGGCGGCGGTTCTGGCGTCGGGTCGACAGATCGCCGGGGCCGGGCGGGCCCACTTCGCCTGGCTGTTGCTGGGCGAGGCCTGCCTGCTGGGAGCGATGGTCTCGCGCGACCTGCTGCTGTTGTCGTTCTTCGCCGACGGAGCCGTCGTCGCCGTCTTCTTCGCGCTGGGTCGTCGGCGGGCTTTACGCGAGGACCCGTCTTTTCGTTGGCTCACAGCCCAGATGCTCGCCTCCGGGGCCTGGTGGGTCGGCGTGCTGCACCTGGGATGGATCCACTACGCCAAGACCGGGCTGATGAGCTTCGCCACCGCCGACCTTCTCGTCCTGCAGCTGTCGGCCCCGCAGGCGATTGCCATCGGATCGCTTCTGGGGATCTCCGTTGCCGTGCGTGCGGGAATCTGGCCGCTGAGCCGAGGCCTCACCCACGCGCTGCACGGTGCCCCGGCCGGGGCGACCACGCTGCTGGTCGGCGGGGTGATGAAGCTCGGCGTCTATCTCGCCGTCGCCGTGGCAGTCCCCGCCACGCTGCCCCATTCGCTGGATGCGGGGCTGGGGTTGTGCGTGGCGCTCTCGGCGGCCGCCCTGGTCTCGGCGATCCTCTGCTACCGCCGGCGGACCGTATTGGACTTCCTGGCCGCCTCGGCGTCACTGATCGGCGCGATGGCGCTGCTGGGCGCATCGACCGGCACAGCCATGGGCACCTCGGGGGCGATGTTCCTGATGATCGCCCACGCGGTGAGCTTCGCCGGGCTGATGCTTGTGCTGGTCTCGGCTGTGCCCGGCGCGACGACCGCCCCCCTGGCTGAGTTGGTGGGCCTGGGGCGTCGCCGACCCGGGCTGGCGGTGCTGGGCGCAATCTGGCTGCTGTCGATGGTGGCCGTCCCGGGGCTCAGCGCGTTCGTGGGGGCCTCGATGGTGCTGGGCGCGAAGATGACAGCCATCCGCACCGGCTCTGCCTGGTGGATGGTCGTCGGGTTGGCGGGCGCCTTCGCCGTCGCGATGCACACCGCGCAGATGGTGATGCTGGTGCTGCGGGTTCTCACCGGCACCCGAAACACGCGCGCCGTCCGCAAACCATTGATCGGCCGGCGCGACCCGCACCACGCCTTCCGCGCACTGGGCATGACCACCTTCCTCCTGGCGGCGATGCTCATCATCGCGCTGGGGGCGGACCTCTTCGA
This sequence comes from Phycisphaerae bacterium, assembly GCA_046541875.1. Lineage (GTDB taxonomy): Bacteria > Planctomycetota > Phycisphaerae > SM23-33 > SM23-33 > CAZFPT01. The sequence continues at coordinate 26,132 of JBKHCL010000006.1, read as the reverse complement.
ACCTGCCGTCACCACCGACGCCAGCCGATCGCTCGCGACGGCGTTGCGACGCGACACCTTCCCGGGCGGCCCGCAGTTGCACGCGGTCGTCGGTCCGTGGCGGCGGGTCGCCGGTCAGGCACTGTGTTTGCTGGCGGTGGCTGGGGCACTGCCGGCGATGCGATCGCGACGGACGTGGGGCGTGCTGGGTTGGCTGGCGGGGGTCCAATTGGCCGGTCTCCTCCTGGCGGCGCTGACGGGCGACCGGGCTCCGAGTTTCAGCTATCTCACCGTCGGCGTGCGCGTGGGGGCAGCCTCGCTGGTCTCGCTGCTGCTGCACGCCCTGGCCGTGGGGGCGGCGATGTTGTACATCCGGCGGACCCGGCGCGAACCCGTCGGCCGACTGGGCGACCTGGCGGGGCTCGCCTCGTCGCATCCGGGAGCGGCGATGGCGATCGGCGTGGGGATGTGGAGTCTGGCGGGGTTGGCACCCACGCTGGGCGCGATGGGCTGGGTCATGCGGGCAGGGGTGGTCGTCTCGGCCGGCTGGCCGGGGGTGGCCGTCGGCTGGGCCCTGGTGCGGGGCCTGTCGGCGGTGGCGTGCATCCGCCTGATCGCGGCAATGCTGCGGCCGGCTCCATCCGGTGAACTGTTCGCCGCCGAACCCCTCGTCGGCTGGCAAGGCCAGCTCCGGCGATGCGTGATCACCGCAGCCATCTCGGCGATCGTGGTGCTGGGCATCCTGCCGGAAGTGCTCATGGAACCCCTCGCCATCTGCCTGCCGTGACGGCGACGACCGATCACTCCACGACCAGTTGATGCGGCGTGCGGCGGAGCGTCTGGTGGCGTTTCCACACGGGATCGGTCTTGGGGAAGTCCTCGCGGTAGTGGACGCCGCGCGTTTCGGTGCGTCGCAGCGCGCACTCGGCGACCAACCAGGCGGCCGTCAGCATGTTCTGGGACTCCCACCCGCCCGGATCGTTGAAGAACTCCTTGTCCATCACGTACTGCCCCCAGAAGTTGATGATCTCGATGGTCTCGGTCAATCGCTCGCCCTGTCGGACGATGCCCACGTTGCGCCACATGATCGATCGCAGCGAGTTTCGCACGTCGGCGATATCCAGTTCCGTGCGGTCGGACCGCTCGACCTCCCAGTCCATGTCCCGAATGGTCAGACGATCGCCGTTCTCACCGGCCTGTTCGGCGGCGACCTGCCCGCACCGCTTGCCGAAGACCAACGCCTCGGTCAGCGAATTGCTCGCCAGGCGGTTGGCCCCGTGCAGACCGGTGCAACTGACCTCGCCACAGGCCAGCAGTCCGGGCATGGAGGTTCGGCCTTGAGCGTCGACGCGAATTCCGCCGATCATGTAGTGGGCGGCCGGGTGGACCGGAATGAGGCTGCACGACGGGTCGATCCCGAATGAGCGGCAGAGTTGATCGATGCCCGGGAACCGCTGGGCGAAGGCCTCCCCCCCGATGTGCCTGACGTCCAGGAACACGTGCGTGCTGCCGGTTCGGCCCATCTGCTCGAGGATGGATCGGCTCACCACGTCGCGCGGGGCAAGCTCGGCCAGTTCGTGGTACTCGGGCATGAACCGCTCGCCTTTGCGGTCCACGAGGTAGCCTCCCTCGCCGCGGACGGCTTCGGAAATCAGCGACCGGGTGGACCCGGCAACGTACAGCGTGGTCGGATGGAACTGCATCAACTCGGGGTCGGCGATTCCCACCCCCGCGCGAAACGCCAGGGCCATTCCGTCGGCCGTCGCGTTGGGCGGATTGGACGTCTCACGCCAGAGCATGCCCGCCCCGCCCGCAGCCAGAACGGTCTGGCGTGCACGAATCACCTGCAACCCGAATCGCGGGTGGTAGGTCAAGGCGCCGATGCACTCGGCGTCGCTCCCGCCGGAGGGCGGATCGGTGAGCAGGTCGACCACGAAGCACTGATCGAAGACTTTGAGCTTCTCGGTATCCATCGCCACGCGGATGAGCCCCTCCGCCAGCGCCCTGCCGGTGGCGTCGCCGTCGGCATGGATGATGCGATTGGCCGAGTGAGCGCCCTCGCGCCCCAGCTGCAGCGCCCCGTCGCACGTGTCGAACTCGATTCCCCACCGGCGAAGCTCGCGAATATGCTCGGGTGCCTCGGCGAGTACGTCCCGCACGACCGCTTCGTCTGCCAGTTGCAGCCCCGTCGCCAGCGTGTCGGCCACGTGCGACTCGATCGAGTCGGCGGCACTGGTGACGGCCGCCAGTCCGCCCTGGGCGTAGTAGGTGTTCGAGTCGGTCGCGGCCCCCTTGGTCACGAGGATGACCTCCGACGGACCGGCCGCCTCGATCGCCGCGCGCAGTCCGCCCACGCCCCCTCCGATCACCAGCACGTCCGTGAAGATGTGCGGGACGCGGCGGGACTCGAAACTCACAAGGTAACGGCGTTGCAGATAGGGTGTGCTCATGGTGGTTCCGGGGTGGTTATAGGTCGGACGGCCTGGACTGGTCGCGCGCCCGGTCGATCGCTTCGCGCAGGTGCCGCTTCTCGGTGGGCAGATCGGCGTGGTCCCAGGCAGCCTGGATTCGCCCGGCCAGCTCGGCATTGAAGGCCTTCATCGCCTCGAGGGCATCGTAGTCCGGTGAGTCCGGGGGCACCTGCAACATCGCGTCATGCGAATCCACGCTCAGCAGGAGGACGTCGTCTTTGGGCGGACGCGAGAGACGCAGCTTCATGTTCGGATACTGGCGGTTCCCAAGGCGAATGGCGAATGCACGGGCGTTTTCCAATGCCGCGTCGGGAGGAGTTCGCTCGACGGCATCGCTCATGAGGTACTCGCCCGGGTCGAACCCCTCGGCAGGCAGGACTCGCTGCAGCGTCGGGGGTCTGTTCGTTCCTTCGTACGCCAGTTGCAGATAGATCTCAATGGCTTGGGCGAGCTGGGCGGCGGAGGGAAGCTGGACTGGATGTTCGTCGGCTGGTACCATTCTTCGTATTCTATTGGTGACACGGCGTGTCGGCCGACCTGTTTCAGCCGTCGGCCGTGAGTGTATAGACTACGCCCCCGCCCCGGTAGACGCCAGTGGTGGCTGATTTTGTGCCGCGGGCAGATAAGGACCCTGCTTCATGGACGAACGCCCGGTGGTTCTCGTCGTCGAGGACGACATTGAAATGAACGAGCTGGAGTGCGAACTGCTCGACGTGCATGGGCTGGACAGCCGGGCCGCCTACTCCGGACCCGACGCACTGGACGTAGCCGCCCAGATGGACGTGGACGGCGTGCTGCTGGACCTGATGCTCCCCGAGATCAACGGGTTCGAGACCTGCCTCCGCCTTCGCGCCGAGGAGGGAAGGACGCGGCGAATGGCCATCGTGGTGATCTCGGCGCTGGACAACGACGAGTCCCGGCGCAAGAGCTTCGACGCCGGGGCCGACGCGTACTTCGTCAAACCCTTCGACGTCGATGAAGTGATCGACACGATCCAGACGCTCATCCGCCGGCGGCGCGGATCGTCGTGATTTCACGAAGAGGCTGAGTTGTCCCGCGGATTGGGCGGGGGTTCCTCTTCGGGTTCGTCACCCACCCGTGGCCTTACGGGAATGGTCACCACGAATTTGGCTCCGATCTCGTTGTTGGTCACCCGGATCTCGCCGCAGTGCAGGTCCACGAAGTGCTTCACCACCGCCAGCCCAAGCCCGATGCCCCGCTTCTGGTAGCCGCTCCAGCCGGTGGAATGTTTCATCACGTCGGTCCCGCAGAAGAAGGGCTTGAAGATGTGAGGCATTTCTTCCTCGGAGACGCCCGGGCCTTCGTCCTGCACCGTGATGCAGACGTAATCGCCCAGCTGCAGCCCGAGGTGCACGCGGACGGTCCCCTCATTGGGCGTGAACTTCACCGCGTTCATCACCAGATTCAGCACGATGTCGTACAGCTTGTCGCGATCGACCACCACGCGGGGAAGGTTCTCCGCGAAGTCAACAAAAAGCTTCTGGTCCCGCCGCTCGACGAAGTGCTGGCTGTCCAGGAACACCTCCTGCAGCAGCTCGCGCAGGTCCACCTGCTCGTAGATCATCTCCTCCAGCCCCTCCGGGCCGGGCATGAGCTTGAACATCGCCTGGATGATCTTGTTCAAACGACGTGTCTTGAAGCTGATGGTCTCCAGGGCTTTCTTGAGACGCTCGGTGTCCTCGCTGTCGGCCAGCAGCTTGGCCGTGGCGAGGATGTAGGTCACCGGCGTGCGCAGCTCGTGGCCGGCGATTTTGATGAAGTCTTCCTTCAGGTCGTTGGCGGCGCGGAGCTGGTCGTGGGTGGACTGCACGGTGTCCACCATCTGGTTGAAGTCGGTCGCGAGGTCGTCGATTTCATCTCGTCCGAGGAGGCGCCGCCCGCCCCACTCCCCGGCAACGCGGTGCTCGAAGTTGCCCTCGGAGATCTTCATCGTCGCCCCGGCCAGGATGCGGATACGCTTGACGATGCTCCGTTCGACCAACCAGATTCCGATCGCGAAGATCGCCAGGATAATCAGCAGCCCGATCGCCAGAACCACCCCACCGAGACGGTACACCGCGCCCATCGCCTCGGACTGTGGCATGTACAGGCCCATCAACCAATCGGGCCCGCGGACCTCATAGGTACCGATTCGAGGCGGCAGACGAAGCGGGGCGAACGCCTGGATCTCCCCTTCCTCCGTAGCCCGCCAGCTGCCCTGGTTGGTGGGCACGCCCTGCCAGTTGTCCATGCGCGAGCCCATCGGCCGGACGCCCTGGCGGAACAGCACCGTTCCATCCTCCCGCAGGAGCATGGGGCTGGCGGACATCTGTTCGGTGCCGATGCGCAGCATGCCCACCCATGGCTCCAGCGCAAGAACGGCCTTGACCACACCCACGACGCGATTGTTGCTGGAAACCGGCACACACAGCGAGATACTCCACACGCCGGCTGACTCATCGTACGAGACGTCCTGGATGCACACGGCGCCCCGACCTTCGTTGTAGGTCTCGCGCCACCAAGGCTCATCCGCCTGGTAGAAATCCGTCGTCTTGCCCGTGGCAGCAACGAGTTGCCCCCATCGGTCGGTCATGAGTATCTCGACAAGCTCCTCGTCGTGTCGCTGCAGACGATGCAGGACACCGGCGAGGGAATGGTTGAGCACGTTGGATACGGCCGGGTCGGAGGGGGTAAGGGAAGGCCAATCGCGCTCGATGCGTTCGATCTCACGGGGCGAGAGCCGACGGTTCGGGTCGTCGAGGTCGGTGGCGTAACGTGAATCGCGAAGAGACAACTCAATGTTTTCGATGTTGTTGACGAGAATCCAGCGAAGTTCGGAGCTCTCGGCCGATGCGGTGGTGAGAATCATCTTCCCGAACGCCTCGCGACGCAGGTTCCCCCCGCTGATGACCATCGTCACCAGTGCCCCGGTCAAAGGCAGCAGGCCCACCAGTGTCAGCAGCGCCACCAGCTTGGTTCGGATTCCCAACCTCATACAGCCGCATTCCCTTGCCGGACGCCTCGCGAGGCGCCTCATCCGCACACCGGTCGGCACCGGGGGAAATCGTCCCGAACCGGTACCACGTTCTGTTTATCGGACGAACGCAGGTCGCATCTTCGCCTTTGTGCGCGTTCCGTCACGTGAATTGTTGCGTTCTCGGGGTGGTTTCGCTAGCCTTTTGCCCAGAGATTCAATCCGACACCCCGAAAGGAAAACCCATGCGAGCCGATTCCCTGGAGTTTCTCAAGACGCTTCTGGCGACCCCCTCCCCCTCCGGCTACGAGGTCGAGAACCAGAGGATCTGGTGCGAGTATGCCCGCCAATACGCCGACGAGGTGAAGACCGACGCGTACGGAAATGCCGTGGCGATTCTCAATCCCAACGCCAGGCCGAGGATTGTTCTCGACGGACACGTCGACGAAATCGGCATGATCGTCAAATATATCGACGACAGCGGCTACATCTACGTCCAGCGCATCGGCGGGGTGAACCCGGCGTTGGTGCAGTCCAAGCGGGTGAACATCCACACGCCCAAGGGCGTGGTCCGCGGTGTGGTGGGCGCCACGGCCATCCATCTGCTGGACAAATCCGCCAAGGAGCGCAAGGCCCCCAAGTGGCAGGAAATCCATATCGACATCGGCGCCAAGGACAAGGACGACGCCTGCAAGCAGGTGGCCATCGGCGACCCGATTACCTTCACCGACGATTTCGAGATGCTCAACAAAAACATCGCCGTCGCGCGGGCATTCGACAACCGCGCGGGCGTCTGGGCGATCATCGAGGCGCTGCGACTGGCCAAGGACAAGGGCGTGACCTGCGGGATCTACGCCTGCAGCTCCATTCAGGAAGAAACCGGCCTCAACGGGGCCCGGATGCAGGCCCAGCAGCACGACCCGGACGCCGCCATCGCCGTGGACGTCACCCACGCGACCGACACGCCCAACATCGATGTCAAACTTCACGGCGAGACGAAGCTCGGGGAAGGGCCGACCATCAGTCTCGGGCGCGAGCATCACCCGGTGATTACCGAGCGTCTGCGTTCTGTCGCCAAGAAGAAGCGAATCGGCGTGCAGATGGAGACGTTCTCGGTCACCGGCGGGACGGACGCCTACGCCTACTGGACGCAGAACGGAGGCACGCCGGTGGCGTTGGTGAGCATCCCCAACCGTTACATGCACTCGACCGTCGAAATGCTCGATCTGCGGGACCTCGAAAAGGTCGCCAAGCTGTTGGCCGCCTTCTGCGTGGACCTCAAGAAGAACGAGACGTTCGAAGTGAAGGTCTGATCGACCGGGCGCAGCTACGACCGCCACCATCGCCACGGCAGCAGCCAATCGTGCCGGCACCGGCGTGGCGCAGACATCCGCGAAGACCTTCAGCGACCGACGGTGTGGAGGGCGTCTTCCAGCGCGCTGCGGACCTGGGCACTTTCGGCGGTAAGATGCTTTGAGTGCCCCGGTTTAGGTGGGTTAGGTTACAGCAGCTCTTCGACCACGTCCTTCAAGCCGCCCAAGGCCTTCTTTTCCAACTGGCGGACTCGCTCGCGCGTCAGGCCGATGACCGTGCCGATTTCCTTGTACGTCCGGTTGGGAGACTTCGGGTGCTCCTCGATGCCGAACCGCAAACGCAGGATGCGCTGCTCGCGGTCGGGGAGGCGATCCAGCAGCGAGTTCACCAACGGCCTGGTGGATTCGTCCAGGAGGTTCTGCTCGGGCATGACGCCTTCCTGGTCGGCGATTACCTCGGAAATCGCCTGGGTCTCCTCGGCCCCCATCTGGCTGGGGGCGTTGACGGCCAACAGGCCCTGCCGGATGATGTCCGCCTTCTTGGCGGTAATATTGAGCTTCTTGGACATCTCCTTGACGGTCGGCGGGCGGCCGAGCGCGTTCTCCAACTCGGAATGGGCCCGTCGCCATTTGCGGATGAGCTTCACGAGGTACGCCGGAATGTGAATGGGTTGGCCGGCGTTGATCAGGGCCCGCTTGATCGACTGCTTGATCCACCAGGCAGCGTAGGTGCTGAACCGAACGCCCTGTTCGGGGTCGAACTCCTCGACGGCGCGCAACAGCCCGAGATTCCCCTCGGCCACCAGGTCGCCCAGCGTCATCCCCGGACTGGAGTAGTCCTTGGCGATTTTCACCACCAGCCGAAGGTTCGCCTGAATCATCTGCTCACGGGCGATCGGATCGGAGTGCTCGCGCACCCGCCGGGCGAGCTGTCGCTCTTCCTTGGCGGACAGAAGCGGCGTTTCCTTGATCTTGTCGAGATACCAGCCGAGCCCGGCACCGGTCGATGTAGCCATAAACGTTCCTCGCTTTCCTCCGCGGGACGGTTGACCCCGCTGTAGGCCTTCCGTATCTGATTCGACCAGATTTCCACCTCACTTAACTTGCAGCCGGGCTGACCGGCCTCCACGCGATGCTATACTTCTGTCACGAGCGGTTCCTGCAGGAAGGTGGAGTGAATGACTTGGCTGATCGTCACGCTCGCGGCGGTTGTGATGCTTGCGTTGGCCATTGCGATGACGTGGGTGCTCGAGCGTGCCAAGCGTGCCTGGCAGGTCCACGAGCACCCGGTCGTGGAAGAGGTCGAACAGGCCCTGGCCGGGCTGGACTGCGGCCAATGCGGCCATCCCACCTGCAACGAGTACGCCCATGGCATCGTCGAGGAAGGCGAACGCATCGACAAATGTCTGCCCGGCGGAGCCGAATCCACCCAAGCCGTGGCCGACATTCTCGACATCGAGGCACCCGAGGTGGGCAGCCACTTCGCCGTGGTCCACTGCGGAGCCGACCGCACCCAACGTCGCGGGCAGGTGCCCTACCAGGGCGAATCCACCTGCGCCGCAGCCGACGTGGTGGGCACGATGCAGGCATGCGTGTTCGGCTGCCTGGGCCTGGGCGACTGTGAGCGGTCCTGTCCGTTCGACGCCATTCACGTCGTCGAGGGTCTGGCGGTGGTGGATTTCCACAAATGCACCGCCTGCGGGAACTGTGTTCGCGCCTGCCCGCGCGACATCATCACCATCGAGCCGTTCAAGGCGCCCGACGTGATCGTGGTCGCCTGCAACAGCCGAGATCCCGGTAAGGATACGCGGGCCATCTGCCCGGTCGGATGCATCGCCTGCGGGATCTGCGCCAAAGTGTGCGATCTGTTTGAGGTGAAACGCAACCTCTCCCGGCTGGACTATGATTCCTATGATCCCCAGCGCGACGCAGCGGACCTGGCAGAGGCGTCTGAGAAGTGCCCCACCGGCTGCCTGCCGTTCCGCGGCAAAGGCGATGGGAACGACACGAACGAAAGGACACCGTCATGAGTTTCTGCCTGGAAGAAGTCTTCGAGATGGCCTGCCAGATCGAGCGGGACGGCGCGGCGTTTTATCGCCGGGCTGCCGACGAGGTGGAGTCCGACGACGCCCGCGAGCTGTTCACCAAGCTGGCCCAGTGGGAGAAACACCACGAGAAGGTCTTCCGCGACCTGGCCGGCGACATCCCGGAGGAGAAACGCAGCGAGTACGTCGACCCCGATGGCGAGGCGTCCGCCTACATCGACGCGATGATCGAGGGCACGATTTTCAAGCCCAAATCGGCCAACGAGTGGGTCCCGTCCACCCCCGGCGGCGTGTTCGAGACCGCCATCGGCAAGGAAAAGGACTCGATCATGTTCTACCTGGGCATGAAGGAGGCGATCCCCACCGGCGCCGAGGAGGTGGACCGGATCATCGCCGAAGAAATACGCCACGTGCGGATCCTTTCGCGTCTGGCAGCCCAAATGGAAGAGGTCGGCGGCACGGAAAGCTGACGAATCCTGCACACGCCAATACAGAAAGGCAGAAATCCCCGAAACCGCTCAAGTCGACCGGCCCTTCTGCGGTAATGAACCATGGAACGTTGCGCGCCGCCGGTGCGCACAGAACACGCAGTCTCGCATCGATGGAGGGAGACTGAGATGAATGTAAGTGGAGTTGCGGAAACATCCGGCGCCGCGCTGAACGCGGTGGCGGCTGGGGCGTCCGCCCAAAGCCAGGCCAAGACCGCAATGGCGGCTGAGGTCCGGGCGGCGAAAATGACACAGGAGGTTTCCAAAATGGCCGGCGATGTCATCCAGGGAACGCTGGACGCCATGGCCGAGATGCAGGCCAGCCAGGGCGTGAACGTCCTGGTGTAGCAGGCAACCACTTCGGGGGCAGGCGGTCCGGATCGCTCGCTCCCGGGGGAAGAACCCGAATCGACCTTCGGCGCGGGCTTGCCCGGCCCGCCTCCGAGGTCTATCCTATGGTTCCCATGCGGGGTGTAACCCGGCCTCCGCAGAGGCGGGAACGCCACAGGTGCAGCCAATCGGAAAGCAGGCCCATATGCGATTTTTCTTCCCCGTCGGTCATCGGAAACTGCTCCCGCCTCTCTTGGCGTGCGCGATTTCAGCGAGTCTGCTGTTCGCCGTCGGCTGCGCTTCCACCTGCGCCGAGTGCGGCCAGGGAATCTGCCTGCCGGACACCTGTCTTCAGAACGCCGATCACCCCGTAATGATCGATTTCTGCTCGCCCGATTGCCCGGGCTGTCAGGAGATCGAGACCACCATCAACACGCTGGCCGTCGAGTACGAAGGCCAGGCAATTATCCGCAAGGTGCACGTGTATCGGTATCCGGATATTGCCGAAGCCCACCACGTTCGGAAGTTGCCCACGGTGGTGCTCTACATTCGCGGCAGAGAGGCGATGCGGTGGGTCGAGCCCCGCCCGGCCAGGGTCTACCGGACAGCCATCGAGAAGGCACTTCGGATGATGGATGTCCCCGAGCGTGATCCGTCGCAAAGCGGTCTCGATGAGTGGGGCGTCAGGACGCTTCCGGACTGCTCCGACGGGGCATGCACGTATCACCCAGCAGATTGATGGATCGCCAGGCGCCGCTCTCGAACCGCCAGGCGACCAGGGCACCGAGAATGAACACATACGCGGTGGCGGCGATCCATGGCCCTGCCGCTCCCCACTCCGGCCAGGCTGAGACGATCGTCACCCCTCCCCCGACGACGACCACCCAACTGGTGATCATCGTGGCCACCATCGGCCAAACCGTGTCTCCCGCCCCTCGCAGCGCGCCGGTGTAGACGATTCCCACCGCGTCGGCGATCTGGAACACCGCAGCCAGCAGAAGAATGCGCCCTCCGATGGTCAGGATCTGCTCCTGCAGCGCCGCGAGCTGATCGGGCGAGTAGCCCACCGGTGGGACCTCCCGAAGAAACAGCGCGATCAGCGGTCCTCGCGCCAGCCAGAAGACCAACCCGCACACCCCCATCCAGCAGGCCGCCAGGGCGACCGCTTCGCGCGCCCGGCGTTTGGCGAGGTCCGGATCGCCCGCCCCGATCGCCCGTCCGACCAGGGCCGTCGTGGCGATGCCGACCCCCACCGCGGGCATGAAGGACAGACCCAGGTACCGCATGAGAATGGTCGTCGCCGCCCGGTCGGCCAACCCGAACTGCCCCACCAGCACCATGATCGCCACGCCCCACGAGAAGATATCGTTGGCCAATTGCACGCCCGCAGGCCAACCGACGCGGAGAATGGCCCGACATTGACTCCAGGAGGCGTTCGGCCTTCGCGTGCGATACCGCGCATGGATGGACGGGGCGAAGAACACCGCCAGCAGAATCATCAACTGCACGCCCCAGGCGAGGACGGTTCCCAGGGCGGCCCCTTCCAGCCCCATCGCCGGGAGCCCGAGCTTTCCAAAGATCAGCACGTAATTCAGTGCCACGTTCAGAGCATTGCCCACCAGCGACGCCGCCAACACCACGCGCGGACGATGCAGACCATAGAAAAACTGCTCCAGCACGCGAGCCCCCAGCGTGAGCGGCGCGGCCAGCACCATGTAGCGGAAGTACATCGCCGCCTGCGGTGATTCGTCGTATCCCAGCAGGCCGAAGCCCCAGTCGGCCGCCGCGGCGAGGGGCATCATCATGGCCGCCCACACCAGTGCCACGCCAATTCCCGCCCAGGCGTACTGGCTGCAGCGCGGCTCCCGTCGGGCCCCGAGGTTCTGCGACACGAACGTGCTGACCACGCCCAGCAGCCCGATCATGAAGCTTTCCGGCGCGAACGAGCAGATCCCGCCGTAGAATTGCGCGGAGACCGCCGCCGCCCCGACCCCGGCAACCATGAGCCCGTCGATAAAACGCACGACGGTCACGTTGAGCATCGTCAGGCTCGCGGGCCAACTCATGCTCACCACAGCCAGCAGGCCGCTACCGGGTTGTGCGGGTTGTTCGGGCGTCTCGATCATCTCAGTCTCGTGTCTGCTCCGGGCCGATGGAGTAGAATACGAATGAACCGTCGGCCGACTGGGCAGTCTAATCATTCAGCGCGCGTGTGTCGCGGGCATCTTGTCTGTACCGGGCTCGCCGGGCGTTGGTGAGGCAGCAGCGCCCCCGATGTCCCAGCCTTCCGCTCAGGCCGTGGAAAGAGACTGAGATTTTTCCTGATTTTCTGTCGGGATCCACCCGTGAGAGGCGTCTTCACTGTGGACATGCAGGTGCCATTCCAGGACGACGACGCAGACCAGCAGCTCATTGAGGCGTTGCGTGGCGGAGACGCCGGCGCGTTGGAGGAGTTCATGCGCCGCAATGAGAAGTGGGTCCGCGGGGTCGTCTATGGCACGGTGGGCAATTCTCACCTCATTGACGACATCTGCCAGAAGGTCTGGATCCGTCTCTGGCAGCAAAGCGACAGGCTCAAGGATACCCGGGCGTGGCGGTCTTGGCTGTATCGCACAGCCCGCAACGCCGCCCTGGATGCCGGACGTAAAACCACCCGGGGCCGAAAGCTCTGGAAACGAGTCAAGGACATGTTCAACGAGGCCGACACAATCAGCACCGACCAGCCCGACCGGGCCGCTTCGCTGGAAGAATCGCAGCAGCGCGTGCTGCGGGCGGTCGAGTCGCTGCCGGAAATCTACCGACACCCGGTGGTGTTCCGGCACCTGGAAGGCTGGACACACCGACAGATCGCCGACGTGCTGGACGTGTCGCCCTCGACGGTGGAAGCGCGCCTCGTAAGAGGTCGACGTATGCTGCGGGACAAACTCCAGCCGGGAGAGGACGTATGACATCGCCTGAGCGAAACCAGCCGGACGCCGACGCCCGCGATCTTCGGATCTGCCGGTATCTCGACGGGTCCCTGCCCGCCGAGCAGCGGGCCGAGTTTGAACGTGAAATGCTGCGCGATCCGTCGCTGCACCGCGAGACCGCCGCCTTCGCCGAGAGCGACCGCCAGGTGGCCGACGCACTCAGCGCCTTGCTGGAACCGTCGACCGAGGGGAAAGTCGCCCGAACACGCCGCCAAGGCCGCCTGGGGGCCGGCGTCCGTCGATTCGCCGCAGTCGCCGCCACGCTGCTGGTGGCCGTGACCGCATTCGTCATGGTTTACACGCCCAATGTGCCCACCGGTGAGAAGTTGACGGCGGAACACAGTGAACGCGCGCCTGGCGAAACGGATCTCGCCAAGGGCCCCGCCACCGAGGCCCCGGCGGACAACTCCCTTACCGGGCGCGATGGGCGGGGCCTCGAGACCGGTCGACCGAGCGATCCGGCGCGACTGGCCCCTGAAGGCCCGGCCATCCCTGCCGACACGGATGCATTCTCCGATGCCGATGCGATAGCCCAGCCTCGCACACAGTCGGCCGACCCGGCCGTTGCTTGCGGAGACACCCCGCCACCACCGACCCGTGACCTGGCCGAACGCCTGGAACGAGAACGCATCCGTTGCGATGCGACCTCGACCGTCCATGTCAGCCGTGAGTACATCGGCGTGGTCGATGAGACACGCGGCGAGGTATACATGATCCAACTGGACCGGGTAGCCGACGACGCCTGCCACACCGAAGCCGACCTGTAATCCCCTCCCCCGGGAGACCGAATATGAAGACAATCCGCTTTGCACTCATCCTGACGTTGGCGCTGCTGCCGGCGGGCCTTGCCTTGGCGGGCGACACCGTCGAGCCTGCGTCCTCGCCCGACAACGCCGGTTCCGCCAACACCGCCACCCCGAACGACTCGCAGAAGAGCCTTGTCGCTTCGCAGACGGCGACGAACCTTCTTGCCGGACAGAGCGGCTGGATCGGAATTCGCGTGGCGCCGGTTTCCGAGGCGCTGGGCAAGCAACTGTCCCTTCCCGATACGACGGGCCTGACCGTGGTGAATCTCATCAACGACGGGCCTGCCGACAAAGCGGGCATCAAGCGGTACGACGTCATCGCCGCGGTCAACGGCAAGCCCGCCCCCGCCAAGCCCGGAACATTCGTGGAACAGATTGTTCGCGAAAAGCCAGGCCGGCAGTTGCGGATCGAGGTGATCCGCGCCGGCAAACGGCTCAAGAGAACCGTTACCGTCGCAGCGCCCCGCACGCTGGGCGAGGTCGGCTACAAGTACGACGCCAACGGAAAACCCGTCCAGGACGTCGAGTCCGTCCAGGCCAAGGTCTATCGCAAGGTGAACAACAACTGGGTGCCCGAGCGCGACCCGAACCGCATCAAGGCGGTCCTCGGGCGGAACAACGAAGCCTTCAGCCAATTGGCCAATGCCGACCAGCCCACCAACGAAGCACCCGCCGAAACGGTCGGCTGGACCGACGTCCAGGGTAATCGCTACATCGTCAGCCGAAACGGCAAGGAACTGACGGTCGTGAAAGGCTCGCCCGAAAGTCAGGACAGGACCGAAGACGGGAAGCTGAAGGCCTGGAATTACGATTCTCCGGCTGAGTTCCGCCAGGCCGACCCCAACACCCACGCCCAGTTCGCCCGCCTGACCCGTCAGCAACGGGCGGTCTCCCAGGCCTCCCGCCACCGAATGGACCAGTATCAGCTGTCGCAGGCCGACCCCCGCGTCGATGGGGTTTCCCGGGGCGGGAAAGCCCAGCGTGCAGCAGCCTCCCCTGCCACGCAACGCCCCCGTCGCGACGGCAAGGAGAAGGACCGCCAACTCGCAGAATGCCTGCCCGACGAGATGGAGGCCGAGGATGCGGAGGAGTCCGACGGCGCGGAGGCATTGGCTGCCGGCGGTGGAGAAACCGCCGAGGACCACACCGGGGGGAAGAAAGAATCCACTGGGGAGAATGCCCGCGTGCAAGTGGCCCGAGATGCGCCGCAAACCGGCGAATCAGCCAGATCAGCCGACGGGCCGACCGTTCCGGCAACCCGGAAGCAGGATCGCGAGCCCCGAGGCCCCGACCAGACCAAAGCCGACAAGCCAAAGTACGAAGGGAAGGGCGCCGCCGACGGGGGGGAATCCGGCAAACGCCCCGTCACCCCTGCCGAGCGTCGCAAGCTGATTTCCGAGATCGAGAAGATCCTGGCGGACATGGACGACACCCTGACACTCCTGCGTTCGATGCATCGGCCCGCCGAAGAATTCCGGGTGGCCAAGGACGGCGAAATCACCGTCATCCGCCGCAAGGGAGACTCGGCCATCCAGATGAAGTTCAAGAACACCAAGGACCTCGTCGACCGCGCGCCGGGCGCCTACAAACGATATCGCGAGCTTCGCAGGGCGATCGAGGCGAAGTAACCCTTCGGCGCGGCGGCAGAAATGTCGCGTGGCCGGGACGCCCGTACCACGATTCGCGTGCGGGCTTGCATCGGCTTCGCTGAGGCGTTAGAAAACTCCGTAGCCGGATCCTGACCCGCCTGCCGGCAGGTGGGCATAGACGCTCGACGGAGTTCTCATGGACATCTTTCGCCTCGAAGACAACTGGACGCTGCGCGCCATCGGCGAGACCGTCCAGGTTCCCGACACCATTCGCCGGAAGACCGTCCCGGCGGCCGTCCCCGGCTGCGTGCACACCGCCCTGCTCGATGCGGGCCTCATCCCCGACCCGTACATCGGCGACGCCGAGGAGCATCTCCGCTGGATCGGCGAGACAGACTGGGAGTACCGCTGTACGTTCGAGGCCCCTTCGCGCCTGCTCCGCAACGAGAACATCGAGCTGGTCTGCGAGGGGCTGGACACCGTCGCCTCGCTGGAACTGAACGATCGGCTCATCGGTCGCTGTGAGGACATGCACTTCGAGCACGTCTTCGACGTGGCGTCAGCCATCACCGAGGGCGAAAACACGCTGCGAGTTCTCTTTCGCGCCCCGCTGCCTTACGCCCGCGCCAAGGCCGAGGAACTGGGCGAGCTGCCGCGCGTCAACGACCTGCCGCCCTTCAACTTCATCCGCAAGATGGCGTGCAACTTCGGCTGGGACTGGGGCCCGCAACTGACCACCGCCGGACCCTGGAAGCCCATCGCCCTGCGTGGCTGGGGCTCGGCCCGCCTGCAGGACGTCCGGCCGTGGGTGGTCCTCGCCAACGCCGAAGACGCCCAGGTGGACGTGCTGGTGGACATCGACCGGGCCGAGGCGGGCTGGCTGGGCGTCACGGCGACGCTCGAAGCCCCGGACGGCCAGGCGTTCAGCCACCAGGTCGCCCTGCGCGAGGACAACGCCGAGACCTTCGTCCGCCTCGACGTGCACGAACCCCAGCTCTGGTGGCCCAGAGGATACGGTGATCAGCCACTGTATACGCTGAAGGTCACGCTGAGGGACCGCGAAGGTCGACGCGTCCTGGACGAATGGGTCGGCCGAATCGGGCTGCGAACCGTGGACCTGGACACCAGCGAAGACGACGCCGGCTCGCGGTTCGTTCTGCGCGTCAACGGGCGGGAGATCTTCTGCAAGGGCGCCAACTGGATTCCGGATGATTGCTTTTTGGACCGCGCCTGCACGCCGGAGCGATATCGCCCAGCCATCGCCAACGCCGTGGACGCTGGAATGAACATGCTCCGCGTGTGGGGCGGCGGGATCTTCGAGACCGACGCCTTCTACGACCTCTGCGACGAACTGGGCGTGATGGTCTGGCAGGACTTCCTGTTCGCCTGCGCAGGCTACCCGGAGGAGCAACCCTTCGCAGACCTCGTCGAGCAGGAAGCCCGCTTCAACATCGCCCGGCTGATGCCTCACCCCTCGCTGGTGCTGTGGAACGGATGCAATGAGAACCTCGGGGGCTACTGCGATTGGGGCTGGAAGAAGAACGGGCTGGTGGAAGGGCGCACCTGGGGGCTGGGCTACTACCTGGAGCTGCTTCCGCGCGTCGTCGCCCAGGTGGACCCATCGCGGCCTTATTGGCCGGCCAGCCCGTACTCCGGACAGTGGAAAGAGGACCACGACCCCGAGTTCCATCCGAACGCCAACCCGCGCGGCAACACGCACATCTGGCACGTCTGGTTCGGGGACGATTACAGCGCCTACCGCCAGGACGAACCTCGCTTCTGCAGCGAGTTCGGCTTCCAGGCGCCGCCGACATACGCGACGCTGGCTGAAGCGCTGGCCGACGACCAGCTCCGCCGCGGATCGGAGGGGTTGGCCCATCGCCAACGGTCCGGCCGGGGCGACGAGCGAAACGATCGGCACCTGGAAGCATGGTTCGATATGCCCGCGAGCTTCGATGATTGGCATTACCTGCTGCAGGTCAATCAGGCCCGCGCTATTACCACCGGCGTGGAGTGGTTCCGCTCGCGCAGGCCCCGCTGCATGGGCACGCTGTACTGGCAACTGAACGACTGCTGGCCTGTCACCAGCTGGTCGGCCGTCGACGGGGCAGGACGAAAGAAACCGCTCTGGTACGCCACCCGGCGATTCTACGCCGATCGACTCCTGACGATCCAACCCGGCGAGGGCGGGCTGATCCTCTTCGCCATCAACGACACCGACGAGCCCTGGAGCGGCGAAGCGGTTCTCTGGCGAATGAGCTTTACCGGCGAGACGCTCGCCGAGTCGGCCCGTCAGTTGGAGGTGCCCCCGCGAAGCTGCCTGCCGGTGGAGCGCCTGGATTCGTCGCTGACCGAGGCCGACGATCAAACCCGCGAGCTGCTGGTGGCCGAGGCCGCCGGCGCGCGGGCGACGTGGTTCTTCTCGCGGGACAAACAACTCCACTACCCCCCGCCCGAGCTGGATGCGGAGATCTCACCCGATGAGCAAGGCTGTCGCGTCACGCTCAAAGCGCGCACACTCATCCGTGATCTCTGTCTGCAGGTGGATCGGCTGGACCCGCGGGCCGAGGTGAGCGATCAGTTCATCACGCTGCTGCCCGGTGAGTCGACGGAGATCGGCATTCACAGCCCCGCCGGTGTGTCATGGTCGGCCGAGACCCTGCTGACCCCGCCGGTGGGACAGTGCGTCAACCGATTCGGCGCCCGTTGAGGTCGCCCGGCGGTTACTCGTCATCGGTCTTTTTGAGCAGCTCAACCGCCCGACGGGCCGCCACCGTCTGAGGGGCTTCCTTGACGCCCGTGGTGAGCGTATCCAGGACCTCGCGTGCTTTGTCGGTTCGCATGTTCCGCAGGATGCTTACCGCCCGCAGCTGTCGCAACACCGATGGCGAACGGCTGGTGGGACTGTTCATCACGCGGAGCAATTCCCTGATGCGGCGTCGCCCGGCCAGCGATGTATTCTGCTTGATCGCCCGGAGCAGCTCGCGCTTGACCACCGGCCCGAACCGCGCGAGTGTGGAGTAGGCACGCTTGCGTGCATGGTAATTCTCGGCGTCGAGGTGGTCGATGTTCTCGTGGATCAGGTCGGCCTTGGGCTTGGTGACCGGCTTCATCGCGTCGGCCAGGAACGCGACGGCCTCGCCGCCCTTCCGGGAGAGCTTCCAGTAGGCCCCGTAGGCCCGACGGGCATCATGGTTGGCCAATTCGTCCCAACAGGCCTCCAGGTCCACGTCGTCTCGCGGGTCGTCCGAGCCTCGCACCTTCGCGGCGAAGTCCCACAGCAGCACGACGCCCTGGGCGTTGCCCGAGGCGAGCAGTTTCCCGTCCGGACTGAACCGCAGGCTGCAGGTTCCCGAGTATGCATAGGTCTGGATCAAGAGTTGCTTGTTGCCTTTCCGCTGGCCGGACTGTTTCCGGGATTTGCCGGTGGCGTACTTCGCCACGCGGTTTCCGCCTGCCAGGTCGTACACGTCGATGTCATCCTTCTGATCGGCAGTCGCCAGATATCGCCCATCGGGAGAAAACACCACGGCGCTGCGCCCGACTTTGCCACGGTTCATGGAGAGAACTTCCTGCCCGGAGATCACTTCCATCACATGTACCTGTTTCGTGCCCGACCAGGCCATGAGCGAGCCGTCGGGGCTGAAGGCTGCGTTCTGAAGGCCGTACATGATTCGCTCGTCGGTCGGCAGCGAATAGCTGCTGCGTGAGCGGAGATCCATGAGTTGCACGTTCTGCAGGCCGAACGCCGCGAACATACGTCCGGAGGGGCTCAGGGCGATCGAGTAGAAGTACGTGCGCCTGCCGTGGGGGCTCGTCGACGCGCTGAACACGCGCTTGCCGCTGCCGACCTCGAACGCCTGCACATTTCCCCGCCTCCCGGCGATGACCAACTCCTGCCCGCCGTCGCGGAAAACCATGTCCATCGGGTAGGTCGGCACATCCTTGATGTGGCGGGTCTGCCTGCCGGTGTCCGGGTCCCAGAGGATCGCGCCATGACTGCCCGAGACCTGCACCGACGCCAGGCGTTTCCCGTCGTTCGACCACGCCACGCCGTACGGATAGGAGCTGTGCCCGTCCAGGACATGCCTGCTCTTGCTGGTTTTCAGATCCCAGACGCGCACCGTCTTGTCGTAGCTGGCCGAGGCGAGTTGGCTGCCGTCGGGGCTGAAGACAATGCCCGATATCCGGTTCGAGTGTCCCACCGGCTTGTAGGTGGGTTTGCCCGTCTGCAGGTTCCACACGCCGATCCGCTGGGTTCGCCCAGCCCCGGCGACGTACTTCCCGTTTGTCGAGACCGCCATCGTCTGCGTCGATCCGTCACCAATATCCACCTTCCGGACTTCCTTGCCCGTCGTGACATCGGTTACCGAAATCTCGCCGTTGGTGCCCAGCGAAATGAGCTGATGAGTGCCCGGAATGAACTCCACCCGGCGGAGATATCGCGTGCCGATCTTGAACTCGCGTATCTTCTTGCCCGATTCGGTCTCCCATACGGGCACCTTTACCCCGCCCCGTCCATATGTGGCCGGGGCACCGACGACATACTTGGCGTCCGAGGAGATCGCCACGTCCGAGAACCGGCTCTTGCCGAGGGTCAACTCGTGAACCCGCTTGCCGGTTTCCAGGTCGATCACCTGGATGGGTCGCCCTTTCTTCTTGTTGTACTTTGAGTTGGCGGTCACCAGGTACTCGCCCCGGGCGTCCACGCTCAGCGACACGGCAGGATCTTTCCACTTCCGCAACTGCTTGCCGTCCCGCCGGCGGAACTGGTAGACCCCATTCCGGGCGGCGGCGAACACCGAATTGCCGTCATGGGAGAATTCCACGCGGTAGCAGTACGAGTTGACCTTGATCTTACGCGTCTTCTCGGTGTGGACGTTGCAGATGTAGACCGCCTGGGAGCTGTCGGCGAAGACGATGGAGTTCCCGCCGGGCGACCAGTCCACGCTCAAGCCGTTACTGCCCGGAGTGTCGATCTGCCTGATGGGCTTGCCCGTCTCGCTGTCCCAGAGAACCAATCCCCGCGTCCCCTGACTGGAATAGCCGATGCTGGCGAGCATCTTCCCGTCCGGGCTGAATGCCAGCCCGCGGACGTACCCCCCGTGTTGGAATCGCACCGATCCCAGCCTTGCCACCGCCCCGGGCGGGAGCAGGTCGCCGTGAACGTCGGTGCGGGGCTTGTCTGCCGACGCCGGTGAAACGGTGGCCACCAAAAGGAACGCAGCAGAAAAAACGCCAAGGAGTCTGTCTGTATTCATGGGATCGTCGGGCTGTCAGGGTTTCGGTTCATTCGCCGCCCGCCCGGGCGACAGGTTATTCTACCTCATTCCGACGCGCCGGGGCAGGGATTGTTCCCATGGGGCGAGCTTGAACCGCGATGAGGCGGCTGGTACGATACGCCGAGTGCTTGGTGAACCGACCGATCCACTTCAGAAAGGAATCTGACGATGCGTACGACGACGATCCTGCTGCTGGCCGGTGCAATGCTGCTGATCGGCTGTGGTCGACCGGCCGACTCGGCCGACTCGATGGGCACCTCCGCCGACGGAACCTCCAACGGTGAGTTGGGAACAATCGACCCGAATGACTCTGCCGACGCGAGCGACCCGGGCGACCACGTGGCGATTCCTCCGTCCGACCCGGCCGACAGCGACATGGGCGGCTCGAACATCATCGACACGAGCGACCCGGACCCCGCTCCGGCGGCGGACCAACCCACCATCCACACCGCCGACAAGGGCGACACGTTCTGGAAACTCGCCGTGAAGTACTACAACGACGGCAAGCAATGGAAGCGCATCGCTGCAGCCAACCCGGACATCAAGCCCAGCTCGATTCCGGTCGGCGCGAAAATCGTCATCCCTCGCGACTAGCCTGCACCGTCGTGGAAAGGGCTCGCGCGTGACCGCCCTGCAGCTTGATACGCCAATTCAGTACGTCAGTGGCGTGGGGCCCACGCGGGCGGAGCAGCTCAGTGCGCTGGGGATGGAGACGGTTGAAGACGTCCTGATGTACTTCCCCCGCCGGTTCGATCTGCGCCGGCAGGTGCAACCCATGGGTTCGCTGCGCGGGAACGAGGCAAACGCCACCGTCGCCGGGGAAGTCACCTATGTGAACTACAAGGGCTACGGGCGTCGGCCTTACTTCGAGGCGACGCTCATGGACCCGACCGGGGCATTCGTCGGCGTCAAGTGGTTCAATGGCGGCTATCTCCAGGGGCGCATCCGCCCGGGGATGCACATCGCGGTCAACGGCAAGGTCTCGATGTACCGCGAAGCCGTCCAGTTCGTGAACCCCTCCTACCAGGTGATCTGGGCGCCCGAGGAGACCAATCTCGACGAAGACGAACTCCTGCCGGTCTACCCCGCCGGGGCCAAGCTCACCAGCGGCCACATCGGGCAGATCATCCGCCGCGTCCTGCCCGAGGCACGTTCGCTGATCCGCGAATGGTTCCCCCCGGACTACCTGGAGAAACGGGGGCTCATGCCCCGCCCCGACGCCGTGGCGGCGATGCACCGACCCGAGGACCAGGACCAGTGGAAACGCGCACGGCGGCGAATGGCGTACGATGAGTGCTTCCTCATGCAGCTGGGGATGGCCCTGATGCGCATGCGGGAGGTCTCCCGACCCGCCTGGCCGCTGAGGTGTACGCCCGCCATCGACAAGCGGATCCGGGCGAGATTCCCTTTTCCCCTGACCGATGCACAGAACCGCGCCGTCGAAGAGATCGTCTCGGACCTGGCCGCCGAGAAGCCCATGAACCGCCTGCTGCAGGGCGACGTGGGAAGCGGAAAGACCGTCGTCGCCCTCTACGCCGCCCTGACGGCGGTGGCGAACCGAAAGCAGGTCTCCATCATGGCCCCGACGGAGATCCTCGCCCGCCAGCACTACGCCAAGATCGTAGACTACCTGGAAGGCTCGCGCGTGCGGATCGAGCTGCTGGTGGGCGGCATGAAGGCCACCGAACGCAAGCGCATTCTCAACGGATTGGCCGAGGGAACCATCGACATCGTCGTCGGCACGCACGCGCTGATTTCCGAGGGCGTGCGGTTCGCGAACCTCGCCCTGACCATCGTCGACGAGCAGCACAAGTTCGGTGTCCAGCAGCGGACGTCCATGCGCGGCAAGGGCTTCGCCCCGCATTACCTGGTGATGACGGCTACCCCCATCCCGCGAACGCTGGCGATGACGGTCTTCGGCGACCTGGACGTGTCGGTGATCGACGAGCTCCCCCCCGGCCGAGGGACCACCGAAACACGATGCGCGACGATGGACGAGCTGGACGAGATCTACGGGTTCGTTCGAGGCCTGCTGGACGCCGGGCAGCAGGCGTATTTCATCTATCCGCTGGTGACCGCCTCGGCCGACAGCGACATGACAGCGGCCGAGGACGCCTATCACCAGCTGGACAGCGGCCCGTTCGCCGACTACGGCGTGGGCATGATTCACGGCCAGATGAAGACCGATCGCAAGAACGCGGTGATGGCCGGTTTCCGTGACGGTTCGGTGCAGGTGCTGGTCGCCTCGGTCGTGGTGGAAGTCGGCGTGGACGTCCCCTCCGCCAACGCGATGGTCATCCTGCACGCTGAGCGGTTCGGCTTGGCGCAGCTCCATCAGCTGCGCGGACGCATCGGTCGCGGCAGGGACGACGCCCACTGCATTCTTGTGGCTGAGCCCGGTAACGAAATCGCCCGCCGGCGCCTCGACGTACTCACCGAAACGCATGACGGGTTCAAGGTGGCCGAGGAAGATCTGCGCATCCGCGGACCCGGGGAGTTCTTCGGCACGCGGCAGCACGGCCTGCCGGAACTGAAGGTGGCCGACCTGATCGAAGACTTCGAGCTGCTCCGCCTCGCGCGGCGGGACGCATTCCATATGGTTGCCGGCGACCCGGACCTCTCCCAACCGGCCCACCAGACCCTCCGCCGCGAGGTGCTCAAGGTTTACGGCCGACGCCTCGGACTGCTGGCGGGGGCGTGACGATGAGCGGCAGGAACATCCTGTTGTTCCACCCCCGGACAGTTCGCACTCCCCGCGATGCAGGCTGTGGTGTACGTTGACGCCCCCGGAACGGGGCGGTAGCATGTCGGTCTTTGCGAATCCCCCAGGAGACAGGACATGAGCAAGCTGCAGGAAACCCTCGCAGACCTGAAGTACAATGACGCCGGGTTGATTCCCGCCATCTGTGTCGACGCCGAAACAAAGCAGGTGCTGATGATGGCGTGGATGAACGCCGACTCGCTGGCCGACACCGTCAAGACGGGCAAGACGCACTTCTGGTCGCGAAGCCGACAGAAATACTGGATGAAAGGCGAATCGTCAGGCCACACGCAGGAAGTCCAGGCCATCTACACCGACTGCGACAAGGACACGCTCGTGATCGAGGTCATCCAGCACGGGGCCGCCTGCCACGTGGGCTACTATTCGTGCTTCTACCGCAAGCTCAATGAACAGGGCGAGTGGGACGTGGTTGGCGAGAAGGTGTTCGACCCCGACGACGTGTACGACAGATAACCCCCCTTCGCCGGCACCAGAACCAGGATACGCGCGATGGTCCAGACCACCAGTGAGAGCAGCCCGCAACGACGCCGACGCACGGTAACCCTCGTGCTCGACCTGCTGCTCGCGCTGACGGCTGTGATGGCTGTGGCGTCGCTGGTGATGGAGCATGGCGGCTTTCGGCCGGCACTGATCCCGATTCCATGGCTTCACACGATCAATGCGATCATCGTCGGACTGTTCGTGCTGGACCGCGTCGTTCGGCTGTTGATCGCCACACACAAGCTCCGCTACCTCAAGCAGAACTGGCTGGACTTCGCCCTGCCGGCGCTGCTGGGGGCTTCTGCGCTGGTGCTGTTCAACTACGGGCGCATCCTCTCGGTCAGTGCGCTGTACGTCATCATCTCCGAGGCCTACATCCTCATTGCGCTGGTTCTGCGCCTGGTGGGCGTGAACATCCGCCTTTCCGGATCGGGCATCCCGCCCAGTTGGCTGCTGATCGGCAGTTTTCTGTTCCTGTGTGTCGCCGGGTCCGGGTTGCTGATGCTGCCGGCGGCAACCCCCGGACCGGACAGCCCCTTCCATCGCCCGCTGTATTACATCGACTCGCTGTTCACCGCCGTCAGCGCCACCTGCGTGACCGGGCTGATCGTGCGGGATACGGGCATGCACTTTACGCGGTTCGGCCAGGGCGTGATCCTGCTGCTGATTCAGCTGGGCGGGTTGGGCATCATGATGTTCGGAACCCTGGTCGCCCTGCTTGCAGGGAAAGGGCTGGGCATCCGCCAGAGCAACACGCTGGGGAAGGTCTTCGGGACGCAGGTGGGCGCACTGCGGCGGGTGGTACAGTTCGTGATCGTCACCACACTCTCGCTGGAGGCGATCGGGGCGGCGATGCTCTACCCGATGTTCGCGGGCATGAAGGCCGACGGCGGGGCCACGCTCACCACGGCCGACGCCGTATGGTACAGCGTCTTCCACAGTGTCTCGGCCTTCTGCAACGCGGGGTTCGGGCTCTACCATGCCAGCCTCATGGATGTTCGGGGACAGGTGCAGATCCTGGCTGTGTTCGCCCCTCTGATCGTGCTGGGCGGGCTGGGATTCCCGGTCCTGCAGGACCTCGCTCAGGCGGGCAAGCAGTTCCTGATCTCCTCCTGGCGGGCGATTCGCCATCGTCGTCACCAGCGGCTGCAACGTTCGTTCCGCCTGAAGTTGTCGCTGCACACCAAGATCGCACTGACCGCCTCGGCCATCCTGATCGTCCTCGGCATGGCCGTCCTGCTGGGAACCGAAACGCCGGCCGACACCGGCCGGGCGCTGGGACGCCACTCCGCCAGTCCCGAGGCGCCCGCCCCGGCGCCGGGCATGAGCGGGCTGCCCACCGGCGAGCGGGTCGGGGCGGCGGTCTTCCAGTCCATCACCGCCCGGACGGCGGGGTTCAACACGGTGGACATGGACGAGCTCTCCCCGGCAGGGAAGTTCTGGATGTGCATGCTGATGATCGTGGGCGGCTCGCCGGCGTCGACGGCGGGCGGGTTGAAGACCGTCTGTGTGGCGGTGCTGGTCGCGGCGGCCTTTACCATGCTGCGAGGACGACCGAAGAGCGAGCTCTTCCGACGAGAGCTCTCGGCCGAGATCCTCACCAAGGCGTTGACGCTGGCGATTCTCTATCTCGCGCTGGTGTTGACGGTCACACTGGTGCTGAGCACGAATATGCGCGGTGAGCGACTGATCGACGTGTTCTTCGAGGCCTGCAGCGCGTGCGGAACGGTCGGACTCAGCACCGGCGTGACCGGGCGCCTCACCGAATTCGGAAAGGGCGTGGTGATCGCCTCGATGCTCCTGGGGCGCATCGGCCCGCTGACGTTACTGCTGGCGGTTACGGCGAGAATCCGCCATATTCAGTATTCCTACGCAACCGAAAGCGTCCTGGTGGGCTAGTCCCGCGGCGCAAGCGAGGCGAGATTCGATGAAAAAGACCATGGAGCAATTCGCGGTGATCGGGTTGGGACGCTACGGCAGCCGACTGGCGACGATGCTCACCGACGCCGGGGCCGAGGTAATCGCCATCGACCGGGACAAGTCCCTGGTGGAGTCTCTCCGCGACCGGGTGTCCCTCAGCGTGAGCATGGACTCGACGGATGAAGAGGCGTTGATCGCACAGGGGATCGACAAGGTCGACGCCGCCATCGTCTGCATCGGCACGGACTTCGAGGCCTCGGCGCTGACCACGGTGATTCTCAAGCAGATCGGCGTGCCCCGCGTGATTTCCCGCGCCACGACCAACACGCGGGGCGACATCCTCTCGCGAATCGGGGCCGACGAGATCGCCAACCCCGAGAAAGAGTCGGCCGAACGCTGGCGTGACCGTCTGCTCGCGCCGGCCATGATCGAACGCGTCATCATTGGCGAGGGGTATTCGCTCGCACAATTCCCCGCCCCGCCGTCCTTCCACAACAAGAACCTCAAACAACTCGCCGTCAACACGAAGTACAAGGTGCTCGTGGTGGCGATCCGACGCGAGTCGGGTAAAGAAGACGGCCGAAAGACGTCCGGAAAACCCGTCATCACCGTCCCCGGCCCGGACACGGTGATCTACCCCGACGACGTCCTGCTGGTGATCGGCTCGGACGAGGCACTCAAGGCGTTCCCAAGCGAATGAGCGG
>JBKHCL010000056.1:0-21243 GCA_046541875.1 Phycisphaerae bacterium | reverse complement strand
GCCCATGTAGTCACGGCCCCTTCGACTTCGCTCAGGAGTCTCAACTGGAAGGCCGTGCTACGGGGTGCGTCTATCCCCCACCTGACGGTGGGGGCTACCTCAAAGGGTTTACCGTGGCATGGGCTTCCAGGCTGAGCATGGAAGGTCCGCGGCGATCCGGCTGTCGCGGAATGTCTCGCCGCTTGGAGGAACCTCTCAGCGCGGGGGCGAGTCGTTCCGATTAGAATGATGAGGACAACCATCGAGGAGATTCTCATGCGCACAACCGGAACTCGAATCGCCATCCTGGCTGTCGCCGTCGTGGCGACGGCGTTGGCCGACCCTTCCATCGCCTCTGCCCAGCGGCGCGGCGGCACGGTGTACTACCAGGTAACCTACGAGGACGGCGACGTAGCCGACCTCTCGAAGATCCCCACCACCGACAGGAACATCCGGCGGGTCGTGCGGATTCTCCGCCTCAATCGGGGCGATCGCGGGCTGCGGTCGCTGTCCACCGAAGAGACCACCTTCGTCAGCTCCGGCGGGCGGACCTTCCGCGACGAGTTGACGTGGAACGGCAAGGCGTGGGTCCTGCACGAGCAGGTCCGCAAAGCCCAGCCGACCACGCCCAAGGCGACCTCCTCGGACGATCCGAACACCGCCGACGCCGCCAAAACACTCAAGACGCTACTGGGGGAGCAGCGAACGCTGGCGGCGAAACGAGTGAAGACCTACGCCCACCGGCTGGCGAAGCAGAGGGCTGTCCGCAAGGCGGCCGAGAAGGCGCTTGCCGAGGCAAAGGACGAGAACGCCCAGGCCGCCGCCCGGCGGAAAGTGAAATCGGCCAAGGCGCTGGAAACGCAGCTGGAAAAGCTCCTGACGCTGAGTCGGCAGGCCCTCAAAACGCTGGAGGACGACGATACGAAGTTCGGCAAGCCAACCGGCAAGGTGGTCACCGCCGAGAAGGTTCCACCCCTCAAGAAGACCGGTGGCGGCGGGGTGGCAGAGCCCATTTCCGAGACCCACATCATGCCCCATCGGGTGCAGGTCTGGCGGGCGCCTCTGAGGCGGACGCTGAAGAAAAACGACGGGCCGATGACCTACCGCGTGTCGATGGCCCACCCAGAAGCCGGCGCGTTGGGCGAGTTCTACTACGTTGCCTACGCCGACACCGATGGCGACGGCCAACCGGACAAGCTCATCGCCCGCTCGCCGCTGGCGCGGGCTACCGAGGCGGGCGACTGGACGAACTGGTCTTTCGCCAGCAACCAGGAGCGGATTTACGTGGGCAACGCGCTGCCGCGGGCGCGGGCAAGCATGTACGCCGAACGCGTGGAAAAGCAAAGCCAATGGGTGGGCATGGGCGAACGTCCTTGGGTGTCGGACACGTTCGGGGCGGCCCCGGGGGTGCGTGGCGGGCCGTTCCTGTCGAATCTGCGGATCGAAGTGCAGGTCCCGTGGGACTGATTGCTCATTCGGCGGTGCGTAGGGTGAACAGCGTCACTTCCGGGCGGGAGTTGAGGTTGGATCGCCGTCCGTAGCCCAGCCCGCGGTTGACGTACAACTGCTGCGTGCCGTTGGCCAGGGGGTAGTGACCGGCTGAGAAGTGGCGGTTCGTGCTGGGCAGGACCTTTCCGGTGAGGTTGCCCGTCGGCAGCGGCGAGCCGTGCGTATGGCCGGAGAGGATCCAGCTTGCCGGGAAGTCTCCCAGCAGCGGGGCGGCGTCGGGATTGTGACACAGCGCGATGGTGGGCACGTCCGGCCGGGCGAGTTCGAAGGCCTCTTCGGGGTTGAAGAAGGTCGTCCAGTAGTCCTCCAGCCCCACGAACTGCAGCGAAGCGTTGCCCTTGTGGAAGATCCGCGCCTCGTTGCGCATCACGAAGATGTCCATGTGGCCGAGGCGTTCGGTCACGGCGTGGGCCAGACCGCGCATGGTCCCCAACCCCGAAGGGTGCATCATCCCGTAATCGTGGTTGCCCAGGCAGGCGACCGTCGCGATCCGCGAGTGGAGCCGATCCAGCACCATCGCCACCCGCCGGGCGTAATGGGCGGGGCCGGTGATGAAGTCTCCGGTAATGGCGATGAAGTCCGGCTGGAGTTCGTTGATCGCCTCGACGCACCGCCCGAGGTAGCGCTCCAGCACGATCGGGCTGCGGTGCAGGTCGGATATCTGCGCGAGGGTCGCCCCGTCGAGATCCGCCCCGAGGCCGGGTATGGGCATTTCGTGACGCTCGATTCGAAGCCAATGGTCGTCCAGCTTCCAGGCGAACAACCCTCCCAACCCAAACGCGCGCCCGGCGTGACGCAAGGCCCGCCGCACGAGCCGGCGCTGTCGCCAGTGCTTGTGAAACGAAGGTGCGAGAATTTCATTCATTCGGACGCTCTCTTCCGTGTCCGGGGTTTGCTGTGGCGTGTTCGGGGCGGATCGTCTCTGGGCAGCCTGTTGGGGTTCGTCACGGCCGGGGTTTGTCGGACTCAGCGGAGGCGTCCACTTTCTGCGACGGTCGACCGTGATTCTTGATGTACGTCGGCAGCGATGCCAGCAGGCTGCGAGGCTGGTAGAGACTTTCCACCTCCCCACGACAATTATACCAGCACGCGGTGCAGCGGTTGGTTTTACTGCGTCGTCGCAGGCGCTGGTGCAGCACGCCCGGCGGGTCGCGGTAGAGGTTGCCCACCGGCTCGTGCTTGTGCTCGACGCAGATCGCCACGTCTCCGGCGGCGTCGATATTGAAAAACGCCCGCCCGGCCCGGCAGTTGGGAATGCCCCCGGCGAGATACTCATCGAACCGGGAGAGATAGATCGGGTTGGACAGGAAATTCGCGTGCTTCTCCCGCAGCGCCAGGAGCTTCGGCGCGACCGGGCCGTCGTTGTGGATATGGGCGGCCGAGCCCGTTTTCGCCTGGCCGTAGGGTTGGATCATGAAGTATGCGTCCCGGTCGTGGGCCATTTGGATGACGTCATCGAGCTGGTCGATGTTGTCGCGCAACAGGACAGCCATCACGTTCACACGCTGCCAGGGATGCACGCGGGCCTCGCTGAGCAGTTCGACGGCCCGCCAGGCCTGCTCCCACGCCCCGTCCATGCCTCGCGCCGCATCGTGCGTTTCCCGATCGGCGTAATCGATGCTCACCGACACGCCCCACGCCCCGGCCTGCATGATCTCCCGGGCGACGTTCTCGGTCACGAACCAGCCGTTGGTGGTGGCGAAGGGGAAGTGGTACCGCCCGATCTCGTGGACGATTTCGCCCAGGTCCTGCCGCAGGAACGGTTCGCCGCCGGCCAGCGAGATCATCATCGTCCCGAAGCCGGCCAGTTTGCGTGCGCCCAGGGCGTACTGCGAGACGTCGGGTTCGGGCTGGAGTCCCATCGGGTCGCGCCAGTAGCCACAGAAGCGGCAACGAAAATTGCAGCGATAGGTAACCTGCCAAGCGCACCACATGGGGTGACGTGACGTCCACGAGCGGAACAACCTGCGTTTCTTCTGTGCCGGAGTATACATAGACTCTCTTCTGTACGGAAACCGCTCGACACTCTAGGGTGAGGGGACGGCGGTTTCCAGCGCGTCATTGAGGGGAGGAGCAGTTACTCCGCCACAAGCCGATAGAGGCGGTACTGTTTGCCCCACCCCTCGGGGGCGATTCGCGAGGCGGCCCCGGTATGTTGCGGGGCGATGTTCGCCGGCAGCACGACGTACCACGCGGGGACATCACGGAATACGCTGCCGGACGGCTCGGCCAATCGGCTGAACCACGCCCGGAACTCTTCGAGGTCCTGCAATGGGGCTTTGGGGTGGAGGAGCGTCTGTTGTTGTCCCTGGATGGCCATCCATTCGTCGAGTTTCTGCGGGGCGAGGTAGAAAATGTAGCGCACGTCCTGGCGGGCGGTGATGATCGAGCGGCGCGATCGCATGCGGAACTCGATGTCGTCTATGCAGAACACCGCGGCCCGGTCGGAATTGCGGCGGGCCCACTCGGCGATGGCGACGCGTTCGGCGTGGCGCTGGTTGGACAACTCGATTGCCTGGACGCGCCGGGGCTTCTCGCCCGGTTCCATGTGGGCGGTCAGCGCGTCGTATGCCCAGTGACGCACCGGCTGGAGGTTGTCCGAGGGAAGCACCCAGCCGATCACCAGTCCCGCCAGGGCCAGTTGCAGCCAGATGCGGTGACGACCCACCAGGCGGAAGAGGTGCGTCAGCGCCTGGGCGAACAGCACGTACAGCGGCAGCATGAGCAGGGCGGACGCCTGGATGAAGTCGATCACCGGCGGGGCCGTTCGCGTCAGGATGCCCACCAGCTGGCTGATTCCGTGCAGTCCCAGCGAGACGGCTGACCCGGCCAGCAGGAAGCTCAGCCAGACACCGGCGTCTCGCACGCGGAACCGTTCGAAGCGCAGGAGCACCGCTACCGACGCCACCAGCGGCAGGGCGATCACGATCAGCCAGTCCAGCAGCGAGTCCAGCACGTTGGGGTAGAGCACCGCCAGTTGCCCCATCTCGAAGGCCCGGGCCACCACGGCCGGGTCGGTCGACGGACCGGTGGTGAGGTGCTGGACCATCGCGAGGTAGTATCCCGCGTAGGGCAAAGCTCCCAGGGCCGACGTCGCCAGGCACGCCAGACCCATCGGCCAGGCCGAGGGGGCCAGACGACGCTCCGCGAGGTACACCAGCGTCAGGATCAACGCCAGGTTCAGCGCGACATCCAGGTGAATGTTGCCCAGCAACCCGACCGCCAGGAATACCAGCACCACGCGCCACTGCCGGCGGTAATGGAGGTACGAGAGCACGATCCACGGGGTGGCGGTGATGACCACTCCGTAAGGAGTGATGGACGCCAGCGGCCCGATGCCCCACTGGGCTCGACCAAGCGTTTCGGTTACGACAGAGCTCATGACAGCCACCACTGCCGCGATACTCCAAGAGCGGGTCTGCCGGTAGATCAGTGCGTACATTCCGCACAGGAACAGAAAGACCATCGCCCCGGCCACGGTGCGGTAGGGCAGCGTCAGGTCGCGGTAGTCGGTGGGGACGAGGACGAGTTCCATGAGCCCGTGGACGGCCGGGCTGGTCAGCCGCCAGAGCCTGCTGGGTCCGAAGATGGGGTCATGGGCGTACAGGCGTTCGGGCTGGGCGCGTTTGGCAGCGGCGGTGGCGAGGTGGATCTGCGAGGTGCTCAGGTGCGTTTCGGTCCACGCCAGGGCCCCCGTGCCGGCCGACAGTGCGGCAAAGAGGATGATCGCGACGAAATGGCGCTGTCTGGGCGTTGCTCGCATGCGGTTGTGGATCCTCTCGATGAACGTGCTAGTATATCGACCGACCCGTTGGCTGCAACGGAAAGGCAAACTCCGGTGAGACCAGACGATTCCATCCAGACCCGCGTGCGAAGCGAGGTGGCGAGTGCGATCCGCGCCGGCGGGCTCATCGCTGCCGGGAATCGCGTGGTGGTCGCCGTTTCGGGCGGGCTCGACAGCGTGGTGCTGTTGGACGTGCTGGAGCAGCTGGCCTGCGAGAACATCGCCGCATGGACGCTGGTTGTGGCTCACCTGGACCACGGCCTGCGGGACGAGTCGGCCGACGATGCCCGGTTCGTCGCGGAACTGGCGGACAGACGGGGACTGGACTGCGTGGTTGAGCGGCGGGATGTGGCTGCTGTCGCCGGCGAGAAGGGTCTCGGCGTGGAGGAGGCTGCCCGCCACGAGCGCCTGGCGTTCCTGAGAGAGGTCGCCCGCAGTCACGGCTGTCAGGCGGTCGCCTTGGCCCATCACGCCGACGACCAGGTGGAAACGGCGTTGTTCCGGCTGTTTCGCGGTGCGCATCTTCGCGGCCTGGCGGGGATGCGGGCGTCCCGGGCGATGGGCGAAGGAGTGAGATTGATCCGCCCGATGCTGGGGCTGCGACGCGAGCAACTGCTGGCCTATGGCCGGTTGGGCGGGCTGGAATGGCGGGAGGATATTACCAACCGCGACACGACGATCACGCGGAACTACATCCGCCACGAACTGCTGCCGCAGCTGCGCCGACGGCTGAACCCGCGCGTGGACGAGGCGGTGCTCCGAATCGTCCACGCGGCCGGCGAGGCGGGGGGGGTGTTGGAGCAACTGGCCGACGGGCTGGCCGAGGGCTGTGGCGATGGGAGCGTCTCGCTGAAGCGGACGACGTTGCGCGAGGCAGGGTCGGCCGTCGCCCGGCAGGCGGTGCGGGTGGCGCTGGGGCGAGTGAGTGCCCCGATGGATCGGCTCGGGGCGGAGTGGGTCGATCGATTGATGGAGTTGGCCGACGCCGGCCGGGGCGTGTGCGACCTGCCGGGAGACCTACGGGCGTGGATCGAGGGCGATGCGCTGATGATCGGCCCAACGCGGCAGGCGTGGCGCGAGGTCGAACCGTTCGAGACGCCGCTGCCGATCGGCCGGCGCGTCTCACTGCCGGGCGGGTTGGAGGCGCGGACCTGGCTGGAGAGCGTTGAGGCAGGCGGGGCTGAGAAATGCATCCGCCGGGCGCGGGAGCTTCCCAGGGGAAGCGAACTGCTGGACGCCGGTGCGGTGGTCGGCGAGCTGACCGTTCGCACAAGACGCCAGGGCGACCGCATCGAGCCGCTGGGACTGAGCGGTTCACAGAGCGTCTCGGAGCTGCTCAGCGGGGCGGGCGTTCCGCGCCGGCTGCGGGGCGGGGTGCTGTGTGTGTGCGACGAGCAGGGCATCGTGTATGTCTGGCCGGTTCGGCTGGCAGCGCGGGTGGCGCTGGGGCCGCAAATGCGTCGCTGCCTTGGTGTGACGATCGGGCCGGTCGATCGCTGGTAAGCCGGGAGCGACGGTCAGCGCACAAAAACGCAGCCGATTTCTGCGGGGAAACCGGCTGCGCTGTTCTGGAGGTTGGATCGCCGGCTCTCGGCGAGGATCGTTCCTGTATTTTTTCGGCGTCCTACTTCTTTCGTCGACGCAGGAGGACAGCCAAACCACCGGTCGCCAGCAGGGACATGGTGAGCGGTTCGGGAATCTCGTTGATCACGTCGATCTCGAAGTCCCACGGGCCGTTCGTGCCATCCACGTAGAACGTGGCGCTGGTCAGAATCATGTCGATGAGCTCCTGCTCGGTGTATCCGCTGTCGAGGATCTCGCCGAGGCTGATGACTCCCGTCCAGCCGGTGGCGCCGAGATCCGTGTAGCGGATCACGTTGGACAGGTCGATGTTGCTTCCCGGCGGGTTCGGGAAATTCGTCCCGCCGAGGAATTTGTTCGGGCTCATCAGCGTGAACTGCGTGATCGAGTCCAGCGTGTCCAGCGTCACCTCGCCGGTGGTCTGGTCGTAGGTGAGCGTGGCACGGGGGGTATCGTCGTCGTCATCCCCGGGGTCATCATCGTCGCCGATCGGGCCGGTGATGTTCAACTGGAAGTTGTCGGCGTAATGGCCGTCATATTCGGGTTCCGCTGCGAAGTCGTTGTGCACGTTCTCCACCGCGACCGCGAACACCAGCAGGAAGTCCGTACCGTCGGGGATGAGCATCGCGGTGCTCAACTCCTGCCAGTTGTTGGGGGCAGCCTGGAACGTCCTCTCCGTCTTCTCCAGGTAGGTATGGTTGACTCGCATATTCGTCGAGTTGGCCGGGTTGCCCTGCATGGCGTACATTTCCAAGCGGAACTCCGTGTCGGTCTGGGCATCACCGCTGACACGGTTGAACCAGCCCGAGAAGTCCGCGGTGTGGGTCCCGTTGCCTTGGGTGGGCGTAAGGTCCACAAGCTGACCGAGTTGGGATTCGGTATTGGTGGGGTGGTTTCCGCGGTAATCGCTGCCGTCGAAGCGGATCATCTGCGACCCGCTCTGCGGAGAGATTCCGTTATCGGTTCCCACAAAGGAAGCGGCATCGCCGACCCAGTCTCCGAATGTTTCCGGCCACCAGCCGGTCACGATACCCTCTGTCGTCTCAAAGTCTCCGTTGACCAACGCCGCCTGCGCACTGGGTACGCACACAGAGACAGCCAATGTTGCCACAATGGCAATCGTCCATTTAGACATGGTTCAACCTCCCTAACGTTCGGGCGCTCCGAAGCGCCCCTCTGTTTGATTGAGCAATGAGCCCTCCATACACATGGGCTCCGAGCAAAAAACACAAACCAATTTTGAGCAATCGGCAGGAGAGAAGCCCCCAACGCCAACGGGTGAGCGCCCGTCATACGGCAGCCGGGAGACTGCTCCCACGGGATTCAATATACCACACATGCAATATCTGTCCAGCGCTTTATTCTGAATAATTAATGGATTGCGGATCCTTAATCGAGTCTGAAAACTCCTGCGCCGGCTCACGATAGGCCGGTTCGTCCGCTGTGTACGGTGGATCCGGGCATTTGTCGTCGTCGGCGGGGGAAAACGGTGGCATCTTCATCGCTCGATGGATAGCATTCCCTCCAAGTTGCGAGGCTGTGCGGGCCCGGAGAGACATGGGCCCGACCGCCACAGAGCGTTGATCTGAAAGGAAGTCCGCCGTGTCCAGAAGCGATTGGTTTCTCCGTGCCGGGTATGGGATGTTCGTTCACTGGGGGCCGTACGCCGTGGCCGGTCGTGGCGAATGGGTGATGAACCGCGAGCGGATCCCCTTCGAGGAATACCGCCGGGAATACGCCGAAAACTTCCGCGCCGAGCAGTACGACCCTGCCGCCTGGGCCACATTCGCGGCCGAGTGCGGCATGAAGTACGTCGTGCTCACCACGCGCCACCACGACGGATTCGCCCTCTGGGACACCGAAACGACCGAATTCAACGCAGCGCGTCTCGGGCCCGGGCGCGACCTGGTCGCCCCGTTTGTCGAGGCCGTCCGGTCGGCAGGGCTGAAGGTGGGCCTGTATTTCTCGGTGGCCGACTGGACGCATCCGGACTATCCCGCCGCCTTCGCGCGCGATTGGCCCGTCAGCGAGGACTGGGAATCCGACGCCGCCCGCAAGCGGTTCATCGCCTATTACCAGGCCCAGTTGGAGGAGCTCATGACCCGCTACGGGACGATCGACATCCTCTGGTACGACGGCTGCATTCCCGGGCCGTTGGACGGACAGGTCGCCAACCAGCGCGTGCGCGAGCTGCAGCCGGATATTCTCATCAACGAGCGAAACGGCGATCCGTTCGATTTCCGCGTCTCCGAGCAATCGCTCAAGGACAAGCCCGGCCCGTGGGAGTCGGCCCTGACGCTCAACGACAACTGGGGCTACCACGCCACCGACGAAAACTGGAAAGGTCCTGCCGACGTGGTCAAGATGCTCATCACCGCACGCTCCAAGGCGGGCAACCTGCTGTTGAACGTCGGGCCCCGCCCGGACGGGACCATTCCCGAGCCCTCCCTGAACATCCTGCGGGCGGCCGGCGACTGGCTCGGCCGCAACCGCGAGTTCATGGACACCACCGATCGAAGCCCGTTCGCCTGGAACAACATCTCGCTGACCACGGTGCGAGGCAACACGGTGTACCTGCACCTGACCAAGGACCCGCGCGGCGAGTATTGCTTTGCCGAGTTGGCCAATAAGGTGCTCTCGGCCCGCATGGTCGATGGCGGGGCGCCGGTGGCGTTCGAGCAGCTCGACGACGGCAGATTGTTCCTCAAGAACCTGCCCACGCCGCTGCCGGATCCGCTGGTGACCACCATCGCCCTTGAACTCGACGGCCCGCCCAAACCGCTCACCGAGCAGAAGACATTCTGGATTCCGGAGTAAGTCTCTGGTTCGGCCCCTCCGGCTGGGCTTGACCGCCGGCCCCCTCAGACGCTACAAGCAGGGAATCATGGTCTTTACGAATACCATCGAGAGACTCGGCGCGCGGGCCACGCGTGACGTGGACGCGTTCGGCGATTTCTGCCGTTTCTGCGGCCGATCCATGGGTTGGCTGGTGCAGAGCGGGTTCAGCGTGCGCGGGCTGAGGTTGTTGGGGCCGCAGCTGTACCACGTGGCGACGCGGTCGCTGCCGGTGGTGATGGTGACCGGGATGTTCGTGGGCATGGTGCTGGCCGTCCAGACGATCATGCAGTTCAAGGCGGTCAACATGGAAGCGCAGATGGGCACCATCATCATTCTCTCGGTGCTTCGGGAGTTGGGCCCGGTGCTTTCGGGGGTGATGCTCGCCGGCCGGGTCGGCGGGGCGCTGACGGCAGAGCTGGGAACCATGCGCGTTACCGAGCAGATCGACGCGCTGCGGGCGATGGGCACCGACCCGCTGCGGATTCTGGTGGTCCCGCGGTTCCTGGCGTGCGTGATTGCGCTGCCGATCCTGGTGCTCTACGCAAGCGTGATGGGCATCGCGGGGGGGTATCTCATGTCGGTGTTCGTATACGACGTCAACGCCGCGGAGTTCTGGCGACATTCGGTGAACGTGGTGGGCTACTTCGACATTTTCTACGGGCCCATCAAGGCGGTGTTCTTCGGGGCGGCGCTGAGCCTGATCTGCTGCTACAAGGGCTTTCACTGCAAGCCCGGCGCCGCCGGTGTCGGCAAGGCGTGTACCGAGAGTTTCGTGGCCAGCTGCATGGCGATTCTCGGGCTGGATTTATTCATCGGCGTGATTCTTAATACTCTTTACATGAGCATTTACGGCGTCAAGGTCCTGCTGGGCTGAGCTGCCCACAGGCCGGGTCCGGGAGCAAGACGATGGGCAATCCGCTGGAAAACTGGATGAACCGCCACCGCAACCCCGCGAACTTCTGGATCCACATGGTGGGTATCCCCGCGTCGTTTGTGGCGGCGCCGGTACTGCTTATTTTCCAGGAATGGGCCTTGGCGGGGGTGTTTTTTGTCGGGGGATACGTCCTACAATTCATCGGGCACAAGGTCGAAGGGAACCGCAGCGGCGAGGAAATGCTCGTCCGACGGTTGATGGGGCGGAAGTAACGCCCCGGCAGCAGGTTGTCGGGGGTTCGTTGTCGCGGCGGGTTGCGGGTGAATCGTCGCGTGCGGGGTGTTTTTCCTCTGTGATAGCATCTCTTGTGTTCTCTTGGGGTTGCGTGGTTTCGCCCGAGGGTCGGGGTCGCATCTGAGTGACGTATGTCTCGTGTTTGTGGAACGGTTCGTCGGGGCTGGTCCGTATGAATGGCTGAGACGGGCGAACGGAGCCCCTGTAAGTATCAGGCTATTCAGGCTTTTCAAGTTTTGCCATACCAGTGTCCGATACTCATACACGAGTGAGTCCGACAGGACCGAGGCGACGACCGAGTCGCCGAAAGCAATGAGAGGATGGGGGCAATGATGCAGGCAACGATGCAGAAGACGGGGTCGGGGCTGAAGAAGGTTCCTTCGTATCTGAAGGGTTTGTCCCGGCTGGAACGGCAGCTTTACCACCGCATTCCCGAGGAGATGGGCTACGTTCCTCATGAGGAATTCGACTCGCCCCAGGCCGAGGATGCGTTGTTCGGGCCGGCAAGCCCGCGGATCGAGATTCCGGTATGGACGCATTTCCCGGACGACGCCGCCGAGATTTCCTCCGCGCCCCGGCGCAGCCGACTGACCGCCGCCGAAGAGCGGACGATGTTCAAACGATACAACTACGCCCGCTATCGCCTGGCCGGGCTGATCGAGGCGCAGAACCGTCGACGGATCGCATCGCGGTCCAGGGAAATGGTCCACTGGTACCGCCGGGCGATGCACACCCGCAGTGAACTGGTTCGCGCGAACATGGCGCTGGTGCTGGCGATGGGCAAACGCACGCGGATCCCCAACGTCGACTTCGGCGAGCTGGTCAGTGAGGGAAACATGGCCCTGCTGCGCAGCGTCGAGAAGTTCGACGTCTCGCGCGGGTTCAAGTTCTCCACCTACGCCTGCCGGGCCATTCTCAAGGCGTTCAATCGCCTTGCGACCAAGACAGGCCGATATCGCCAGCGGTTTCCCACCGAGTTCAACCCGGACCTGGAACGCAGCGATTACGACGTGATGAAGCACGAGATGCAGCGGGAAGACTCCGTCGACGCCCTGCGGGACATTCTCGCACGCAACCGCGCCAAGCTCACCGATGTCGAGCAGACCATCGTTATCGAGCGGTTCGCGCTGGGCACCCGCAAACGCAAAGGCCGAACGTTGGCCGAGGTCGGGAAGATGGTCGGACTCACCAATGAGCGCGTCCGGCAGATCCAGAACCTCGCCCTGGAGAAGATCCGATCGGCCTTGGATGAGGAGTACCTGGTCGCCTAGCTGAGGACCGGGAGTTGGACGTTTGCAGAACCGCCCTTTGCCATGAATCGGCTGGCGCGTCCGCATGGCGCGTCAGCCGATTTGCTGCGCCTCTCAGCTCTCATCGGAGTGGTCGGGCGAGCCGGGCCCGTCGGATTTCATCTCCTCGGGGACGTCGAAGGACTTGTCGGCCTCGCTGAGTTCGATGGAATCCTTCTCGACCACGCTGGTGCGGGCGAGCATGTCGCCCAGGCGCTGGCGGTAAGGCGTGACGATCGGCAGGACGATCAGCAGGGCCACCAGGAACGTCGAGAGTTCGACGATCTTCACGATATTCCGCAGGAAGCACGCCCGCAGGTCCGGCTTCTCGCCGCCGTTGCCCACCACCCGCAGGCGCGTGATGAGCTTGCCGACCGTCGCCCCGAATCGGTATTCCATGATCACGCCATACACCACGTAGGCCCCCAGCATCGCGACCATCCAGTAGGCGTGCTCCACCGGGTGATTCCTGATGTTGGCCATCTCCCAGACGTCGTCCATGGACGAAGGTTCGGCGCCCAGCGCCGCCGAGGCGACGGCCATGAACGGCAGCAGATCGATCGCCCCGGCGATGAGGCGTTTGAGCAGGTTTCCAGGCTGGTAGAGCTTCGGCAGGCCGAAGGGCTTTTGAGGCCCGCGGGGGCGAAGTATGAACAGGGGGACGAACATCGCCACCAGCACCGCGCCCATCATGATTTCAATCACCAGGGCCGAGTCGCCGCTGGGTTCGGGTTCGGTGAGGATGGTCAGTGGTTCGGTGCGGGCGATCTGCCCGTTGAGCCCGACGCTGCCCAGCAAGAGCGGGGCGTTCGGCTCGGTCGGTGTCCAAGCCAGAATAATCCGGTCACCCAGGCGGGTGACTCCCGCCAGCGCCGCAGGTCCGGGCGTGTCCACGCCGTCGGCCGACGTGATGTCCTGGCGGATCCACGCGCCGCTGTGAATGTCCATCGCCAAGAGTCTCAGCCCGTCGGTCGGCTGGGTGGCGGGCCGGGTGGTGGGCGCGGTCGTCGGGGGGCCGTTGGGGTCCGCAAAGGCGCGATCGCCGGATCGCCCCACCAGCACCAGGTGGGTGTCCAGGGACGTCATCCCCGCCGGGGTCATTCCCGACAGCTGGCGTCGGGCCAGCATGACGCGCCATCGCTCGCCGTCGAATCGCATGACGGCCGGCGTGTCGGCCGGGTCGTACTCCTCGGGCCAACCGATGGAATCGGGTCTGGGCTCACACCCGCCCAGGGACACGTAGAGCGTCCGGTCGACGACGGCGGCCAGCACCCCCTCGCCTTCGCGCCACCTCGCGCAGGGCAGCGAGCCCACCTGCCGCCAGCCGCTTTCCTGGTAGAGGAACACCGCAAGCGATATCGGTCCGGGGTGTGCCGAGCCCAACTCCTCCGGTCCGTCGTCCGGCTTGGGGGCGGTGGTCGTCTCCGAGCGCGGCAGGGCGCTCCTCAGCGAAGGCACCGGCACGATCGCGACGATGCTGCCGTCGTGCTTGCCGATCCCGTTGGCGTGGCACATGGCGACCGGGTTCGTGGTCGCGGGCCAATTCGGGTCGGCCGGCGAGGCACCGGTGAGGGGCGCGTCGGTGTCCAGCGAGTGGATCAGCACCGACCGTTGGGAGAAGAGCGCCACCAGGCGACGGTCCGTCGCGACGACCCGCAACGGCTGACCTTGCATGCTCCGCGCCTGCCAGGTCCACTCCTTGCTGATGGGTTTGGCGACGATGTCGTATTTGTCGCCAAGCCGGCGGACCACCCATAGCGCCGATCGGTTGCCGGTGACCAGGTATTCGTTGGCGTCCGGCCGGCCGTCGCCCGCCGCCAGGGACGCGCCGAAACCCACACCCAGAAGCCAGCCCCATGCGATGACCCAGCCGAGACGTTTCACGGACGCTGCCCCCGCGATCTGAGGTGCTGATCGACGATCCGGATCTTCTCCGGTGGGAAGCTCGCCGGCAGACGCTTGCGGGCGACCTCGAAATACAGCAGGTCCGGCGTGGCCAGCTCATCCAGCCGAATCCGCATCGAGGAGATGTACCCGCCTTTGACGCTCCGACCAACCGCACTCGGCGGGGCGAAGTGCAGCTGAATGTCCGTGGGCATCACGGGAGGTTCATCCGGCGGGGATTCCAACTGGGAACAGTCGATGGGTCTGTAGTCGGCGAGGCTGGCGGTGATCAGCCGACGCCCCTGCTGGTCGAACACCTTGACCATGAACGCCCGGCGGGGCGTGTTCGGATCGCCGTCCCAGCGGATGTACGTCTCGCGGCGGAAGAGAATGGTCCGCGAGATCGGCTGGCGGGCGATGCTCGTCAGTACGTACGCACATTGCTCATCGGCGGGGATTTCCTCGCCGGGCAGGTGGCTCATGGACAGCGCCATCGTCGGCAGGCCGCCCCGCTGGTTGGGCCATTCGCTCATGCCCAGGATCGCCGGCAGTTGCGTCGGGTCGATGGCGGCGCCTTCCACGCCCGGGGCGCCGGCCAGGTCCAGCCGACCGATCAAGGCGAACCGGTTGGACCCCATCGACGCCCAGGCGTAGTACTCGTTGTCCTCGGTGCTGGTGCCCATGCGGAACACGTCGTTGCCCGCTTCCTTGCCCACCAGGGCAAAATCGTGCGGGCCCAGGCGGTCCTCGCCGCGCGCGTAGAAGACATACCCGTACGAACTCCACGGCAGCGGCAGGCCGGCTTCGGTGATGAACGTTACATCGTACCGGGCCGATGCACGCAGGTAGGGGATCTTCGCGGCGTTGCGGTTGTGCTCGGCCAGCAGCGTCTCCAGAGGAACCAGCGTGTCGGCCGACGGACACCGCTGCGTGCAGCCGACCGCCAACGCCGCGGTCAGTACCATCGCCGGGATGATTGCGTGTGGTTTCATCTTACAGTTCCCCTTCCAGGACCGCGCCGAGCTGCTCGCTGACCTCGGAAATCCGGTCCTGATCCAGATTCGGGTCGATCACGTCGTACCGTTTGCCGCCTTCGCCGCGGACACGCATCCGCCAGACGTCTCTGCCCTGGTCGTCCTTGCCCGAGCCCTCGTACGCCAGGCGGTTTTTCTGCATGAGCACCAGTGTGAGCACGAAGCGGAAGGCAATGCGCGACTCGTCGTCCGTACCGTCCAGCCGCTCGAAGAACGCCAGGAGAACCTCGTTGTCCACGAAGACCTTCTTCTTCTCCTTGGGCTGAGGCGTGCGCGTACGCCACACGCCCAGCAGCTCGGGCGAGTTGCGTTGCTCGTCGCTCCTGGATTCCCAGCAGGTGGGGCAGTAATCCTCGCGGGCCAGTTGCTCGTCGTTCTCCCGGACGGTGGCGGTGAACTCATCGCCGGGCTCGAATTGCTTTTCGCAGGCGAGGCAGAGGCCCGTCGCACGCGAGATATTGTATTCCTTGGCCATGTGGGGCGTCAGTCTATCGTAGAAGCAGGGCTGGTGGAATGGTCCGTGTGATGTTCCTCAGCCGGCGGCGCCGCTGAGTTGTTCGATGGTCTCCAGGAGGCGATCGGCCTTGCGTACATCCGCCTGGGAGGCGGTGAGCACTTCCCGGGCTTTCTCGGCGTCGTCCAACTGCGGGGCGTTGATGGCGACGCAGTAATCGCCCAGCCGAACGGTGGCTGCCGCCAGCGCCGCCGCCCCGGCCAGGTCGCTGCGGAGGTACGGATTGCACTTGTCGGCCAGGGCGAGCAGGTCGTCCAGCACCGACAGCGCCAGCTTGCTCATCTCGCGAGGCACGTTCGTTCCGACCGCCACCGCCAGTTGCATGTCCGTCTCACCCCTGGAGGCCGACTGGATCATCGTGAACGCCTCGGCGTCGTCGGCGGTGAGCGACTGGAACATCTCACCGGCCCGGGCGAGACGTTTCATCGCTCGCTGATAGAGCTCCTCATGCTCGGCGTACTTTTTCTTGCCGGCCGTGAACGCCAGCGTCATCTGCGCCAGGGCGACGGATAACCCGCCCACGACCCCGGCGACGCTCCCGCCGCCCGGGGTGGGTTTGCGGGCGCCAACCGCTTCAATGAATTCGCGGACGGAAAGGTCCCACAGGTCATCTGCTTTGCTCACGCTTTGCTCCCGTTTTTGTCCCGTCCTTCTTGTCGGTCTTGAGCAGTTCGGGTTTGGGCGTCACCACCACGGCCACCATGCCGCCCGAGAGGTACTTTCTGCCTGCCCGCAGCACATCGTCGGGGGTAACCTCGCGATACTTCGCCGCCAGAGTGTTCTGGTAGTCGTACCCGAAGCCGTACAGCTCATCCAGGGCAGCCTGCATCGCCAGGTCGGACATCGATTGGTTGCCCAGCACCTCGGCCGTCAGAATGCTGTTGACCGCCTGCTTCACTTCCAGCTCGGTGGGCTTGTAGCTCGACGCCCGCCGGAGGTTCTTCCTGAGGATGCCCAGGACCTCGGGCACCTTCCCGGGCTGACAGCCCGCCACGGTAAGAAATGTCCCGGGCACCCGGGCCGCCCAGTTGTAGGCGTGTACCGAGTAGACCAGTTGCTTGCCGCGAAGCTCGCTGTGCAGCCAGCCGCTGGGCAGGTGATAGCCGGAGATGATCGTATCCAGCACGGTGATGGCGAAACGGTCGTCGTTGTCCACCTTCATGCCGGGCACAGCCAGCATCACACCGGCCTGCTGAACGCTCCGGGCGGTGGGTTTGACGTGCAGTTCGCCCTCATCAGCCACGCGCCGGGGTTTGACGTTGGGCAGTTTCACCCGTCCGGCGGGCATATTGGCAAACCGGGCTTCGATGGTCTTGCGGACCGCGGCGGGGTCGAAGTTCCCGTACACCGCCAGAACGCTGCTGCCGGCCCGGATGTGCTTGCGATGCCACTGTGTGAGTTGCTCTGCGGTGGCGCGGGCAACGACGTTGGCATCGCCGGTGGTGGGCTTGCCCAGCGGCGAGTCGCGGAAGAACGAGCGACGGAAGAACGTGTTCAGCTGCGCTTTGGGCGATTCGTTCCGTGCACGGATCTGCCGCAGCAGCAGGGGGCGGACGATGCTCAACTCGTTGGGGTCCATCGCCGGGGCGGTCACGACGTCGCCGAGAATCTTCGCTGCCTCGCCGACGTGGTCTTGCAGGACGCTCGCCTGCCAGTAGAACGAGTTGTTCCCGCATCGCCCCACGAGGCTTCCGCCGGCAGAATCGAAGAACGAGGCGATCTCATCGGCCGACCGCCCCCCGGCGCCGCGCGTCGAGAGCGACATCATCAGGGCGCCCAGCCCGTTGGTCTTGTCGGATTCCACCAGAATGCCCCCGTCGCAGACGATCGCCATCGAGACCAGTCCCACCGCGTCGGACGGCTGGAGCACCACGCGCAGGCCGTTGGGCAGGCGGAAGAACGTCGCCTTGCGGGCGCGAGACTGCCGGCCGCTCTTCTCGGCGACGGTGAAGGTCCGCGAGGGCACCATGCGCGTGATGGCCATCCGGTCGAAGGTGAAATACTTCCGCGCCATCGCCCGGACCTGGTCGGCTGTCACTTTCTGGGTGGCGGCGGTGTACTCGGCAGAGAAGTGCGCGTTTCCGGTGCTCAGCCAATCGTGGGCGAGTCGCTGGGCGATGCTCTCAGCCGACTGCCGGCCGTACACTTCGTCGGCGAGCTTCTGCGTCTTGGCGCGTTTGAGTTCGTCCTCGCTGACGCCGTCCTCTGCGATCCGCTTGAGCTCGGCGATGACCGCCTGCTCGGCTGACTCGACCTGGTCGGGGTCGCAGCGGAAGTCCACCGTGAAGAGTCCCTTGCCCCACGCCGGTGTCCAGGAGCTGGTGGAAACGCTCGTGGCGAGCTTCTTCTGGCGAACGAGCGTCCGGTACAGTCGGCTGGTGCGTCCGCGGCCGAGGATGTACGCCAGCACGTCCAGGGCGTGGAGGTCTTCGTGCAGCAGGGGGATGGTCTGAAAGCTCATCTGCTGCTGGGCGTCGCGGAACTGGGGGTGAGGTTTGATGACGCGCCGCACACCCGAGAACGGCCGCACTTCGGGGAGGTTGTGTCTCGGTGCCCGCCCGGCGGGGAAGTTCGCGAAGGTCGCCTGGATTTTCCGGAGGACCTCCTTTTCGTCCACGTCGCCGACCACCGCGAACACCATGTTCTGCGGAACATACATCCGCCGGTGATACGCGAGGACATCGTCCAGCGTGACTTCGCTGAGCGGCTTGACGTGGCCGATCACCGGGACGGCCGCCGGGTGCGAGCCGAAGCAGTTGGCGGCGTGTGCATACCACATCTGGCGGGCGGGGTTGTCGGCCCCCATCTCCAACTCCCGCTGGACCACGCCGTGTTCCCGCTCGAAGTCGGCCTGCTTGATGGTGCGTTTTGTCATCTGGTCGGCGATCAGCTCGATGCAGTCGGTCGTCTTCGAGGCCGATGCCGAAATATAGTAGGTCGTGTAGTCCAGAGACGTTCCGGCGTTCGATTGACCGCCGATGTCCAGCGTTCGGGTGCGCTTCTCGACGTGCCTGGCGGGCTTCATCGACCC
Organism: Phycisphaerae bacterium; assembly: GCA_046541875.1. GTDB lineage: Bacteria > Planctomycetota > Phycisphaerae > SM23-33 > SM23-33 > CAZFPT01. The sequence continues at coordinate 2,632 of JBKHCL010000056.1, read as the reverse complement.
GGCGCCCTGGTCGGAATGGATGGACTCCTGGGCGACGAGGTGTTCCAGCAGGTGGCTGAGCCCGCAGCCGAGCCACTCGCCTTCGTAGAGCCCGCCCGCGTGAACGTAGCTGCGCACGTGGACCACCGGGGCGGTACGGGTGGCCTTGATGACCACGCCCATTCCATTCTCCAGGCGGGCGAGGACCGTTCCGTCCTCGGTGACGGTCTTCTGGGCGATGGCCATCCCCTCCTGCGCAACCGGCGCGGCGTTGGCGTCGGTGGCGGGTTCTTCGGGCAGGCCGTCGGGATGGAGGCAGCCGGCGGCGCACGTCGCCAGCAGGGCACAGAGGAAGGGCAGTCGGATGCGAGGGTTCATAGCGTTCTCTCCACGAAGGGGGTTACTGTTGCGTCTCTTCCTGCGGGTCCATCTCGTTGAGGTAGGCGAGTGTGCGGTCCAGCTCGCTCTGAAGCCCCCGGACGCGCAGCAGGCTCTTGACGCGCGTGAGCATCTCGAGGCGGTTGACGGGCTTGGAGATGAAATCGTCGGTTCCGCTTTCGACGCCGCGTTCGATATCGCCCAGTTCGTTCAGCGCGGTGACCATGATGATGGGAATGTCCCGCGTTTCGGGGTCGCTCTTGAGTTTGCGGCAGACCTCGAAACCGCTCATTCGCGGCATCATGATATCCAGCAGAATCAGGTCGGGCGGGGTTTGCTGGACCTTTTCCAGGGCGTCGATGCCGTCGATGGCGGTCTCGATGGTGCAGTCCAGCGAGTCGAGATATTCCACCAGCAGCTCGAGATTCTGCTCGTTGTCATCCACCACCAGAATTCGGCTGCCGGAGATGTCAACGGTGTTGCCGGCGTCGTCGGGTCTGGGAGTTGTCTCTGCCATCGGCGTTGCTCCTGCGGGTTGAGCGGGCGTTTTCTCGTGTCCATCAGAGTAGTTGACGGCCGATGCGAAAACAAGACACACATGCGTCCCGCCGGAGAGTGTTCGGGTTTGCGGCCTTCGGGTCGAGCGAAGATCGGGTATGTCCTTGAGACATCGCCTGTTTTTCGTGGCGGGGGGGGGTAGCCGGTAGGGCCCGCAACTTGTTGCGGGCGAGAGAACTGAACGGGGGGCAAGCAGGGCGAAGCGAAACGAACCACAGACCGCCCTGCCACCAATTCATGTCGTACACTGTCCTTGAGACATCGCCTGTTTTTCGTGGCGGGGGGGTAGTCGATCCGATAGAATGTGCATGCCTTGCAGCGGAGTCTGCCGCCCGGGAGTATCCCGGCGGGTCGGCGGGCGCGGAGCGTGAGGCCTTGGCCGGGGTGCATTTGTCGGAGCTTGCCTGATCGTGGACAGTTTTCTATGGGCGGCGGCCTTGGTGTCGACGGCCTTTTCCAGTTTCTTCGCGCTGACCAGTAACGCGTTGCGGATGTTCCGCCGGTCCCAGATGGAAGATGTCTTTGCCGATAAGGCCGGACGGGACAAGCTCGAACTGCTCGAGAAGCATCTCAAGGAACTCCGCCTGACCTCCTCGCTGTGTCGCTCGATGTCCAACCTCGTGCTGGTGGTCTCGGTGATGGGCCTGCTGGGTGCCCCGGCGGCCGGTGCGTGGGCAACGGTGGGCGCCATGTTGATCTCGGCGGCAGTGGTGGCCGTCTTTGGCGTGGGCATCCCGCACGCGTGGGCGGCGTATGCCGGGGAGGCGGTGCTTGCCGGCACGCTGCGTGTGCTGGTGGTGTTCCGGTACATGCTCTATCCCATCGTCACCGTCATGCACGCGATGGACCTGCCCATCCGCCGACTGACGGGCACTGCCGACGAGGAGGAGGGCAACGGGGACATCGCAAAGCTCGAAATCCTCCAGGCCGCCTCCGAGGGCCGGGCCGAGGGCGCCGTGGACCCGGAAGAAGTCGAGATGATCGAGTCGGTCATCGAGTTCGGCGAGACCCACGCCGGAGAGATCATGACCCCCCGGACCGCGCTGTTCGCCCTCTCGGTGGACACGCCGACCAACGAGGCGATTCGACTGATTATCGAAGCAGGCCACTCGCGCGTACCCGCCTACGAGGGCGACTTGGACAATATCGTGGGCATCGTTTACGCCAAGGACCTCCTGCGCGACCTGGTCGAGCACAAAGAGGTCCCGCTGCGGCGGATCCTGCGCAAGCCCTTCTTCGTCCCCGAGACGAAGCTCCTGGACGACCTGCTGCGGGAGTTCAAGGCCCGCAAGTTCCACATCGCCGTGATCCTCGACGAATACGGCGGGACGGCCGGCATTGTGACCATCGAGGATGTGCTGGAGGAAATCGTCGGCGAGATCTCCGACGAGTACGACATGGCCGAGCCTGAACTGATGACGCGGATGGACGAGACCACCGCCGAGGTGGACGGCAGAATCCGCGTGGACGAACTCAACGACGCGCTGGGTCTGGAGTTGCCCGAGGACGACGATTTCGACACGGCCGCCGGGTTCCTCTTCTCGCAGATGGGGTACATTCCCGCCGCCGGTGAATCGCTCGAAGCCGCCGGGGCGAAGTTCACGGTGTTGGCCGCCAGCGAGCGACGCATCGAACGCGTCCGCGTGGAAATGCTCGAAACCACCCCCGCCGGCGAAAAAGCCGCCGAAGCCTGAGAGACCATCAGGGTCTCAAGCCT
>JBKHCL010000055.1:0-21249 GCA_046541875.1 Phycisphaerae bacterium | reverse complement strand
CGCAAACAGCTCGACCTGTGACAACAGAGATCAGCCACAGCGCTCACAGAGGGCGTAGAGAGGATGAGAAAGCGGGGCCTTTGACGACGAGTTCATGCCCGGCATGGCTTTGCAGGCTGGGCCCTCGCGTGGCGTGAGCGTATCGAGCGTTGCCACTCCTCTCGGCTGAACCGGCGTGAACGGTTGCAGAGCGAACAGGCCGGGCTCCCCGTAAGCGGAGGACGATAGATATGCTCTTGTTTGTCGATGAAAGCGGACAGGATGGTAGCGGAGGTCCTTACGAAGTGCTGGCTGGAGCGGTGATTGAGCAGGCCCAGCTTTGGAATCTGGTCAAGAGCGTCCGGGCGGCCGAGAAGGGCTGCTTCGGGGACTATCTGCGAAACCTGCTCGAACGAGAAACGAAGACAAAGCAACTCCTTAAGCGGAAGCGTTTCCAAAGCGCAGAGCGACCTGTCGAGATCAGCAGCGACGACCTGGCAAGCCTTGCGCATTCCTGCTTGCTGAAGGGAAAGAATGCAAGGCAGCGTGGAGAGGACGTCAGCGGGACCTCCGAGAGGGAACTGGTAGCGTACAGTCGACAGGTTCTGCAGTTCGTGCATGAGGTCCTGGACATTGCGGCGCGCCATAGGGTCAGGTTCGTAGCGTCTGTAATTGATGCGTGCGCACCAGCCTCTGAAAGGGCGCACTGGTTGGGCAAAGACATGCTCTGCCTGATGGAAAGGTACTATCGTATCCTGCAGAAACAGAGCGGCGGACACCACGGCCTGATCGTTTGCGACGAATTGGAGAAGAGCAAAGCCAAAAGGCTCGTCCAGAGAATGGCCCGTTACTTCTTGGGACACCCTACGGGAAGCAACTACAGCTCGCTTATCGTTCCAGAGCCCTTCTTCGTTCATTCAGAACTGACAACAGGCATCCTGCTGGCTGATCTGGCAGCCTACTTGATCAGCTGGGGATGGAGGTTGCCACAAATGGAGGAACCTGCCCGCGAGGAGTTGAGTCCGTACGTGGAAAAGCTTGAGGAGCTTCGCTTCGACGACTGGTACCCCAGGCAAGACGAAGCCGGCCTTCAGATCGTGCATGGATTTCGGTATCTGACGGATATGCGACACGCAGGAGAGAACAGGGATGGGTCTGGGTGAGAGCGCAAAAGTAAAGGCAATGCCCGGCCCGAGAGCCGACCAAAGCCTCCACCAAATAGTATCGGTCAGGACCCCCAATTGTTCAATGTAATTCTCGGGAATTTCTCAACCTGAGCCCGAGGCTGGGTCCTCGCGTGGCGTGAGCGTATCGAGCGTTGCCCCTCCTCCCGGCTGGGCGGGAGCGGTGTTTGCCGGTCAGGGTCGCCAGAATTCGCTTCGCAGTTCGTCGCCTTCTCTGGTGGCGCGGATGAACTTCTCGATTTTCCGGAAGTCTTTCACGCCGGGGGCCTTCTCCACGCCGCTGGCGACGTCCACCGCCCAAGGCTGAACCAGGTCGATCGCCTGGGAGACATTTGCGGGGTTCAGTCCGCCGGCGAGAATCAGCGGGTCCACCCCGCCCATAGCCCCTCCGGCGCGGGCGTCGGCGACGAGGTCCCAGTTGAAGCTCTTGCCCGTTCCCCCCTGGGCGGCGGGGTCGTAGGCATCCAGCAGGACGGCTTTGAGGTTGGACCGCGCCTCGCACGCCCCCAGCCAATCGTGCACCTCGGGGAGCCAGCGTTCATCGCGCACGCGGAACGCCTTGATGCACGGCGCGTCGATCTGCGAGACGATTTCGGGCGGCTCGTCGCCGTGGAGTTGGACGCAGGCGATTCGCGTCCGCTGCACCACGCGGTTGATCGTCTCGGCGTCGGCGTCGACAAACACCCCCACGGTGGTCACCCACGGAGGGAGGTTGTCCACGATGGCGCGGGCCTGTTCCGGCGAGATCCATCGCGGCGATTCGGCGAAGACCATTCCGATCGCGTCGGCCCCCATCTGCGCGACGCGCATGGCGTCGGAAGGCTCGCGCAGCCCTTCGATTTTCACACGTACTCGTTGCATGGCTGTGAGTGTACTGTCGAGGTGCGGGCCTTGCAATGCAGCCAGGCGGGCCGTAGAGTGCACCCTCACCCCGCAACGGATCCAAGGCGGGGGCGACCAGACAGTTCTGAGGCCTATTCGGAGAACAACACCATGAAGAAAGTTCGTTTCGGCGTCGTCGGGTTGGGCAACATGGGCAAGCCCCACGCCCGCAACTGCAAGGAGAACGGCGGCTCGTACGTGGAACTCGGGGCGGTGTGCGACATCGTCGAGGACAAGGCCAGGACACTCGGCGAGGAACTGGACGTTCCGTACTTCACGGATCATCGAGACATGATCGAGTCGGGTCTGGTTGACGCGGTGATCATCGCGGTTCCGCATTACTGGCATCCGTCGATCGCGGTGCGGGCGGCCAGGGCGAAGCTGCATGTGTTGTGCGAGAAGCCCCTCGCCAGCCGAGTTGGCCCGGCGCGGGCGATGATCGAAGAATGCAAAAAGAACAAGGTCTCGCTGGGGGTGGTGCTGCATCACCGCACGCGCACCGCGATGATCAAGCTGCGCAAGATGATCGACGACGGCAGGATCGGCGACGTTTTCCGCGTGCAGTTGACCTGTTCGAGCTGGTTCCGCACGCAGGCGTACTACGACAGCGGCGCTTGGCGGGGCACGTGGGACGGCGAGGGCGGCGGCGTGCTGATCAACCAGGCACCGCACCACCTCGACCTGTTCCAGTGGATGGCCGGCGGATTGCCCGAGCAGATCATCGCGACGGTCGGCACGCGCGATCACAAGATCGAGGTCGAGGACACTGCCAACGTGATTCTCGATTACGGCGACGGAAAGATCGGCTACATCTACGCCACGACGGCTGAGCAGCCGGGCATGGAACAGATGATGATCATCGGCACGAAGGGCACGCTGATCTTCGAGAAGGGCAAGCTTATGCACGGCAAGCTGGCCCATCCGATCGAACAGAGCATCTACGGGACCAAGTCGCAGAAGGTGGTCGGCACGCCCTCGGGCGGCAAGCAGAAGTGCGACTGGAAAGAGATCAAGCTGCCCAAGAACGCCGGCGGCACGCACCTGGAGATCATCAAGGCCTTCGCCAAACACGTGGTGAAGGGCAGCGAGATGTACATCGACGGCGAGGAAGGCATCAAGGAACTGGAGATCTCCAACGCCGCCTATATCTCGGGCTTTAAGAACAAGCCCGTCGACCTGCCCGTCGACGAGAAGGAGATCGATCGGCTCATCCGCACGCTGGAGAAAGAACGCTCCACCGGCAAGGGCGGCGGCATGCGGGCCGAGGCGGACAGGGACTTCAAGAAGCTCATGCGGACCACCGCGAAGAAGAGCGGGAAATCGAAGAAGTCCAGGAAGGCTGCCAAGCCGAAGAAGTAGCAGCTCAATGATGGATGGATCGTCGAACACCCAGCGGTGCCCGGGAACGCATCCCGGGCGCCGCTTTCTGATGCGCCGAGGAGCCGCCTCGCGTGTCTTCGGGTCTCGGAGGGGGGGCGGTTCGTTTCGGTGCGCGATTGCAGGGAACCTTTGGTCGTTGTCCACATCTAAAGGACACATGCGGCAGGTGAAGCAGACTTCTGAAACAGACCTCGAAAGGGAGCTGGTATGAACGCTGGAATCCGGTGGACAGCAGGATGCGCGGTATTGGCGGCTATGGCGCTGACCGCGGCGGCGATCGATGACGGCAGCAAGCCCATGACGCCACGCGAGCGGGCCAAGGCGGTCCTGGAGAACACCCGGGAGTTGCACCGCGCCATCCAGGCGGATCAATGGGACAAGGCGAAAGGCCTCTGCGAGACGCTCGTCGAACTCCAGCCCCGATCCGCCAACCATCGCTACAATCTCGCCTGCTGCCACGCGCACTTGAAAGATCCCAACGCGGCGTTGGACGCCTTGGCGAAATCCATTGAGCTGGGGTACGACAACGTCGATCACATGAAGGCGGACAAGGACCTCGCCCCGCTGCGTAAGACCGATCGCTGGGATGCACTGGTGAAGAAGGCGTCGGAGGGCATCGAGCGGACGATGACCAAAGACGGCGACGAGGTGGTCATCACCGGCAAGGCCGGCGGGGGGTTGCACTACCGGGTGCGCCTCTCACGGAAGGCGTCGAAGCAGCGGCCGCACCGGCTGGTGGTGTGGTTGCACCCGTCGGGCGGATCGGGCAACAAGGCCGCCGAGAAGCTGACCGAGCTGTTTCACAAGCAGGGCTATGCGCTGATGGTCTTCACAAAGAAGGATTTCCGTGGCTGGTCGGAGGCATCGTTCAACCGCGCGATCCGGACGGTCAACGCGCTGAAGGACATCCCGCAACTGGACCCGAATCGGCCGATGTTGATGGGCTACAGCGCCGGCGGGCAGATCGCCCTGAAAGCGTGGGCGTCCAAGCCGGGCTACTTCAGCGGGCTGATTCTCGACGCCGCCTACCCGATCGACACAGCCGCCTACGCGCAGGGTCGAATCCGGGCGCTGCCGGTTCGCAACAAGCCTCATCTGCTCAAGGCGTGTCCGCTCTTCGTGCTGGTGGGCGATGAGGACAATGGCTCGAAGCTGTGGAAGAAGGTCGAGGACCCTTGGGAAAAGGCGGGCGTTCCGCTGGAGATTCATTACGTCAAGGGCGGGCGACACGAGTGGCTGTTCGGCGGCAAGCAGACCAAGGCACTGGCCAAGTGGTTGAGCAGGGTCCGGAAGGTCAAAGCCCCCACGACCCAGCCGGCAGAAGACGCGAAGGACGCGAAGGACGCCGACGGGACGAACTCTTCGAGCGATCAGCAAGGCCGACCGGCCAAGGCGAGTTGGTCGTAGAGTCCTTGCCCGTTTTGGTGAAATGTGGTTTGCGCGAGGTTGACACGGGCGGTCGAGTTGGGCATCATACAGGGCTCAGGCGCCCGGGTGGCGGAATTGGCAGACGCGTCAGGTTGAGGGCCTGGTGGGGTTAATACCCCGTGCTGGTTCGAATCCAGTCCCGGGCAGTTCAGGCGACAGAAACCCGCAGCGATTGTTGCGGGTTTTTGCTGCGCCGCCACCGGGCCACCGGGTGTGCGACATTTTCCGGGGGGCGATTCGTCAGGCGGCACGTTGGCGGGTTGATCGGGTAGCCCCGTTCGTTGACAGAAACTCTCACGAACGGAAGACGACACGTTGGTCACCGGGTGGTCGAGCCCCGTTGGGGCGAGAGGTCCGTCCGCTGATCGAGCATCGGTCGCGAGCCGTAGGGCCCGCAACTCGTTGAGGGCGAGATAACTGAACGGGGGGACAAGCAGGGCGAAACGAAGCGAACCACGGACCGCCCTGCCACCGATTCCTGTCGCGCACGGCCACCGGCGTTTCCCGCGATTACCGCTTGCCAAAACGCTGCGGGAATGCGATAATGTGGAACTGAACCAAGGCATTTCTCAGGCGTTCACGCTGAGGTTGGCACCGTTACGATATGGAGGTCGGGCATGGTCCATGCGCAGGACCAGGTAGACATCACGAAGGTCGGGGAGCTGGAAGATCGGCTCTCGGCGATGTTGTACGAGGCTGCCAACGAGGTGGCCCATTCCGATTGCCTCGACGACGAGCAGCGGGCGGAGGTGTACACCATTCTCCGGGCCCTGCAGGCCGACGGCGAAATGCACCGCGGGATTCTCTCGCTTCTGTCACGCCAACTCGGCGGGGAGTACGTCGCCGATGCTTGAACACGCCATACTCCGGGATCTCTTCGAAGAGCTCTGCGAGACGTCGCGCGAGGCGTCGGAAGCATACGAATCACTCGCATCGCGGGTGACCGATCCTGCCGTCCGCGAGCAGATCGAGCACGTCCAGCGGGACAAAGACCGCCACGTATATCTCGCCGAGCGGCTGTTGGAGATCATGCAGTAAGCCCCGTCTTCGCCCGCCGGCTGGGCGGGGCACGCAAGCGCCCCGTGTTGGCGAGCCTACAGATTGGCCAGTCGTTGGGCCTTGTCGCGGGCGATGAGGGCGTCGATCAGCTCGTCCATGTCGCCGGCGAGGATACGATCGAGGTTGTAGTTCGCCCCCTCCTGTCCCTCGCCCTTGAGGCGGTGGTCCGAGCAGCGGTTCTGCGGGTAGTTGTACGTCCGCACGCGCTGCGAGCGGTCGCCCGAGCCAATCATTTCCTTGCGGGCGGCGTCTTCCTTGGCCTGTTGCTTTGAGCGATGGTGCTCGTACAGGCGGGCAGCGAGGATGCGGCGGGCCTTGGCGCGGTTCTTGTGCTGGGACTTCTCGTCGCGCATGGAAACGGTGATGCCTGTTTCCCTGTGTTCGAGCTTGATGGCCGACTCGAGCTTGTTGACGCTCTGGCCGCCCGGGCCCGACGCGCGCATCGTGTGCTCGGTGACCTCGCGATCCCAGTCGATGTCGATCTCGATATTCTCCGGTTCCGGCAGGACAGCCACCGTGGCCGCCGAGGTGTGTATACGCCCCTGCGACTCGGTCCGCGGAACGCGTTGGACGCGATGGCCTCCGCCTTCGTAGCCCAGCCGGGCCCAGACGTCGTCGCCCTTGATGTTGACCACCGCCTCCTTGAACCCGCCCAACTCGGTCGGACTGCCCGAGAGAATCTCCAGCGTCCAACCTTTCCGCTCGGCGTATCGGCGGTACATGTCCAGCAGATCCCCGGCGAAGAGGGCGGCTTCGTCGCCGCCCGTGCCCGCGCGGATTTCCATCATCACCGAGCCGATGGCGCTTTCGTCGCTCATCACCAGCAGGCCCTTGACGTCCTCGATGGCCTGATCGGCCTTGGTGGAATACTCGTCGAACTCGGCCTGGGCGAGCTCCTTGAATTCCGCGTCGGCAGACTCGTCCTCCAGAATGACGCGAGCCTCGTCCCGCGCCTCGGCCATCCGGCAGTACTCGCGGTAGGGCTCTACGATTCGCGCCAGGCGGGCACGCTCCTTGGCCAGCGCGATGCTCCGCGTCGGGTCGGTGGCGATCTCGGGGTCGTTCATCTGCTCGGTGACCTCGCGCAGCTTCCGGTCGAGCTCGTCCAGCTTGTCCAGCAACGTGTCGTGCTGTTCACTCATCGCAGCGTCCGGGGAAGAGGGGATGCGGGCATACAAAAACGCCGGCGCAGGGAACCCGCGCCGGCGCAGATCATGTGCGGAAAGCTACTTCTCTTTCTTTTTGTGGCTGAAGTAGTCGCCCCCGAACTTCCGCTGGAACTTCTCGACTCGACCGGCGGCGTCCAGCAGCTTCTGCTTGCCGGTGTAGAACGGGTGGCAGGCGGAGCAGATGTCCACCTGGACCTTGTCCTTCTTGGTCGACCGTGTCTCGAAGGTGTTCCCGCAGGCGCACCGCACGGTGATGTCACTGTATTCCGGGTGGATGTCCTTCTTCATCGTAGCTACCTCTGCATGGGCGTCTGGTCAATGGGACAAAGAACGATAGTGTATCAGAGATCGAGCGATGTTCAAGCGCGTTTTTCTCCCCATCGCTCCGGGAAATCGCCCGACGCCCGATGGTGAGCAGGGTGCCCGGGCGTGTGGCGTTCTGACCGAGCTTGCGAGGGAGGAACGGAGCAACCCTGCCGTCGCGACGGTCCAACCCAGGCATGGAACGCGATCCCTACCAGCCGGGTTGCTCAGCTCGCTCAGGCTCGCTGCACAAACCCGGGCATCCGCAACTTGCTGCGAGCGGAACGACTTCTGCAACAGGTTATGCGAGTTCCATCCCCACCTGACGGTGGGGGCTCCCTCAGAGGGGTTTCGTAGCATGGGCTTCCAGCCCATGGAAACACGGCCTGGAAGGCAGTGCTACGGGATAATGCACAACCGTAGGGCCCGCAACTTGTTGCGGGCGGATTACAGATAACCCAGACGCTTGAGCGATCGTTTGATTGCTTCGATGACCTCGCGCTGCTGGGAGGGGGGCTTATCGGCGTAGTACATGTATCGTCGGCCGGTGATTTTCCCCAGGGCGGTGCTTGCCCAGAGGCGGACCTTCGGGTCCGGATCGCTGAGGGCCTGGAACAATTCGGGGACTGCGTCGCGATTCTTGAGGCGGGAGAGGCCTTTGGCGGCTCCGGCGCGGGTTTCGGGCTCGGCTTGGGGGTTCGACAGGACGTCGGTAAGCACGTGGGGATCGAGGTCCTCGTATTGCCCCAGTTCCGCTGCGGCGGCCCCGCGGATTCTTGCCTTGTCGGCGGAGTCCAGCAGGTTCTGCAGCGCCTCTCGGCTGGGCTCGGTCTTCTGCCTTCCCAGCGAGCGGACCGCCCGCACAGCCACCCGATCGTTCCGGTCGTCGGCGAGAAGGATGAGCGTCTTGACGGCGTCCTGATCTTTCCGCTCCCCCAGCGAACTGGCGGCGGTCATTCGCTGCTCGGGATCGGACGAGGTCGGGTCGCCGTCGATCGGGTCGGGGGCCATCACCATCCAGACGGCAGCCACCACGAGAACAAGCCCCAAGCCGGCCAACACGAAGATTGCTTTGCGATTCGCCACGATGCGGGCCTTACTCAGGGCGTCCAGATGTTCCGATTCTCGGGTTGGTTCTCGGGGTCCAGGTCATCCGGGAGCATCGCCCGGACGCTTCCATCGACGAAGGCGGTATTGGCCCGGTGACGTTTGTCCAGATGACGCGGAGCGAGGTACTCGTCGGTGTCCATGAAATCATCCACCTGGTTGCCCCCCTCTTTGACGTGCACGGTCGAGTGATGGTACTCCACCAGCAGGACCTGCCCGGAGTGGGCGCCCCGGGCGGGCACCTGGGTATTCATCCCGTAACTGGACCAGCCGCCGCCTTTGACGAAGTAGGGATCGTCGATCTTGTTCCGGAAGTTCTTTCCGGTCAACTGCATTTTGATGTCGTCTTGCCACTTGCACTTGCCGGGGTCGCGCAGGCCGGGCCCCTTGCAGACCCAGTGATTGCTGTTGCAGCCGGTGTCTCCGGGCGGGTCGATCGACTCGAACAGCCAGCCGTCTGTTTTCTGGGTGATCAGGCAGGCGGCGTCGTCATCGAAGCAGACGATGTTCTCGTTGTCTTCGCGGGCCCGATGGGAGAAGGGATACCAATCGTCGTTCCAGTCGGGGTTCAGGAGCATCTGCTCGTCTTCGGTCTGCCCCGAGCCAAGAATCTGGGTGAGCGGAGAGAACTCCGGCGAATCATTCATATGGACCTGTACGAAGTAGACGTCGTCCATGGCAGCGTGGGCTTCTTCGCCCATCTCACGGGTATCTTTGGGGCACCGCAGCAGGCCGCCCCCTCCCTGCCCGATGACGAATGAGACCCAATATGACGGGTCGGGATACGCACCGGCCTGCTTGGTGGTCCCCGAGGCGAGCATGATCTCGCTGAGACGATGCATGTTGGAGCGACATTGAATGTCCCAGCCGTTCTCGCGGGCCATCGTCAGGCTCGGAAGCAGGATGCTGATCAGCAGAACAATCACCGCAATGACGATGAGCATCTCGACCAGAGTGAACCCTCGCTCAATGTTACTCAACGAACGTCTCGTTCGTGATCTCATCGCGAACCACCTCATCCTGGAAATGCTTGGATGTGCCGATTGACACTACGGGAATATGAATGGCCACTCCGTGCCACTACTTGTGCATTATACACCGAGCCTCGTAAAGATCAATGCGGATCAGACGAAAAAAACCCAAAAACCAAGGGTCTTCAGGCGGGGCGACGGGATGGAGGCTCAGTTCAGCAGGTCGGTCAGCAGGCGGACGATTTCGACGGCTCCGTCTCCTGCCAGGAGCGACAGCGGAGCCACCAGCATCGCGGTGGCCACGAGGATCATCGCCGCCGCCATGGGGGGCGTCTCGGCGCGATGGTGCGAGACGGTGCGGTGCAGCGCCTCTTCCAGCGGGGCAGCCGAGGCGTCGGGGACGTCATGCAGGCGGATCGAGACGTTGTGCAACAGCGGGAAGGCGGTCAGTTCGATGCGCCCGTCGCTGTCGTCCAGCGAGAAGCCCTTCTCAGTCTCGGTGGCGGGGAGGTCTACCGCCCGCAGAGCCCGCCGGCAGCAGCGCCGTCCGTCGGCGGCGGAGATATTGTAGATCACCCAGCCCCAGCCGTTCGGGGCGAGCATCGACAGGCCGACCACCACGACGACGACAATGGCAGCGATCGCGGTCCACGAACCGCCGGGAAGGTGGCTGGTCAGGGGCAGCACGAACAGCGGCGCCAGGGCGCCGAGGAGAATACCGAAGTCCTGCCTCGCGGTGAGCAGTTGCGGGGTGCGACGGGAGTTGAGAAATCCCAGGAGGAGGAAGTAGACGGATATCGGCACCACCACGGTGGCGATTCGAACAGCCAAGGCGAATTGCTCATAGCCGACCATCATACGCGTCTACCTGTCAGATCATTCTACCGGATGTCCTGCGGATCGGCCACCTTTCTGTAGCCGATTGCTTTCATCACGTCGAGCACTTCGGTCCAGGTGGGGAAGGGGCGGTCGTTGACCTTTTTATATTCCTCCATCGCCTGGAGGAACTCGAACTGCTCCGGCGTCATCTCGCCTTCTTCGGCGCTGCGGCGGTCGGGGCTTCGTCTGCGCCCGGGCCCCCGTCGTCGGTCCAGCCCGGTGCGCCGGTCCACCACCCGCTGCCGTCGGTCGCCCGAGCGCCGGTCCGGTCCGTCGAACTCTTTGTCCTGCTGATTGTCGCTGCCCACTTTGCACTCCTTTACAGCGGGCCCCGCGGGGGGCGTCTGGTGGTCGACCTTTCCGGCGGACCACGGTTAGAGCTCGTCGTCTTCGCCTTCCAGATCGTCCTCGGGATCGTCGTCGTCCAGATCCACGAACAGGTCTTCTTCCTCGTCTTCGAGGTCTACCTCGTCGGCTTCTCCAAAGCCGTCTCCGAGGGTGAATTCGTCGCCGTCTTCCTCGTCGAACTCGTCGTCTTCCTCGAATTCGTCGGTCTCTTCCCGATTGGCGATAATCTCGCTGGCCTCATCCAGAAGGGCGTCGGGAACCATGACGGCCACGCCGTTGGTTATGCCTCGTCGCGGCGGGGTCAGCTCGTCGCTTGGATCTTCCCGCTCGTCCGAGAGCACTACCGGGATGTCGTGGTCTTCGAGCACCTCGCGGTACTTCTCGGCGCTGTCCCGCGAGCGGGCGAAGACAGCGGGCACGAACTCGCCGTACTCGTCGTTTCCAAAGACATCCAGATCATCGTCGTCCAGTGGCATCGGCGATCCTCGCAAAGACAATGCCCAATGACTCCATCCAGTATAGCCATATCTTATTTGACTTCGGCACGAGCTCAATACAACTTTCCCGGTGCTGCGGATTTTCTGCAGCGCCCTCACCGGCCGATCACCCGGCTGCTTCGGCTGGTGGTGGCCCGGCCCGGCTGATAGTATGTTCGTATCATGATTCGCGCGACCATTGGCCGATACTGGTGTTGCAGCCCACTTGCCCAGGGAGACAGCCGCATGAAGCACATCGTATTGAGAATAACCATGCTCGCCCTGCTGGCGTCGGCGGGTCTGGCCGCGGTCGGCTGTGGCGGCGGCGGCGGGCTGGACCCCGTCAACAGCAAGTACGTTACCGAGGAACGGAAGGTCAACGGACTGGTCATCATCCTCCCGGGCATCGAGGGGATCTCCCAGGCCAACATGAACATCCGCAAGGGGCTTCTGCAGGCCGGCGCGGACCAGGCGATCATGATCTATTCCTGGAACCGGCCGGGCGTACTGGTCAACCAGGTGGACTTCGTGGGCAATCGCATCGCCGGGGCGTTCGTAGCCCGTGTGGTCAAGCAATATCAGGACCTCTATCCGGGCAAGCCCGTGCATATCATCGGGCACTCCGGGGGGGGAGGGGTTGCCGTCTTCGCAGCCGAGTCCATGGGCAACGAGGGACAGGTCACCGGACTGATTCTGCTGTCGGCGAGCATCTCGAAAAACTACGACCTGACCAAGGCCTTGCGCAACACACGCGACGGAATCGTGAACTTCTACAATCCCAGAGACTCGGCCTTGCTGGGAACAGGCACGACGCTGATGGGGACCGTCGACGGCGACCATGCCCCCGCAGCCGGTCTGAACGGGTTCGACCGCGACTTCCCCCGCCTGATCGAGCGGCGGGTCTCGGGCGGGGGCGATCCGCATTACGTCTCCACAAAGCCCTGGTTCGTAGCCAACAACGTCGCCCCGCTGGTGCAGTCCGGCCCGGCCGTCGCAGCCACCGAATCGGCGCGGCGGGCAGGACGCTAGCGAAACATCCCGTCAGCGGTCAAATCCGCTTGCCAGGATTCCCCTACGATGGTATCCTGCGCCTTCCGCTTCGGCGGAGTCTCCGCCGACCTAGCTCAACGGTAGAGCACAGCTTTCGTAAAGCTGAGGTTGTGGGTTCGAATCCCACGGTCGGCTTTCTTCTTGCGCCCCCCGGCCGACGGCCAGGCGAATTCTCCGAAGGAGGCCCTCATGCGACACGCACTCGCGGCTGCCATCCTGCTGATTGCGACCCTTTCGCCGAACTCCGTTGCCAATGCCCGGACCATCCGGTTGCCGGTGGCCGCGGATGTGGGGATCTGCGTCCATCCGCGTGAAGTGCACTACAACACCGGGGCCAACTCGCGCGTCCGCGTTAAAGGCAACGAGCACTATTATCTGTTCACCTTCGATACAGACAAGCTCAAGGGCGAGGGAATCGCCGCTGCGACGCTGCATCTGAGAGTGGCCAAAGGCGGGTTCCACAAGCTCGCCCTGTGCAGCGTGAGCGGCGAATGGGTCGAGGGAGCGGGCCGAAACAAGGCGACCAAGGGAGCGAGCTGCTTCACGCACCGTCGCTACCCGGATGTGCCCTGGACGCCCGCCGGCGGGACGTTCATGGATGCCACGTTCAACAATCCCCGGATGCTCTGGAAGCCGGTCTCGTTCGAGAAGGGCAAGGACGGCTGGGTCAGCATCGATATCCCGCCGGTGATGCTCCGTGCGATGCGCGAGGGACTTATCAGCGGGCTCGCCCTGGCCGGCGAGACCGGACAGACGCGCGAGAACCACGACATCTACACCCGCGAGCAGAACGCCTCAGCCCCCTACGTGACGGTCACCCTCGGGCCCCGGCAGGTGGGGGCAGCCGGGACGCGAGACAAACCCGAGGTGACACCCGCTCCCCGCTTCGCCGACGCCAACCACGGTGCCATCCGCGTGGACCCGACGCTCAAGCCGTCGCCCGATGCGAAGAAAGCCCCAGCCGTCTGGGCGCACCGCATCGAAGTGTCCGACCTGAAAGAGCCCGACAAGGCCATCCGATCGGCCGTCACGTTTCACGACGGGCCCGTGTTCCTCCGGCGACTTCCCGCAGGCCGGCGACTGTTCGTGCGCGTCACGAGCTTCGCCGACAACAAAGGTCGAACCGTCTCACGTATGGCAGCGGTCACGCCGGCCGCCCAACCGCTGCCCCGGCCCGTGGAGCTTGCCGGCCGACCCGTCGACGCCCGCGTCGGCAGCGCCGGCGGGTGGACGGTGGAAACGCACCGGATCACCGCAATCGTGTCTCCCGCAGCCAAGCCAAGTCTGAAGAACGACGATCGCATGACCCGTCCCGTCGTGCCGCGGGGCAGTTGGCTGGCAAAACAGGTGGTGCTCCATCCGCCCAAGGGCCAGGCCGAGAAGGTCCGCGTGTCGGTGAAACAGCGCGGCGGGGAGGCGTTGGTTAGCGACGATCTGCACGTGGAACTTTCGCGCGCATGGTCGGTGCCCAAGGGCAAGCGGTGGGTGCCCGAGGTGCTTGTCCCGCTTCAAGCCGACGAGTCGTTCGCAATTCCCTGGAAGCGGAACCAGGCAAAGGGGCAACGGAACCAGACACTCGTGCTGGATGCCTGGATTCCCCGAAACGCCAGGCCCGGCGGCCGACATTTTGAGATCACCGTCACCGCCAACGGCAAGACCGTGCTCACCCACACGCTGCGATTCGATGTTTCGGATGTTCAGCTCGGCGACACGTTCGACGTCGCCGGGGACATGAACACCTATTCCAGCCCTGCCGGCGCGATGGGCGTTCGCCCCTCCGACCCGACTGCTTTCCTGGCCATGGAGCGCAAATACTACCGCCTCGCCCACGCCCATCGAATGACGCTGAGCGTGCTGCCCTACAACCAGGCGGGGGAGATCCACTGGCGGGCCGCCCCGACGCTGAAGCAATCTGCCGACGGCACCTATGCGGTAGACGACTGGACAGAGTGGGACGATCGCTACGGGCCATTGCTCAGCGGCGAGGCGTTCGGCAGGAAAGCCGGCTACGTCGGGCCCGCAGCGGGCAAGCCGATCCGCCACCTCTACCTGCCGCTGCACGAGAATTGGCCCGCGCCCCTGGCGGAGAGTTTCCAGCCCTGGCCACCCCCGACCGACTACAAGGACTTCCTGACGTGGACCGCGAAGCTGCCGCATCCGTCCAGGTCGATGCGCCCCGCCGCGAAGCAGTCCTTCCAGCAGGTGCTCGGGCAGTTCGCCGCGCATCTCCGCGCGAAAGGCTGGGAGAACACCCGCTACCACGTGTACCTCAACAACAAGTACTATTTCCGTCGGGCCCGGGCGAACGGCAGGCCCGGGCGAGGCGTGAGCCTCTGGCTGCTGGATGAACCCATGCACGCCGACGACTTCCGGGCCCTGGCGATGTTCGGAAAGTGGACCCGGGACACATGGAAAGACAACGCCCGCCCGCCGGTGCCGATCGACTTCCGCATCGACATCTCGCGTCCGACCCACCAGCGCGACTGGCTGGACGGCGTGGTGGACCTGAACGTCTGCGCGAACCAACTGTACGAGCAGCGAGACCTGGTCACGCGGCGGCGGGTGCTTCTCGGCGAACGATACTGGAACTACCGCATGCCTGGCTCGTTCGGGTCGAGCAATGTTGGCTGGTCGCTCTGGCCGGTGAAGAGCCTCTGCTGGGGCGCGCTGGGGACGCTGCCGTGGCAGACCATCGCCTCGGACGGCGACCTCCGCAAAGCCGACGCGACCGCGCTGCTGTACCCCGGGCGGAAGTTTGATCTGAAAAGGCCCATCCCCTCGCTGCGGATGAAGGCATGGCGCGAAGGGCTGCAATTGGCCCAGCTGCTCCACACGCTGCAGACGCGCACCGGCTGGACCACAACGCAGCTGCGGGCGTTCACCGGTCGGGCCGGCGAGCTGGACGGCTGGAAAGACGGGCGCGATCCGAAACCGGGCGCTGCCATCGTGACCTTCCGCGGCGCGCGGCTGGGGCGCATACGTCAGGCGGCGCTGGAGATGCTCCGCCGGCTGGACGCGTCAGGCGGATGACGCGGGCGGTTTGATTCGTGCCGTCAGCCGGCCGCCGAACAGGGCGAGTCCGCCGCCGATGACGATGCCCGCGATGCCCCCGGCGATGTGCCAGCGGGTTTCCTCGCTGTATTCTCCGGTGACTTCCTGACGGACCTCCTCGCCAAGGGTGTCCTGGGATTGCAGCCCGAGCACGAGAAACACGATACCGACTGCCAGAAGCGCCAGACCGATGATTCGAAGGATCATGATATTGCTCCTTTCCGACGAATTGTATCACCGTCGTCGTCGGCAGATGGGTAATTGCCATCCCGGCGCACAAATCGGCCGAGGCGGACGGGCAAAACCGTCGACCTCGGCCGAGGGGTTGTTGGGGCTGGTGTCTCTGTGTTACTCGCTGCCTCGCTGCATCGCCATCAGGCCGGTTCGCCCCAGTTCGCGGATCCCGTAGGGGCGGACGAGGTTGATGAACGCCTCGAGCTTTGCCTCGGGCCCGGAGAGCTCGACCATGATCGACGTCCGCGCGACGTCCACAACCCGGCCGCGGAACATCTGGACCAGTTGGGTGACCTCGGGTCGCTTCTCCGGGGGCACGTGGATTTTCACGATCAGCAGGTCGCGTTCGACGTAGCTGACTTCCGTGAAGTCCCGGATTTTCACCACGGGAACAATTTTCCCCAGTTGCTTGCGGACCTGTTCAAGCACGTGCTCGTCGCCGGTGACGACGATGGTCATCCGCGAGAGGTCCGGGTCTTCGGTGCGTCCGACCACGAGCGAGTCGATGTTGAACCCGCGCGCGGCGAACATGCCGGCCACGTTCGCGAGCACGCCGGGCTCGTTCTGGACCAGGGCTGAGATAATGTGTCGGTTTGTCTTGTTGGTTGGCATGTTGCGGTTCTCCTGATCGCCCCGCGGGGCGGGGTGTTAGGCGAGTTTGCCGAGTTCCATCTCGTGGAGGCCTTTCCCGGCCGGGACCATCGGGAAGACATTCTCTTCCCTCTCGACGTGGGCGACGAAGACGGCCGGCCCGTCGTGATCGAGCATCGCCCGCAGGCCGGGCTCGAGCTGGTCTTCGGTTTCCACGAAGATGCCCCTGGCCCCGAAACCCTCGGAGACTTTCGAGAGGTCCGGGCAGGTGTGCACCACGCCGCTGTAACGCCGGTCGTAGAACAGCTCCTGCCACTGCCGAACCATGCCCAGGTAGCCGTTGTCCAGCACGATGAACTTCACGGGCAGCTTGTGCTGGACGGCCGTGATGACCTCGATCATCGTCATGGTGAACGAGCCGTCTCCGTCGATGTCGATAACGGTCTTATCCGGATGGCCGAAGGCGGCGCCGATGGCGGCCGGCACGCCGTAGCCCATCGTGCCCAGCCCGCCGGAGGTGAGAATCTGCCTCGGCTGGCGGAACCCGTAAAACTGGGCGGCCCACATCTGGTGCTGCCCGACGCCGGTTGCGACGATCGCGTCGTGGTCGGTCATTTCACCGACCAGTTGGATGACGTGCTGGGGCTTGATGCGTCCCTCGGGCGATTTGTCGAACACGAACGGGTAGCGGTCCTTGAGCTCCTTGACCCGCTCGAGCCATTCGGTCCGCTCGATGGGCTCGATGTAGTTGACCAGCTTGGTGAGGATGTCCTTGGCGTCACCGACGACCGGGACGTCCACATGCACCGTCTTGGAGATGCTCGCGGGGTCCACGTCCATGTGCACGATCTTCGCGTGCGGCGCGAAGGTATCCAGGTTGCCGGTCACCCGGTCGTCAAACCGCGAACCGACGGCAATGAGCAGATCGCACTCCTGGACGGCGTAGTTCGCCGCGGCCGATCCGTGCATCCCGAGCATGCGCAGCGAGAGCGGGTCGTCGATCTCGTCGACCGCACCCAGCCCCAGAAGCGTGGTGGTCGCCGGGAGTGTGCCCTTGGCCATCACCGCCCGCAGCTCTTCGCTGGCATTGGCCAGCAGCACCCCGCCTCCGACGTACAGCAGGGGGCGCTTGGACTCGTTGATCGCCTCGGCGGCCGCCTTGATCTGCCGACTATGCCCGGTGGTCAGGGGCTTGTAGCCCGGCAGGCGGATCTCCAGATCGGGCTTGCCCTCGACGGTGTTGACCGTCGCGTCGACGGCGATGTCCACCAGGACCGGTCCGGGTCGACCGGTGCGGGCGAGGTGGAACGCCTCGCGGATAATGCGGCCGATATCCTCGACGTTCTTGACCAGGTAGTTGTGCTTGGTGATCGGTCGGGTCACGCCGGTGACGTCGGCCTCCTGGAAGGCGTCGTTGCCGATGAGGTGGCTTTTGACCTGTCCGGTGATGGCGACCACGGGGATCGAGTCCATGTGCGCGGTCGCCAGGCCGGTCACCAGGTTCAGCGCCCCGGGTCCGGAGGTCGCCAGGCAGACGCCGACCTTGCCGGTCGCCCGGGCGTAGCCGTCGGCCATGTGTGCGGCCCCCTGCTCGTGGCGGGTGAGCACGAATTCGATGGGCGATTCGTAGATCTCGTCGAAGATCGGAATCACCGCTCCACCGGGGTATCCGAAGAGCACCTCGACGCCCTCGTCCTTCAGAACTTCGTGGAAGATCTTCGCGCCGCTGGCGTTCTCCAGCCTTGCCGCGAGGGCCTCGGCGTTGGTTGCTGTCTGGGTCATGGTTGCATCCTTCTGTGCTTGCCGCTCGCGGGCGAGCGGGGCGGGGGAGTCTGTCGTGGGCTGTACATTACTCGCTGGGTCCGTCGGCCTCAAGTGTGGCGTTCGTGACGAGCGGACCGCGGGGGTCGGCTCGTCGTACAGTGCGTCCATCAGCGGGACCACGGCGGCCCCGGGGTATCCGAAGATGATCTCGACGCCTTCGTCCCGCAACGCCTGGACGATCAGGTCGGCCCCGCTGATTCTCGTGGCCCGGCGGGGTCTCGGGCCAGTGCTCGATGTCATGTCGCTATCCTGTCATGATAGGTTCTGCGTGTGTCAGTTGGGGTGGTTTCCGATCGACCCGGGCGGATACGGACGGACCGCTGTCGATTGCGGAAGGGGGTGGAGTTGGGCCGCTGCGCGGGGGCGGGTTCAGCGAAGCGCAGCGACCTTGGGTACAACGACTACGCGCAGCGCAGGCAGCGAGACCACACGGCGACCCGTGAGGGCGTGAACAGTTCGCGATGTCGATAGCCTGCGATTCATGACAGTGATACTGTATCCATCGGTCAAGCCGATGTCAATATTCAGTTTCTCCGTGTCCGGCGGGATCATTGACCGACCGGTCCCGGGGGCGTTTTCTTCTCCGCCTGCGGCAAGGCAGGGGGTGCATCGGTCCGCTCAGCCTTGTGCGAGTTGCCCCGTGTCGGACTGCTCGGAAAACAACGGAAGTCCTCGCACCGCCCGTTCGGAGTACCGCTGGAGATTGCTCTCCTTCTGGCGACGGGCCTCCTCGCCGTCTTCCTGCCCGGCGGCGGCCGTCATGCTCGGGCGATACGCTCGTAAGATCCGTATCCGCTCGGTCATACTGCTCCTCCAATCTTGTGGACAGGCGACACGTCCGTGGGCCGACCCTCGGGCGGACGAGTTCCCCGTGACGGGCACAGGAAACGCTGCACTCAGCCCGTTGGTCATCTCGCCCTGGCCGATTGTGGCGGTGCTTTGCCGTATCGGACCGCAGCCTGACCAGTCACATTTCTGCCGCGTCCTGTGCAGCTGAAGAGGATCGTCCTTGCCCTCAATGATATGCATGCCAAACAACGAGTTTACTACGGAAATGCTAATCTTTATTGAAGCTTTCCGGGACGATCCTGTCAAGCGGAATTCGCGATCGTCCGCTGTCGCCGGTCAACTGAAATCGCACCCCGTCCGGGGCGGATTCAGCCACGTTCGCCAGTCCTCCCCCAGACCGGCTTCGCGGGCGGCCTGGGCGATCGGCTCGCCGCAGGTGCACGGAGTGTCCCCGCCGGCGACGATGCGGCAGAGATGCCCCATCACGTCGCCGAAGGCGTTCATCGCCTTGACCAGTCGGCGCGACGCGCCCGAGTCGGTCGGGGCCTCGAACAGTCCCGTCGCCAGGAAGGGTCGATGTCGGCTGCCCGTCTCGGCGTAGTTCACTACGTAGCAGATCGCCGCATAGCAGATCTGTAGCTCGCGGGCCAGGAACATCTCGGGGAGGAACGAGTGGGTCACCACCTCCGCGCCCATCGTGCCGAGCATGCGCACCTCGGCGGGCGTCTCGAGTCGCGGGCCTTCGGTAACGGCGGCCACCGCCTGGTCGTGGTGGACGATATTCAGTTCGCCCAGCGTCTGCAGGCAGGTGCTCCGCAGGGTCGGGCAGAACACCGGAAACTGCCGCAGATACCCCAGCGGCGAATGCTGGTAGTAGGTTTTCTCGCGGCGGGAGGTCTGGTCGATCACGTCGGCGACCACCACCAGGTCGCCCACGGCCATGCTGTGCGTGATCGCCCCGCCCGAGCCCCACGCGACGATGGCGGCGGCTCCGAGGTCTTTGAGGGCGTAGATGTTCGCCTGGTAGGGCACTGCCGACGGGGCGGTCTTGCCCAGCCCCTCGCCGTATCGGGCGAGCAGGTAGAACCACGAATCGTCGCAACCGACGCGGAAGATCTCTCCGGAGGGTCCGAAAGGGGTGTCGCGCGGGCCGATGGATTCGGCGTCGAGGCGGTCCGAGCGGATCTGTCGGTAGACTTCTTCGCCGGCGATGCAGGCGAGGGTGTTGTCCATCGGTCTCTCCTGCGGCAGGGACGTCAGGCCTGGGCGGGTCCGTCGGGGGTATCGGCCACCAGCTTGATCCGCCGGATCGCCCCGCCGAAGTGCGACTGAATCTTCTTCTGCAGGCCCGCCTGCAGTTGCGTCTGCAGCAGGAAGCGATGGCTGGCCGAGTCCACCCCGACCGTCAGCACGCCGCGGCTGAACCCCAGCAACGAGGTGTGCTTGGCCAACTCGTCGGGGAGAATCTCGTCCCATACGTCGGCCAACTTGCCCACCTGGCGGACCCGTTTGGCCAGGTCGCGCTTCAGGTACGTTCCGAGAGGTTGGCTGAGGTGTTTGATCCGCCCGGCGATCTGCCGTTGCTGCCAGACTGTCTGAAGTTGCCTGTCGTCCATGACGCTGCCCTGCGGCTGATCTGAGGGCGATTCCGTCGCCCGGTTCCGTAGCGGCCGACCATCATACACTCCCGCCCCGGTCGCCTGTCAAGCGCATCGGCGAAAGAGCGCCAAAACGGTGAGCTTTTACCGACCGGTCTGCGAAATCTGTCTCGGGCCTGGTCCCCGGCGATCGGGCTATACAGCACAACGCCCCTGGGAACGAGTGGGGCGTTGGTGCCGTAGCCCGACACCCAGCCTTCTCAGTTGGCTGAGTGTCGGTCAGAGGAGGTTTGTTTCGGACCGATCGCGGTTTACCGACTTCGCCTCGGTCTCAACAGAATGCCCAATCCACCGATCGCCAGCAGGGCCATCGAAGCAGGCTCCGGCACGGTGGTGGACTCGATGCTCACCGAGTCCATCACCGCGGCCAGGTCGCCCGTGGTGAACTCGAACTGGATGCCGTACCCGTCGGGCAAGGCCGAAAGGTCCAGCATCGCCTCGTCAACGGAGTAGACCTTCGCGAACCCGTCGATTCGGCCATAGGTTTCCGTGACGTCCTGCCAGTCGGTCCACTCGTCGACCTCGCCGTCGCCGTCGGTGTCCACGCCCGCCCGGGCCTGCACGGCGTCCACCCATGGCCCGGCGCTGGTCAGCGTGGCCACCTTGTCGGCGAAATACTCGTCATTCTCGCCTCCGTAGAGGTCCTTGTTGTCGCCTTCATAGCCGTCCTGGTGGTCAATCTGGAGGATCATCAGGAACTCGCCCTCGGCGAAGCCAACCGTCGGGTCGGGGTGGGTATTGCCGCGGATGAACCCGCCGAACTCGAACTCCGCGTACAGGTCCTTGCTGTGCCAGTACGCCACGCTCATATGGGACTCGTCGCTGCCGGCGCCCTCGGGATGGTAATCGCCGAAGAGGTAGTACGTATCGCCCACGCGGATCAGTTC
>JBKHCL010000158.1:0-5493 GCA_046541875.1 Phycisphaerae bacterium | reverse complement strand
GCCGGAAGGACAACGAAGACAAGAAGAAAGACAAGACCAAGGGCAAGAATAAGGACAAACCGCGCGGCAAATAACACCGGCCGCGATCTTCCTCATGTGTCTCCCTTTCGTTTGGTTGCTTCTTTCATAGACGTTCGAAGTCGGGGGGCTGTTCGTTTCCATTGGTTCTGTTGGTTCCGCAGGAGGTCCAGTTGTCGCTCGGACCGCTCGGGGCTGTAGCGGACAGCGGCGTAGGACTCGTACCACTCCGCCAGCGGGGCCAGCGGCTGACGCTTCCGCAGCCGACGGGCGAAGGCATGCAGCGTCTCCCCGGGGCGGCGTTTGAGCGAACCTCCCGAGCAGCGGATCACCAGGCGGTCCATGCGTCCCAGAAGCTCATGCAGGCTGCGCAGGAGCGGGTCGTCGGGGCGGTCGGCCGACCGGGCGGCCAGCCAGCGGGACGTGCGCCGCCACACCAGCAGCGCCGCCAGCGCCATCGCGATCCACCCGGGAACGGTCGTCAGCAGCGCCACGCCCAGCCATCGCAGACCATGCGCGACCCACCCGAGCAGTCCTGAGATTCCCTTTTCGGAGACGGCCGCCTGCACCCGACGCCACAGGAACCGCGCGTAGTCCCACAGATAGGCCCACCAGCCTCCAGGCTGGGGCGAGGGCTGACCCGACGGCGGGGTCGGCTCGACGAGCACCCACTGCCTTTTCTCGGCGTCCCACGCCTCGACCCAGGCGTGGGCGTCGCGGTGGCGCGCCAGCCAATAGTCGCCGAACGGCGATTCCTCCTCGGCTACGAAGCCGGTAACGTACCGGGCGGGCACGCCCCCGAGACGAAGCAGGATGACGGCCCCCGAGGCGAAATACTCGCAATGAGCGGGAGGCTGGTGCAGCAGGAAGTAGGTCAGCGGGTCGGCGTCCATGGGCACGTCGATCCCCAGGCGGTATTCGTAGTTCTCCCGGAAGTACCGCACGACGGCGGTCATCTTCTCACGCGGGGTCTCGGCGTCGGCGAAAATCCGCTCGGCCAGATCCCAAACCCCCGGGGCCAGGTTCAAAGGAACCTGCAGACATTGTCCCTTGAAGACGGTGCCCAGTTTCCTCCCCTGCTGGATATCCTCGGCCGTCTCGACGTGGTAGTTCACGCCGGCGGGCAGATCGGCCGACTCGACGATGCGATGGCGATCGACGGAGATCTGCTCGACCGGCAGGCGCAGCCTGGTCGCGTTGGCGGGAAGGAACACCCCTTCCTCGATCGCCGACGACGGCCAAATGTCCATCACACGTCGTTCGTCGGCCTGCCCGTAGCGAAGGTAGTACACGTTTCCTCTACCGGGCAGGTTCGGGTCGTCCCGGGCGGGTCGGCGCGTGACGAACTTCTTGATGGGCTCCCATCGTGAGGCGTGGAACCTGTCGAACGCCGCACCGCGGAGGTAGCCCGGCGCGCGATCGGACCGGACGCGCAGGGCGATCTCGTCCGGGGCGTCGGTCTGGATACGTTTGATGCTTTCCAGCTTCGCCTGCCGGGAGAAACCCACCGACGGAGGCGCCTGGGGAAGGCGAAACTTCGCCAGCCACAACGACGCCTCGCGCTCGTGTTCTTTCAACGTCCGGCTGGCGGTGTAGGAGCCCATCAACACCACGCCCAGAACCAGAAACGCAAGAACCCCCCGCATTCGGGAGCGGTGCATGGTCCGCGCCGGTCGACGGGCGGACATCGCGAACCGCACCGACGTGGCGATGTACGCCAGGGCGAGCACCTGGTAGGCCAACTCCTCGCGAGGCCGAAGCAAGACGTCGCCCGCGCAGAGCAACACCATCAGCCCCAGAAGCATGAACGACGCCGGGAACCCGTCCTCGTGGCGGATGAAGAACATCGCCGTCATCGCCGCCAGCAGGAACTGTGCCCCGGCCCGGATGAACGAATACATCACGAACCCGCTGACCTCGTCGCCTTCGTAGGGCGCGAACCGCCACTTCAGCGAGAAGAGCATCCCGATCAGCAGAAAGACGATCGCCTTGCGGATGGGGCGCATCGACCACTGACGTCCACCCGACACGCCGGCGGCCGCCACGAGCACCACGAGTGTGGGGTAGACCCACTCCCTGCCGGTCAGCGCCATCGCCAGGGCCGACAGCGCCAGCAGCAACCACGCTATCGAGCGGCGTTTCATAGGCGATCCATCCCCCCTGCCCGCACCTGCCTGGGCGTAACCTGGACCACCGGGCCCGTCCATGCCTCGTCCTCGGCATACGACAGGGAAGTCTCACCCTCGCGTACGATGGCCACCCGCGCCGAACACCCCGCCTCGACGGCGGCCCGCACGAGCCGGCGGCGGGAGTCGTCCCAGTCCAGCAGCACGAAAATCACAGCCGAGACGGTCGCGAGCTCTTCGCTCAACGCCGGGGTGACGGCCTCGAAGGGGTTGGTGCGACATTCATCGACCGAAGCGAGAATCTCCAGCATGTTCTCCAGCAGCGCGGTATGACGTCCGCTGCGGAAGACGTACAGATCCGGACCGGCCGCGAAGAAGTCGATGATGTACTCGCCCCGGCTCATCGCGTCGGCCACGGCTGCGGCCAGGCTGACGCCCGCTTCGAGATCGGCGAATCCGGTGGGTTTGGGTTTGCCCCGCCGCGGAGGGATGAACGTATCCAGCACCACAGCGACGCGGCAGTAGTACTCCTCCTGGTACTCGCGGACCACCGGCGTTCCCAGCCGGGCCCACGCGCGAGGCTCGATCCGCCGGAACGGATCGCCCGGGCGATAGTCGCGATTGCCGATGTACTCGGGCGACTCGCCCACGTGGCTGGTCAGGGCGATCCCGCCGGGCTGGTATCGCGTGCCGACCGGAACGTCCACCGTGTGCAGGGGATGGAATCTGGGCAGCACCAGCAGGCTCTCCCGCCGATCCACCGCGGGGCCCGTGCGAAACAGGTTGAAGGGGAACGTCGAGTACACCCGCAACCCATCCAGCGTGTACAGCCCGCGACGCAGGGGACGAATCGCCATCGCCAGACGGACCGATTCCTTTCCCGCCAGGCGATGCGCCGTCGGCGCGTGCTCGATGACCTCGATCTCGCGCGGCAGGTCGAACAGCCCCACCGACACGTCATACGCCGGCAGACCCCAGCGATTCCGCACCGTGTAATGACCCCACACCGGCTCGCCGGCGACGGCTTTGCCCTCGAACCCGCCCAGGACCGCGCAGCGAGGCCAGTACGCAAACCCCACAGCCGCCGCCACCACGAACAGCACCATCAGCCCCGTGCACAGGTGGAAAATCGGGATGTCCAGCGTGAGCGATCCGAGCATCACCGTCGCGATGGTCCCCAGCGCCAGCAGACGACCGGACTCGGTCATCCGGAAGCGGATGAACTCCCGGCTGGAGACCCGTCGCTTCGTGTTGCGCCGGCGGCGCCTGGTCATGTGGGAACCTTCACCTCGGAGAGGATGTTGCGGATCACCTCGGTTTTGCTCGTGCCGTCGTACTTGCTCCTGGAGGTCAGGATCACGCGGTGGGCCAGCACGTACGGCGCGAGGCGCTGCACATCGTCGGGCAGGACGAACTCGCGCCCGTCGGCAAACGCCGCCGCCTGGGACGCCCGGCCGAGCATGAGCGAACCGCGCGGACTTACGCCCAGCTTCAGCCGACCCTCGTTCCGGGTGGCCTGCACCAGCGCGACGATGTAGTCGGTAATGCTCTCATCCAGCGTCACCTGCTGGACCCGCTGCTGGAGCTCGCGAACGAGGTGCTGGTCCATGACCGGCTGGAGATCCTCAAGCGGATGTCGCCGCGCATGCGAGCGGAGGATGTCGGCCTCCACGTCGGCGTCGGGGTAGCCCAGGTCCAGCATCACCAGGAACCGGTCCAGCTGCGCCTCGGGCAGCGGATAGGTCCCGTGCGCGTCGACGGGGTTCTGCGTCGCCAGCACCAGGAACGGGCAGGGCAGGGCATGCCGCGTGCCCTCGATGCTCACCTGCTGTTCGTTCATCGCCTCCAGCAGGGCCGACTGCGTCCGCGGCGAGGCGCGGTTGATCTCGTCGGCCAACAGAATGTTGCAGAAGATCGGCCCGCGGCGGAAGGTGAACGTCCCGCCCTGGGGGTTGTAGACGCTGGAACCGAGGATGTCTGCCGGCAGGAGGTCGGGCGTGAACTGGATGCGATGGAATACCGCGTCGAGACTGGACGCCAGCGCCTTGGCCAGCGTTGTCTTGCCCACGCCGGGGACGTCTTCCATGAGCACCGACCCGCCCGCCAGCAGCGAGATGGTCAGAATGTCGATCGCTTCGCTCTTGCCGTAGATGACCTTCGCGAGGTTCGCCCGCAAGGCTGCCAGTTGCTGCTGTGTCGCCGAAGTGTCCGGATCCATCCGCAATTCTCCCGCCTGCCGCATCCAAGAAATCCCGCCACGCCGGCTTGCTTGCCGACCCCGCCGGGTCACCGGTCCATGGTACCCGACCCAGCCACGCCACGAAAGCAACCTTGCCCGGCCCGGAAGATCCCTTGACGCCGGCCCGGCCGGCAGGACAATACCCGCTGCACCCCACCGGAGAACCTGCCAATGAGCCAACCTGTCGTGGAACGCTTCGCCCTCGCCGATGTCACGCCCGAAATCGTCGAAGCCAGTGTGACCTGCCACCACCGGGCCTTCCCCAAACCCCGGCGAACGCGGGATCAGCGGATCGCCTGGATCAGCGAGCAGCTTGCCGCCGGCTGGCCCGGTCGGCCGAACCTGTCGTTCCACGTGGTGCGCGACGAGTCGGGCCGACATCTCGCCCAGGCCGAGACGTTCACCCGGGAGATCATCATCGCCGATGAGCCACTGGTCGTGCTTGCCCTGGCCGGGGTCTGCACCGATCCGGATTTCCGCCACAAGGGCCTGGCGCGGGCGGTGGTGCAGGCCGCCTTTAAACCCGTCGACGCCGGTGCGCCCACCCACGCCCTGTTCCAGACGTCGCACCCGGTTCAGCCGTTCTACGAGAAGCTCCACGCCGCCGTCGTCGAAAACCCCTGGACCAACTCCCGCGCCGAGGACCCCGCCGCCAACCCCTGGTGGGACGACGTGGTTCTGCACTATCCCGCCGATCGCCCCTGGCCGATGGGCCCGGTCGACCTCCAGGGCCCGGCGTGGTAAGTGTGGCTGCAGCCTGCGTCTCGTTCCGCCCGCAACAAGTTGCGGGCCCTACGGTTGTAGCATGGCCTTCCAGGCCGTGTATACATGGGCTGGAAGCCCATGCCACGAAAAACCTATGAAGCCCCCACCGTCAGGTGAGGGATAGAACATGCCACGAAAAGAACGCATATAACCGTTTGCAGGAGTCGTTCCGCCGGCAAACCACCTCGGTTATCCGGATACCCACACACTCACGCCAGCAAAGCGTATCTCCATGTTTTGAATCGCTGGGCTCGATCCCGGTGGTCCGCCGGCCCTACTCGCCGGAGAGTTTGCGTTTGATGGTCCCCAGGATGCCGCTGGACTCGTCGCTCTTGCCCGCGTTCT
>JBKHCL010000157.1:0-5527 GCA_046541875.1 Phycisphaerae bacterium | reverse complement strand
CCCAGCCATGCAAACGTTCCTGAAAACCTGCCTCGCGGTCGCCTCGGTCTGGGAGATGGCCCTGTTTGCCGCGATCGCCCTGGCCCTGCTGGGCACGGTGGCCATGGTCAGCTGAGAGGGCCCTGAAGCCTGTCTCAGCGCCGCCCCCGCCTTGCCAGCAGCGTGACGGCCGCCCCCGCTACGGCCAGTGCGCCGGCAGCGACGCGCTTCCAGAACACCTTCTTTGCCACTTCCTCGCGCAGAGGCTGATTGCGGACAGCCCTGTCCTCAGGCGGGTGCTTCCGGCCGGGTTGTTCTCTCTGTTCGCTCAAGTTGGCCTCCGCCTGCATTCTATCGCCCTCGTCGGGCGGTGTGTCAAGAGATCTCGCTGGGGGAAAACGTACCTCGCGTTATTGAAACGCACCTGCTATCATCTCGGCAGACCGATAGAAAACCCCCACGGAGACAACACAATGTCGCAGACCGTCCCAAGCTACCTGGAAAACTACGCCGAAGCCTACGCCGCAGACCCCCACGCTGCCGCCCTCGAGTGGTTCGCCGACGCCCAACTGGGCCTGTTCATGCACTACGGCGTGATGAGTCTTCACGGCCACGGCGACTGGGGCCTCTACACCCAGGCCATGCCCCTCGACGAGTACGAGAAGCTCATCGACCAGTTCACCGCCGAGAAATTCGATGCGGACTTCATTACCGATCTCGCCCTCGATGCCGGCGCCCGCTACGTGAACATCACAGCCAAGCATCACGACGGGTTCTGCCTGTGGGACTCCGCCGCCGAACCGGAGTTCAACTCCGTCCAAGCGCCGGCCGGCCGAGACCTCATCGCCGAGCTGGCCGAGCAGTGCGCTGCCAAGAAGCTGGGCTTTTTCATCTACTACTCTTACGGGCTGGACTGGCGGCACCCGTATTTCTTCACGAACGAGTACTTCGACCGCGCCCGCCCGAATTACGACCAGCCCGATCCGCGACACAAGTTCTCCGAGCCGGCGGATTTCCAGAAGTACATCGAGACGGCCCACGCGCACATCGGCGAGCTGCTCACCAACTACGGGCCGGTGGCGGGCATGTGGTTCGATCCGCTGAT
Organism: Phycisphaerae bacterium; assembly: GCA_046541875.1. Taxonomy (GTDB): domain Bacteria; phylum Planctomycetota; class Phycisphaerae; order SM23-33; family SM23-33; genus CAZFPT01. Next base: position 4,443 of record JBKHCL010000157.1, on the reverse strand, counting down.
GGCGTACCTTTCCGCTCCGGATATGTTCCCCATCGACGAGACCTACGCCCTGATCCGCGAGCTTCAGCCCCAGGCGCTGATCTCCTTCAAAGCCGGCGCCACCGGCGAGGAGGACTTCGCCGCCCCCGAACGCACCGGCAGCCTGGGGATGAAAAAGGTGGCCGATCGGCTCGGGCCCGAGGCGGCTGCCCTGCATCAGCGGGTGGTCGAGAAGAACGCCAAAAAGGACAATGAGATCTGCGATACGCTGAGTTGGTCGTGGGCGTGGCATACGAAGAACGAAGAGGTCCACGCCACACCCGACGACGTGCTGGCCAAACTGGCCGAAGCCCACCGCCGCAACTACAATCTGCTGATCAACACCGGCCCGAGGCCTTCGGGTGAGATCCCCCCCGAAGACGTCGAAACCCTCCGGGCCGTCGGCAAAGTCCTCCGCAGCGGCGACGAAAGCTGGAAAGACAAACGCGCCGCCTTCTCCCACGACCGCGATGCGCTTGTGGAATAAGGAGATACTTTCCAGTTGTTAGTCGTTGGTTGTTGGTTGTTAGTCTCCAGGTTCTAGTTGCTGGCTTCCAGTTGCTGATATATCCGGACAGGATGCCCGTGCCAGGGACAGCACACGGGCACCATACCCGCCCCATTCATCAGCCGCCGGTCCGTCCCAACTGGTCCAGTGGGAACGGGGGCATCGCCAGCGGCCGAACGGCCAGGGACATCAAGACCACGTCGCTGTCGTCCCCGGCGATGCGGTTGGACCGCAACGTCGAGCAACTCCGGCAGCGATGGATGATGGCCCACTCGCCGCCACGCCGAATCCATACGGCGATCGGCTCCATCTCGCCCCGGCAGCCACACCGGCGATCGCCGGGCTGGATGTCCAGATGCACGCTCCAGAGGCAGTGGGGGCAGTGGTTGCGATGTCGCGTGCCCCCCGCTTCTGGGACGACGGTTCGGCTGCAATGGTCACAAATGAACGCCGCGGGGGCGTCCGGGATAGGGTTCTTCTGTTTCACGGGTATTTCTCCCAGTGGATGTTGCGGTGAATCTGTACGGCTTACGGATTTCGGCTGGGAGGATGACGGCCCTCATAAACGTCCCTTTCAGGCAAGGTCTCCGCGTGGCGGAGACGGGTTCGGTGTCGGTCTGTACGCGCGCAGCCGATGGTGGCGGCGCAGGGAATCCGCGTGCGATGAATCAAGAGAGGGAGCGACGTCGCGATTCAGGAGGGGTTGGCCGATCGGCCAGGGCGCGTGCGGTCAGAAACCTATGCGCACACCCACCGGGAGCACGAAGTGCTCGAGCATGTCACAAGGACCGTAGCCATATGCGTGCCCCTTTCCGGTGGCCATAAAGGTTGATCATGTCGGCCGACACTCATCGACCGAACAAACGCATGATACCCCAGCCTCACCGGCGGTCAAGGTGATTTTCTTGCCTCTCACCCACCCACGAGCGGCCGGACGCGGGAGACGCGGAAATGCACCAGGAAGCGGCTTCCTTCGTCCACGTTGCACTCGGCGGGCAGGGGCTTGCGGCGGATCGCGTCGACAGCGTCGGGGTCGTCGGTCTCGTGCAGTTTCATCAGGTGCAGGCGCACGCCGCGATATCCCTCGCCGTCTTCCCGGAAGAGATAGGCCGCGTTGGGGTTGCTCGTGACGTTCGCGTGGGAAAGCCTGTCGGCCATGATGAATGCGACGGTATCGTCGTCCATCACGTGAGGCCGGGCGTAAATCGCGGCATCCACTTCGCCGGCGTCATTGGCGGTCGCCAGAATGCCCAGCCCGCGGGCCGAGTCAAAGTACTCTTTGAGATGGATATCCATCTTGTCGCTCCTGTTGAACTCGGATGTCGGTTCGCTCAGTACATCATAGACGTCTGCGAAGAACTCCCCCGTCCGACTCGTTGGAATACAGGGCGACATCTTGACCTTGGCGCGCGGCAAGCTCAGACGCTGGGTGCGGGTATGGGATGGACCGCGAGTTCGTCTTTCATCGCCGCATGATTCCGGCAATCCGCTGGAAGCCTGAACGGCCGCCTCAGCCCCGTCGCAGGAGGCCCAACAGCGTTTGCTCGTCCTGGGTTGCCCGCACTACGCCCAGAGCCGCCAGCGCAACGGCTGCCAGCAATCCGCAGACGAACCCGCCCACGTGGGCTGCGAATGCCACGCCCGCATCAGCTCCCACTGTCAGGTACAGGATGTCCCAGCCGATGAAGTACACCAGCAGCCATCCGCTGGAGACGGTAAACGTGCGGGTCGCGATGGGCAGGAAAACCCAGACCGCCGTGATGTCGTTGCGTGGGAAGAATACCAGAAACGCGCCCATGACGGCGTAGATGGCGCCGGAGGCCCCGACGGCCGGCCCGCCTTCGTACTCCAGGTGGATCATATACGCCAGCCATCCCCCCAGCAGGAAGACCGCCGCGTACCCCAGATGGCCGAACTTGTAGTTTATCGCGTTGCCGAAAATCCACAGGAACAGCATGTTCCCGACGAGGTGGATCAGCCCGGCGTGAGCAAAGAGAGAGGTGAACCCGATGATCCACGTGGGCTTGGACGGGAAGACAACCTCGTCGCCGAAGAAGGTCTCGGTTACCTGCATCCCGGCCATGTCGTAGAAGGATTCGCTCCCCGGCGGGGCTGCGAAGTAGCACAGCACACAGAGTCCCATCAGCGCGTAGTTCACCCAGGGCGTGCGGTCGGTCGGCACGTCCACACGCAGCGGTATCATCGCCATGTCGGTGTTCCCTTCGTTCTGAAGTGCATCGCCCCCGCGTTCGGCCGGAGACGATGGGTGATACACTACCCCATGGACGTGCCTGTAGCACCCCTTCTTCGTGAGATTCTCCGTTACAGACGATCTTTGCAGCCGCAGGCGATGGACCGCGCCGGAGACCGTTTGCCGAAATCGATGTCCTTTCGCCCCCGGTGTCGGCCGGGTTGGGACGGACCGGCGCCTCAGCCTTCGTACCATACGCGGTAGACCACGCCGGTCGTGTCGTCGCCGATCAGCAGGTCGCCCTCGCGCGTCACCGCCAGGCCGCACGGTCGGCCGAACGTGGTCGTCCCCTGCGGGCGGTCCTGCAGGAAGCCCGTCACGAACGGCTCGAACGCCCGGGGTTGACCGGCGTCGTCGAAGCGGATACGCACCACCTCGTAGCCCACCGGATTGCTGCGGTTCCATGAGCCGTGAAATGCCACGAACGCGTCGTTGTAGTACGCCTCGGGAAATGCCTCTGCCGTGTAGAACACCATCTGCAGCGGCGAAGCGTGGGCCTGGTAGCCAAGCACCGGGGGAGTGGTTTTCCCGGCGAACTCCTTCAGCGAGCCGATCGCCTCGTGCTTTTCGATGCCGATGGTGTTGCGGTTTCCGTACACCCACGGCCAGCCGTAGTGATGCCCGCGCTCGATGTGATTGAGTTCCTCGGGGGGCGTGTTCGGGCCCAGCCAATCGATCCCGTGGTCCATGCCCCACAGTTGTTCGGTCTTGGGATGCCAGCCGAACCCGATCGTGTTCCGCAGGCCTCGCGCGAAGATCTCGCGGTTCGCCCCGTTCGGATCGGCGATGAGCATCGTGGCATTTTCCAAATTCTCCTCCCAGCAACAGTTGCAGGTGGATCCGACCGTGATGTACAGCTTGCCGTCCGGACCGATCGCCAGCGTGCGATTGTGGTGCCCGCTGGCGGTGGGCATGCCGGTGAGGATGCGCTGAGGCTTGGTCCAACTGCCGTCGCCGCGAATCTTGCAGGTGAACACCTCCCCCACTGTGGCCAGGTACACCGTCCTGCCTTCATGGATGTAGATCCCGTGCACCTCGTCCAGCTCACAGACGATGGTGGGTTCGCCATCGGCCCTGCCGTCGTTGTCGGCGTCGCGCAGAGCGATCACGTCGTCGCTCCGAGGGCGGGTGATGTAGACGGTCCCGTCGGATCCGGTCGCCATCATCCGGGGTCTGCCGAGGTCCTTGGCCCAGATTGCGATGCGGAAGCCATCGGGCAGCTTGAGCTTCTCCATGCGTTCCTCGACCGGCTGGCGAACGGGAGTGAAGTACCGCCCGCCCTCGCGCTGGGGCAGGAGCGATTCCCCGCTGCCGGCAAGAAACCCATCGGCATTGAAGGCCTCCCATGCGTTGGCGTCGGCGGCCATTGGCTGGGTCGTCGGCCGGTTGGCGTCGTGGTCCGGGTGGCTGTCTCCGCATCCCCACGCGCCGCCCGACAGGGCGATCAGGAGAACTGCGATGTGTGTTCGGCGCATCATGGTGTCCTTTCGAAAGGGGTCCGATCCAACGCCGAATTGTAGCAGCCTGCCTCGCCGAGCATACGGGCGGTGTGCAAAGTCTGGACCGGCAGCCATCGCCGAAGTCTGTCGGCGTTCCTGTGTGACTTCGTTTCTGGTCGGGCGAAGCCGCGATCCACAGCCGACCATGTTTTGGCCATTCATTCGGT
>JBKHCL010000054.1:0-21880 GCA_046541875.1 Phycisphaerae bacterium | reverse complement strand
CTGAGATGGCAGGCAAACGCATCGAGGCGCTGGCGAAAGCGGGGTATTGAGTCATCAGTTGTTAGTCATTAGTTGTTAGTTACTAGTCGCTAGTTGCTAGCTGCTAGTTACTAGTCGCTGGATGCTAGCTGCTAGTTACTAGTCGCTGGATGCTAGCTGCTGGTTACTAGTCGCTGGATGCCAGTTGCCGGTTACAACAAGGAGACCTATTCGTGAGGCACATTCACAAAGCACTGCAACGGATCCCGGCCTGGCTGATCGTGGCGGGGGTGATCGCGTCGGCCGGCACGTTCAGCCTGGCGATCGCCCAGAACGCCGCCGACGCCGGCAACAACGGACAGGACAGACTCTCGCTCCTGGAACTGCTGGGCAAGGGCCAATGGTTCATGCTGCCGATCGGCCTGTGCAGCCTCATGGGTCTGGCGCTGATCGTCGAACGCCTGGTCGCACTGCGGCGGCGGGCGGCGATCCCCGACGGGTTCATCGACGGGCTGGAAACCGCCCTGAATACCGGTGAACCCCGCAAAAACGGGCTGGCCTACTGCCGGGCGAACCCCAGCCCCATCGCCCGGATCACCGCAGCCGGTCTGCGCAAGCTGCCCAAGGGCGAGGAAACCGCCGAGCAGGCCATCGAAAACGCCGGCGCCGGCGAGGTCGCCAAGCTCCGCCGCAACCTGCGTATGCTGTATGGCATCTCGGCTGTGGCGCCCATGCTCGGGCTGCTGGGCACCGTCTGGGGTATGATCGAAGCCTTCCAGGTCACCTCCCAGATCGGCATGGGTCAGCGAACCGAGGAACTGGCCAGCGGCATCTACGAAGCCCTCGTCACCACCTTCGCGGGACTCGGTATCGCCATTCCCTGCCTGATCTTCTACTACTACTTCCAGGGAAAGATCGACCGCATCGTCACCGAAATGGACGACACCAGCCTCTACCTCATGGAACACCACTTCGGCGACGAGGCCCCGCTCGCACCGACCCTCGCGTCCGAAACGTCGGACTCGCCCATGCCCGGCGCCAACGCACCGGCAGCACCGGCTACCACGTAGGAGGCAAGCATGTCCATCCTTTCCAGACAATCCGGCGGCGAAGAGCCGATCAACCTCATGCCGTTGATCGACATGGTGTTCCTGCTGCTGATCTTCTTCCTGGTGGCCACCACGTTCGCCGAGGAAGAGCGGGAAGCGGAACTCAAGCTCGCCGAGACCGCCTCGATGCAGCCGATCTCCGCCCCGCCGCCACAACTGATCGTCAACATCATGGAAGACGGTACGCTGAAGGTCTCGGGGGAAGTGATCAAACGCGCCGAACTCACCGATATGCTCGAGACCATCGTCCGCGACGACCCGGACCGCGAAGTCCTCATCCGGGCCGACGAGAAGAGCATCGTCAAGTACTTCGCCGGCGTGATGAACCTCTGCCTGAAGAAAGGCATCAAGAAGGCCAACATCGCATACCTCGCCACCAACCCCGAACTCCTGCCCGAGGAATAGCGCATCGGACCGCCCGAGATGGCCACCAAAACCAGACAATCCGACAGCGCCCCACCGGACCGGCGAGCCCGCTGGTGGGCGTTGGCGTTTGGTGTCACCGCGCTGATCGCACTGCTCATCGCCGCCGGCGCGTGGTACTACCTCGCCGGTGAACCCGTGTGGGTGACCGCCACCGGCGAGCAGGTCGCCCCGGCCGATCAGCCCATCCGTCGGGTGCTGTGGGACCCACCCCACCCGCTGCAGGGCCCCCTCAACTCCGATGAGGAAGAGTACGAGCCGTCCCTGTCCCCCGACGAGACACGCGTCTACTTCGTGCGAGGACTGCCCGGGGCCAATGCCGACCTCTACACCGCCCGCCGAACCGACACCGGCTGGTCCAAGCCCGTCCCGCTTACCGCCATCAACACCGGCTACGACGAGCTGGGACCGCGCCTCAGCCCCGACGGGTCGGTCCTGCTGTTCTACTCCAACCGCCCCGGCGGGGTCGGCGAGTACGACCTCTACGCCGCCCGCCGAACGCCCGACGGCTGGGGGCCTGCCGTCAACCTGCGCACCGTCAACTCGCCGGCCAATGAGTTCAGCCCGGCTGTGGCGCCCGACGGCAGGGTGGTGTTCGCCTCGAACCGCCACATTCTCGAGGACGACCCGAACGCCAACGAGTGGAAGGCCACCATTCGCCACCACCGCGACGGCGATTACGACCTGTACGTCGCCTCCCCCAAACGCCCCGACCCGCTGACCGACGCCAACGCGCCGCTCGAACACATTTACGCCGAACCCGTCCCCATCCGTGGCGCCGGCAGCGACTACCACGAAGGCGGCGCGAGCTTCTCGCCCGACGGGGCCCTGCTGACCTTCGCGTCCAATCGGCCCGGAGGGATGGGCGGGTTCGACCTCTACCGGGGACGACTCGTCGAAGACGAAATCCGCGACCTGACGCCCCTGGGCAAACCCATCAACACGCCCGCCAACGAGACCGACCCGTACCTCTCAGCCGACGGGTTCTCGATGATCTACAGCACCGATGCCGCCGGCGAGGGCGGCTACGATCTGGTCCGCTCGCGATCGCGCGAAGTCTTCGTCGACCACGTCGCCCGAGGCCTGCCCGATCTCCACTGGAGCCACTGGGTCCTGCTGGTCGGCCTGGCGGCGCTGATCCCCATGCTGCTGTTCCTCAAGGCGGCCGACTACCGACACTTCAGCCTCCTGCAGAAGTGCGTGCTGCTCTCGATCCTCGCTCACGTACTGCTGACGGTGCTGCTGGGATTCATCGTGGTCTCCGCCCAGGTCGTCGAGTACGTCGCCGAAGAGGCCGGCCTGATCACCTCGGTCAACATGGAAATCTCGCGAGAGGTGCAGATGCGGATGGACATCCGTCGCGTGGACGCCGGGCTTCCGGTGGCCGACCCGACGTTGGCCGACGTGCAGACCTCCGCCGAGACCACCCCGCCACGGGCCGCCCCCAAGCCCGTCGAACAGAACATCCCCGATTCCCGCGTGCAGCCCACCGTGCAGACGGTTCAGCCGACCACGCCGGTTGAGAGTCGCCAACCCGCCGAGATCGTCGAGCCGCCCGTCAGCGAGGTCTCGCCCGAAACGATCGCCGTCAACATGCCCGCCCCCCAACGCGTGCGCCGGCAGGAAACCGAACCCGCCGAACCCACCGAAACGCCCCAGGACGCCCCCCCCGCCGAGGACACCCCGCCGATCGAAACGGCACCGGACACACTCGACGTCGCCCAGCCCACGCCCGCCCGGCCGCAATCCGAACCGGTCGTGCCCTCCGAGGCGACCATCGCCTCGCGCCCCCTGGAGATTCAGCCCACCGCAGAGCCGGCCCCGCCGATCCCCGAAGACCGCCTCGACATCGAGGCATCGCTGCTGGCCACCAAGGCCGTCAACACCTCCGAGCCGAACGCCCCTGTCATTACGGATCGCGATGCCGATGACGCCCCCGCCCGAACCGACGAGCCCACGCCCGAAGCACCTTCGACCCCGGTTGCCGTCACCGCTGCCCCGAGCTTGACCGTCGAAACCACCGAGCTCAAGGTGGCAGCCAACCCCGCCGTTACCCGCCGAGCAGCCGACGAACCGACCCAGCCGACCGAGCTGCCCACGGCGCCCCGCGCACGGACGGTCACGCTGCCCGCCCTGGCCGGCGCCCGCCTCAACGAGCAGGTCGAACGCACCAACGTGACCGCCATCGAACCGACCGACCCCATGGTCGCTGCAGCCATCGAGCCGGCGTCGACCGATCCGGTCGACCCTGCCGAGGTCGCCCCCGCCCCCGTCCGTCCGGTCGAGCGGTCCAGCGAATCACTCGTGCGCCAACCGGTCGCGCCGACCCGTCAGCCTCGCCCCGCCAGCCAATTCACCAGCGAGTTGGCCATCCGACTTCGGCCCCAGCAGCCCTCCGGCAAGCTGGAACCGGGACGACTGACCGCCCCGCCGTCGTTCTTCGAACGATCGGTGGAAATGCGACCTCGGCTGGTGAAGGCGTTCGGCGGATCCGAGAAGTCCGAAGCCGCCGTCGAACGAGCGCTGAAGTTCCTCCAGCAAACCCAGGAAGACAAAGGCCAATGGACCGTCAAAGGAAAGGCCGCCGTCGACCGCAAGAAGAGAAAACGCGATTCAACCTCCTCAAAAGACATGGCCCTGACGGGGCTGGCGACATTGTGCTTCCTCGGCCACGATCACACCCACACCAAGGACGGACCCTACAGGAAGACCATCACCCGGGCGTTGGATTACCTCGTGACCAACCAGGGCGACGACGGCAATCTCATGGGCCAAAAGGCCGGCAACGACCGGATGTACAATCACGGCATTGCCGCCCTGGCGCTGGCGGAGGCCGCCGGCATGACCGACGACAAGAAGATCCGCGCCGCGGCAGTGAAGGCCGCCAAATTCTGCGTGTCCGCCCAGAACCGCCGCGACGGGGGCTGGCGGTATACCCCGCGACACCGCGACAGCGACACGAGCGTGTTCGGCTGGCAGGTGATGGCGATGCGGTCGGCAGAGCTGACCGGCGATTTCAAGATTCCCGACGGCAGCCGAAAGCTCTCCCGCAAGTGGTTGGCCAAGTGCGGCAGCGGGCCCGGGCGGGTTCTGTCGGCCTATCAGGGAGGCAAACCCACCCCGGTCATGACGGCAGAGGGCGTCTTCGCGCGGATCCTGCTGGGGCAGACCCTCGACGACGAACAGACCGCCGCGGCTGCAAAGACAATCTTCAGCCGAGGGCCCACGCGCGACCGGAACTTCTACTACTGGTACTACGGCTCGCTGGCGCTGATGCAACTGGAGGACGATCACTGGGAAAAGTGGAACGCCCAGCTGCGCGACTCGTTGGTGAAACGCCAGAACACCCGCGGCGCCGCTGCGGGCAGTTGGGACCCCAAAGGCAAATGGGCCGACCGCGGCGGACGAGTGTACTCCACCGCGATGGCCACCCTCACCCTCGAGGTCTACTACCGCTACCTGCCCATGCTCCGCAAGACCACCAACGACACCGACCGGAAGTAACCCCGCCGCCGAGGCGTCTTGCCCCGCCCGCGTCAACTGCGTATAAAAACGGGACACCCGCACCCGGACCGCCCATGAAGCAGATCCATCAGCCAGACCATCCATCGCTGCCTGTCCGCGTCCTCCGGGCCGCCGGTTCTACCCGTGCCGCCTTGGGGGTGGTCGGCGCGCTGTGGGTGTATCTCGCGTGGGTATCGGTCTGGACGCACCAGGCTGCCGAGCTGCTGGGCACGACGCCGGAGGGGGTGTATCGCCACCCGATTCTCCTTGTGCTGGTGGGCCTGCTGTGCGCGTCGATGGCGATTGTCACGCGCCGTCGCATCCCCCTGGGCTTAACTACGCTGGGAGCCTGGTGCGCACACGCAGGAGCGATCGTACTGATCCTCGGCGGCGCGTGGTACGCCGCCGCCCACGTGCAAGGCGACGCCCTGTTCGTCCGCAGCCGGGAGGGTTTCACGCCCGTCAGCTACGCCTACATGGACGGCACCGCCGCCATCGCAGCCGGCGCGTCGGACCGCACGTCCATGCGACAGACGCCCATCGACTGGCCGGCCCAACTTCGCGAGCCGATGGAGGTCGACGTGCCTGTCAATCAGCCGCTGGAAGGAGTGCGTCTGCGTGCGGTGAAGCTCCTGCCGGCCGTCATGCTCCAGGAGGTGTGGACCGACGACGCGCCGGTCGACATTCCCGCAGCACGGGTGGCCGTCATCGACACAACAAACACCACCCGCGGGGTGCTCTGCAATGCCTACGAACGGACGGCTGTGCTTACCGGCGCCGGGTGGACCATGTCCTTCGACGGCGACGCCAACGCCGATCAGCTCGCCACGCTCGCCCGCCCCGGCCCGCTCGTCGCCGGACACGACCGCATCACGCTGCTGTGGGGGCCCACGCTCGAACCGACGCTGCTGGTCCGACGGGCCGACCGATCCACTTCGCACGTCGCCTTCGACTCTGACGGGCAGGCCGTCGTCCGCGTAGCCGACCGCCGGCTGCGCGTGCGGCTGTTGGAGCGGTTCGCCCACGCCCAGCCGACGCTGCGCACCATCCCGGACGGTCACGGCCCGAAACAACGCGCCGCGGTGGTCGAGCTCTCCACCGCCGACCATACCCGGCGACGCATCCTGCCCTTCACGCCGTACCCGCTGGAAGAACGCCCTCAACGCGTCTGGCTGCCGGACGGGCGATCGCTCGATCTCCATCTCGGCCGGGCGGCGATGGACCTCGGTGCGACGGTCACGATCACCCAGGCGACCTACCACGCCCAGCCCGGTTCGGTGATTCCCCGGGACTACGTCTGCGATCTGCTCATCGGCACCGACGGAAACGCCAAACGCGAAACGCTCCGTCTCAATCAGCCCGTGCGGGTGGGCCCGTTCCAGCTGAACCAGGGCAGTTGGTCGCCCGACCCGGCCGACCCGACCACCATCCGCCTGACCGTCACGACCCGCCCCGCCCTGGGTGTGATCTGGACAGGGCTGGCCTTGATGCTCGCGGGAGTTACGTGGGCGATGCTCGTCAAGCCGATCCTCCGGCGAAGGAGGCGCCCATGACCGCCCTTCGCACGCTCGCGATGCTTACGGCGCTCGCCCTGAGCGCCCCGCTCGCCCCAGCGGGCCAACCAGTCTGGGACGCCGAGACGCGGGCATTCCTCGCCGAGGTCGAGGCCGACGCGCTGGCGAAACTCCCGCTGCGATACCAAGGCCGACCCGCCATTCTGGACACCCTGGCCCGGCACCATCTTCGCCGCTCGATGGGAACCGCGAAAATCGACGGCGTCGCGCCCGCCCCGGCGATGCTCGAGATGGTCTTCAACACCGGGGCCTATCTCACCAAGGCGATCCTGCCCGTCCGCGAAAAGCGGATGCGCGAAGCCCTCACCGGCGAGCTTCCCACCGAGCTCGCCGAGACCCTCCGCCGCAGCAGACGAATTCCGCCGGCCTGCCTGATGGATGAATCCGCGATGGTTCGCCTGCTCATGGAGCGCGCGACGGTCGAACAACTCCGCGCCGCCGGCGACCTGCCCAACCTCGCCCCCGCGCTGCAACAGCTCGCAACCCGGCCGGGCTTCCGCGTGCCGATCGATCGGCTCCGCGCACGTCTCGACGCCTGGCTTGCCGACGAAGCCTTCCGCCTCGCCCCCGGGGAGAACAACGCCTGGCCGCCCATGGACGCCGAACACGTCGATACAGCCCCCTCCGTCCGGGCCGCCTGGGAAACGCTCGCCGCCGCCTGGACCCTCCGCGACGCCGAGCGGGTGAACCGCGCCGTTGGTACTCTCACCGACCGCATCGAACGTGCCGCCGGTGAGCAGGTCGCCTCGCCGTCGCGCCGCGAGCTGGAGCTGTGGTACAACCGGCTGGACCGCACGACGTTCACCTGGATCGCCTTCGCGTTGGCGTCGGCCCTGCTGCTGGCGGCGCTGGCCGACCTCAGGCCTCGCCGAATTTGGCGCATCGGCGGGCTGATCGTTGCTGCCGTCGCCACGGCCGTCCTGGCCGGGGGATTCGTCGCGAGATGGGTGTTGACCGGCGGGCCCTGGTATCTTCCGCCGATCATGAACCAGTTCGAAGCCGTCACCGCCGCCTGCCTCGCCGCCGCCGCCGGCGGGCTGCTGGCCGAGCCTTTCAGCCGACGTGGAATCTGGCCGCTGGCGGGCTCTGCCGTCGCCGCGGCGGGTATGCTGTGCGGCGCCCTGTTCCCGCTGGGCATGAACGCCACCCCGTCGGCGGCGGTGGGCATCCTCTCCTCGCCGATCATGGCCGCCCACGTGGGCATCATCATTCTCGGACATGCCCTGGCCGCCATGACAGCCGTGACGGGGGTACTGTACCTCGTGCTCTCGGCCGCGTCGCCGCGCTCGCCCGGACCGACCCGACCCGACAGCGTTCTCGCCGGGCTGGACCGCTTCCACGCGCTGGCCGTCCCGCCGACGGTGTGGACGCTGGGAGTGGGCATCGCCCTGGGCGCCGTCTGGGCGGACTTCGCCTGGAACCGCTGGTGGGGGTGGGATCGCAAAGAGACCTGGGCCCTGTTGACCTGGGGCGTGTTCCTGGTGGCTTGGCACGTGAGGCTGCGCGTGGGCGAGCCGCGTCGACGCGGCTTGCTCACCGCCTGGCTGTGCCTGCTGGGGGCCGCGGCGATGCTGTTCAACTGGATCGTGGTGAACTACCTGCTGGCCGGGCTGCACTCCTACGCGTGAGTGCCCCCTCGGACCTCAGGGCTCCTTTCGGATCCCCACATCCCGCTGGACCTGCGCGTCTCCCTTGCAGTGCCGCCCGCCAACGAATATGATGAAGACTCTCGGCGAGCGGTCAACCACCTTGCCAAGGCGCGATGCGAAGAGGTGACCGGCGTTCCATATCCGCTACCGCTTTTGCGCTAGCCAGGTCTCTTCTCATCAGCAGATGTCCTGCGCGGATTCTGTCCTCAAAAGGGACCAGGGTCAAGCCGGGCATGAAGCCCGTATAGCGGAGGCACAACGCCCATGCGAAAGAAGAAAGACGCCCGTTTCAAGGCTGCGTGCAAACGTGAGGGCAACAAGTCCGATGCGGGGGTCGGCACCGATGCGTCGACCGGCGAACCGGATGCTTCCAACGACCGGCTCAATCATATCTATCGCGTGCTGTTGGGCATTCGCAATGTCAACCAACTCATCGTGTCCGAAGACGACCCCCGCCGCCTGATCGAGAAGGCCTGCGTCAACCTGACCGAGACCATGGGTTATCACAACGCCTGGATCGCTCTGCTGGGCGGCGAGGCGGCTGGGGGGCTGGGCTTGTCCGAACCCGGGCCGGTGGCGGCCGCAGCGGCCGCAGGCTTCGATGGCGGCTTCGATGGCGGGTTCGAGCGCCTGCGCGAGCGTCTCGATCAAGGAGAATTCCCGGACTGCATGAATCGCGCGATGGAGGGCAAAGACACACACGTAGTGAACGACCCGGCCGCCGACTGTCCCGGCTGCCCCCTGCACAGCGAATACGGCGGACGCGCCGGCCTGGCGCGCCGCCTGGTGTTCGACGGCGTGACCTTCGGTGTCCTGACGGCCTCCGTCCCCGCGGCCTACGCCCGGGATGCCGAAGAACAGGACCTCTTCAACGAGGTAGCCGACGATTTGGGCTTCGCCCTGCACAAGATCGCCGCGACTCGCAGGCACGAGCAAAGCCAACAGCGTATGAGCCTCGTCATTGAAGGCTCGGGCCTGGGAACCTGGGAGTGGAACGTCCAGACCAATGAGACCGTCTTCAACGAGCAATGGGCGGCCATGCTCGGATACACGCTGGAAGAACTGACGCCTTACGACTACACGACCTGGGAGCGGCTGGTTCATCCCGAAGACCTCCCCCGGGCGAGCCGGGCGTTGGCAGACTGCGTCGAGGGCCGAACGACCGACTACACATGCGAATTCCGCATGAAGCACAAGGACGGCCATTGGGTCTGGATACTCGACCGGGGGCGCGTCATGACCCGCAATGACGAGGGCAAGCCCCTGTCCATGTTCGGCACACATACCGATATCACGGAGATCAAGCAGGCCGAAGAGGAAGCCCGAAATGAACGCGACCTGTCGCGAAGCATCATCGACCATGGCCCGTTGGGCATTACCATTGTAAACCGGGACGGCGTCGTGGAATTCGCGAATCGATTGGCGGAAGATGTACTGGGACTCAGTAAGAGTGCGATTCGCGGACGAACCTATAACGATGCGGATTGGGAGATCACAGCGGTTGACGGCACGCAATTCCCGGACGAACACCTTCCCGTGCATCGTGTGCTGCGTACCGGAGAGGCCGTGCATCGCGTGCAACACGCCATCGTGTGGCCGAACGGCCAACGACGGATTCTCAGCGTCAACGCAGCTCCTCTGAAGAACCAGGAGGGATGCATTGACCGCATTGTTTGCACGATAGAAGACATTACCGAGCGTAAGGAGGCCGAGGAAGCCCTGACCGAAAGCGAACGGCGATTTCAGAGAATGCTTGGCGTGGTACCGGACATGATTTCGATTCACAGCCCTGAGATGGATATTCTCTACAGTAACTGGCATGGGTTTGCCGCGGTCCCGGAGGACAACCGGCTGGTGAACACAAAATGCTATAAGACCTATCGGGGCCTCGATGGGCTTTGCCCCGGCTGCCGGGCCGTGACTGTTCTGGAAAGCCGGGAACCAATCCATGAAGAAGCCGAATTACCGGATGGAACATGGGTGGATCTGCGTGTCATCCCGTTGCTCGATAAAGACAACAACGTCGAGATGTTCATGGAGTGGGTAAGGGATATTACCGAGCAAAAGCAGGCCGAGAAAGAGCGCCAGCGGCTCGGCGCCCAATTGACCCAGTCACAGAAAATGGAGTCGGTCGGGCGACTGGCGGGCGGTGTGGCCCACGACTTCAACAACATGCTCAGCGTGATCCTCGGCCATTCTCAAATGATGCTTGCCCACGTGCCGTACAACAGCCCCCTGCGCGGTGATCTGGACCAGATACAAAAGGCCGCCGAACGCTCGGCCAACCTGACGCGCCAGTTGCTCGCCTTCGCCCGCAAACAGACCGTCGCGCCCAAGGTGCTCGACCTGAACGAAACCATCGCTTCGATGCTCAGGATGCTCGAACGCCTCATCGGCGAAGACGTCGACCTGCTTTGGAAGCCCGGCGGGAGGCTGGCTCCGGTCCGCATCGACCCCGGACAAGTGGATCAGATGCTCGCCAACCTGACGGTCAACGCCCGAGACGCCATCGGACACGCCAACGGTAAAATCACCATCGAAACCGCCAATATCTGTTTCGACGATGCATACTGTGCGGCCCACGCGGGGTTCCTTCCCGGCGACTACGTGATGCTGGCCGTCAGCGACGACGGCTGCGGCATGGACGAAGAAACCCGCGCCAATATCTTCGAGCCCTTCTTCACCACCAAGGGCGTTGGCGAGGGCACGGGCCTGGGGCTGGCTACGGTCTATGGTATCGTCAAGCAGAATGGCGGATTCGCCAATGTCTACAGCGAGCCGGGCAACGGCACGACCTTCCGCATTTACCTTCCCGCGATAGAGGCCGGCTCCTCGTACAAGACAAAAGCTTCAAGAAGCGACGCAGCGCCGATGGGCGGACACGAAACCATCCTCGTCGTCGAAGACGAAGCTGCCATCCTGAGCCTGGCCCGGGCGATGCTCGAACGTCTGGGCTACACCGTTCTGACCGCCTCCGTGCCGGGCGAGGCCTTGCGCGTCATGCGCGAGTACGACTGCAAGATGCACTTGCTTATCACCGACGTGGTCATGCCCGAAATGAACGGCCGCACCTTGTCTGAAGAACTGCAATCACTCTGCCCCGACCTCAAGACGCTGTTCATGTCCGGCTACACCGCCAACGTGATCGCCCACCACAGCGTACTCGACGAAGGCGTGGACTTCATTCAGAAGCCCTTCTCCCCGAACGAACTCTGCAGAAAGGTCCGCGAGGTGCTGGACAAGTGATTGCAGCCCACCATTGACATGGCCCAGACCCGTGCCGTGGCAAACACGCCCCCGCCGGTGGGTTCCGACGGGGGCGGTAGTGTGCGGCAGCAGGTTTTTCAGTGGCCTGTTACTTCCCAGCCAGCAGCATTTTCGCCTGGATCTCTCCGCCATTGATCAGATGCGCCAGCGGCTGGGGGCGATCGGTCCCGGGCACCAGGGCCGGCCGCTCGACCCACGGGGCGACGGACAGGACGTTGGTGAGGTCCATCCAATACTGCAGCCGCGCGGGTTTGAGGTCCCAGGTCATGTGGAAATGGTTGGCCGGTGCGTATTGTTTGTATTCAGCCATCGTGGCGTACTTGGGCACGACCCACGTGTGAGGCCAGGTGGGCGTGGAGGTATTCGCCACGGCGTGGGCGAGTTTCTCGGGCATTTCGGTGGTGGAGGCTTCGTCCCAGATGAGGCTGAACATATTGTTCATGGCTGAGTAGGTCATGCGTGCGGCGATCCCGTCGATTCCGCCGGGCGTGGTGAACGTCACGCTGTTTCCGCCGCCGGGGAAGTAGAACTCGTCGGCCAGCGGCATGGAGACGCGTTTCATCAGGGCGGAGGCCTTCTCGCCGGGCTTGCCGGCCCAGTTGAAGCTTGCCGAGCCGGAGTTATCGCCGTCCACGAACCCGCGTTGGGCCCAGAGGGCATTCTTGGGCACCTTCACGCCGGTCTTCTCGGCGAGCTGTTTGATCTCCCACGGCTCCCATACCTTGCGGAAGTCCATGAACAGCGGCGGATTCCCGCCCGACAGCCACGTCATGAACAGTTGGGTCAGCAGGCCCTGGACGTCGGCTTCGGTGGCGTAGGGCATGGGGGCCTTCTCGCCGTTGTGGTCGAAGGTGGAGTTGAAGAGGCTTTCCATCGCGTCGGCCACCGGAAGCGGCGTACCGCGGCGGTCGGAGCCCCACTCAAGCTGGGACATGAACCCGCCGCCGACGGCGTTGAGGTCGGCCATCAGGTCGCGGATAATCAGGTACATCGCCAGCGACTGGTTGAACTTCTCGGAGTCGGCTTGGTCGCGGAGCTCGAGGCGTTTGCCGACGTGCTTGTCGATCCAGGCGCGGAGCTCGTCGACCTCTTTCTGCTTGTAGGCGCCCTTGGTGAGCATGTCGGCCAGCAGTTTCATGTCCAGGCGGGTGATCTCCACACCGAAGGTGTTCCGGGTGGGTATCACGTGGGCCAGTGCGGTTTCCATGCCCATCGAGTCGTGCCCGAAGACCACCACGCGTCGCCCCTTGAGCCCGGCGTAGGTCAGGGCGGCGTAGCACCAGTCGACCAGCGCCTCTGCCGTCGTGTCGGTCATCTTGGGATTCTGCCCGGTGTCCGGCCAGGAGCCCACGTTCAGGGCGACCATCTTGCCATATTGGGCGAGCGCACCGTTGACGGCGTGGGCGAAAACCACTCCGGGCTTGGGGCCTGAGTTGCCGCACGTGATGTTGACGGGGATGTCCCCGGCGAAGTGGGCCAGCAGGCTGATCAGCGTCAGTTGCGGGAAGGCCCAGGTGTCGGGGGCGACGACGATGGCGTCGACGTCGGCCTTCTTGAACTGGGCGGCGACCTGGTCGGCCTGCTTTTCTCCGTCGATGAGGATCTCGGAGAAGACCACCTCCACCGGCGTGCCGTCGGGCATGGTGACGCCGGCGGCGATGACGCCGGCGACCATCTCGACGATGTTCACGCAGCGCCGGCGGGATTCGTCATCGATGCGCGGATCGCTCGTGGCGCAGACGCCGAAGGTGATCGCCTTCTTGACCGAACCACGGGGGTTGGAGAGTTTGCGGACGTTATCGAGTTGCTTGGCCATTCGTGTACCTCCCTGACCTGGAATATTCTCTCTGCCGCCGGGCAACCGGGCCGGGCGGACGCGTCTGTGCTCCACTATCCGACCCGCGCGTTTCGCTGACAAGGAAAAACCACCAACGCCTCGCCGCAATGCACCGGTTCCCCGCAGCCCGTCACCCACGACCCCGTCCCGTCGGCCGACCGAAACGAGGTGACAGAAGCCTGCCTCCCCGGTACGATGGCAGCCTGCATCTCAACGCTTGGGAACTGCCCATGGCCAGCGACGATCAACGACAACCCGGCCCTGACGGAAACAGGGAACGCTTCCTGCAATCCCTGATCGACACGATTCCCGCGCCGATCTTCTACAAGGACATCCAGGGTCGCTATCTCGGCTGCAATGTCGCCTTCGCGGAGTTCCTGGGTCGCCCTCGCGAGGAGATCATCGGCAAGACGGTCCAGCAGGTCTGGAATCGTCCGTCGGCCGACACGTACGCTGCCCGGGACGCGGAGATTCTTCGTGAAGAGTCGGCCCGCCAAGTGTACGAATACCGCACCACCCGCGCGGACGGCTCGCCGCGGGATGTGCTGTTCCACAAAGCTCCGCTGCACGACGAGAACGGACGAATCAGCGGCCTGGTCGGCGTGATGATGGACATCACCGATCGCAAGAACGCCGAACGCCAACTGACCGATGGCCGAAAGCAACTTTCGCGACTCGTTTCCGAGCGCACCGCCGAGTTGGAGGAAACCAACCGTCAGCTCGGCAGCGAAGTGGCCGAGCGGAAACGGGCCGAGCAGAAGCTGCAGCGAACCCAGGAGTTCATCCGCGAAGCCCTGGACGCCCTGGAGGACCCGTTCTTCATCAAGGACGAGCAGCACCGGTGGATCATGCTCAACCGGATGTCGTGCGAGCTGATGGGGCATCCCCGTGAGGAGCTGATCGGCAGGAACGACTATGATCTGTTTCCGCCCGAGCAGGCGAAGGTCTTCTGGGAGAACGACGAGAAAGCCTTTCGGCAGGGCAGGCTGGTCAGCGAAGAGGACATCACCTGGCACGATCGGCTGTATCACATCTCGACGGCCAAGTCGGTGTATAAGGACCCCACCACGGGCAAGCGATACCTGGTGGGCACGATCCGCGACGTGACCGACCTGAAGGACACCGAAGCCGAGCTCCGCCGCTCGCAGGAGCGGCTGAGAGCGATTCTGGAAACCACGCCCGACCTGGTCTTCGTGATCAACTCCGACGGGGTCTACGTGGACATCTTCACGTCGGGCTCGGATCTTCTTCTGGCCCCGGCCGAGGAAATGATCGGCCAACGGTTCCAGGATCTTCTCCCGCCCGACCTTGCCGACCTTTGCGGCCGAGCGCTGGATAGCGCCCTTTGCACCGGACAGAAACAAACCATCGAGTATGTCCTGGAAGATGAGTCGGGTCAGCCGCGATGGCAGTCGGCCTCGGTCGCGCGATTCGGGTACGGCAACGAGGACCACGCCATCGTGGCGGTCCGGGACATCACCGAGCGGGTGGAAGCCGAACGCGCCGCCCGTCAGAGCGAGCAGCGTCTGCGCATCATCCTGGAGTCGTCACCGGACCTGATGTTCGTACTGGATCGCGAAGGTCGCTACATGGACATCTTTACCGCCCAGTGCGAGTTGCTGGCCGCCCCGGCAGAAGAACTGATCGGGCGGACCATCCACGAGGTCCTGCCCGTGGAGGTCGCCTCGGTCTGCCAGGGGATCGTCGACGCCGCCATCGGAACCGGTGAGCTGCAGACCCACGAATACGACCTGATCCTGCCCAGCGGCGAGCACCGATGGTTCCAGGCGCGGATCGCGCGTTTTGAAGCGGAGGTCGGCCCGCGGGTCATCTGGACCGCCCGAGACATTACCGATCGTGTGCTGGCCGAGCAGGCCGCCCGTCAGAGCGAGGCCCGATTCCAGGAAGCGCTTCGCCACTCCCAGAGCATCCTCTACCGCTTCAGCTTCGTGACCGGCAAGTACGAGTATGTCTCCGACTCGGTCGAAATGTACAGCGGCTACACCGCCGAGGAGTACAAAGAGCTGGGGGCGAAGGCCTTTCTGGACTCGCTCCATCCCGACGACCGCGACGAGGTCCGGCGCCAGCTTCTTCGCCAACCAATGCCCGAAAACCACGATCAACTCCAGGCGGTGCTGGAGTACCGACGGCGCAGCAAGTCCGGCGAGTACCGATGGTTCATGGACTGGGCGACCCTGTTCTACGAGGACGGGGCCGTGGTCGCGGTGGCGGGGTCGGCTTACGACATCACCGAACAGCGCCGCGCCCAGCAGGAACTCCGCGAAGCGCACGCCGAACTGGAACAACGCGTCCAGGAACGCACCGCCGAACTCGCCGCCAGCAAGGAACGATGGCGATCCATCGTCGAAACCGCCCCGGACTACGTGCTCTTCGTCGAGCCCGACGGAACCGTACGATACATCAACCGAGCATACACGGGACTGCCCCTCGACCGGGTCGTCGGTATGAAGATCGAGGAGTTCGCCGCCCCGGAGTATCATGACCTGATCAACGGCGAACTCCGCAAGGTGATCGAAGGGGCCGAGAGCAGTGGCTGTGAGGCCCTCTCCGCCGGTATCACTGGTCAGCCACGATGGTTCAGCGTCCGGTTCGGGCCGTTCCGCCGTGATGGCGAGGTCATCGGTGCGACGCTGATCGCCCAGGATATCACCGAGCGCAAAGCCACCGAACACGCCCTGCACGACGTGCAGCGCCGCCTCATGAAGGTGCAGGAGGAAGAACGCCGCCGCCTGGCATCCGACCTGCACGATTCGGTCAGCCAGATGCTCTTCGCCCTGCAGATGCGCCTCAAACGCCTCTACAGGCAGTGCGACCGATGTGCCCGGCAGCAGGACCTAAAAACCGCCATCGACCAGTGCAACCAGCTCATTCACGAAACCCGGGCCGTCTATCGAGGTCTCTACCCGCCGGGGCTGGTGCAGCTGGGCCTGGTCAGCGCTTTGCGCCAACTCGCCCGGGACTTCGAGCAGACCACGGATATCAATGTCACCTGCGGCGAGATCGTCCAGAACTCACGTTTCGATGACACCATCGAAATCGCCCTGTTCCGCATCGCCCAGGAAGCCGTCCGAAACGCCGTGCGGCATGGCCGGGCCGAAACCGTGGAGATCGACCTGGTGATGAGCGAGGAGGACCTTACCCTGCGCATCGCCGATGACGGCAACGGTTTTGAAGTGACCCGCCCCAACTCCACCAGCCTCGGCCTGCGCACCATGCAGGAACGGGCGGTGTCCATCGGAGGAACCTTCAGCCTCGAGAGCAGCCCCACCGGAACCACCGTCGAGGTCTCCGTTCCCGCCCAGCCGCCCCCGGCCATTCGCGAGCCGTAGCGACCCGCCTGCCTACAATGATCAAACGGCAAGACGAACCGCACCCGCTCATGAAAGGAACACCCATGGCTTTTACGCTCCAAATTGGCGACAAAGCGCCGTCCTTCGACCTCTGCGGCGCCGACGGAGACAACCACAGTCTGGACGATTACAGCGACGCGAAACTCCTCATCGTCGTGTTCAGCTGCAACCACTGCCCCTACGTGGTCGGCTCGGAAGACCGCATGAAACGGCTGTACGAAGAGTACAAACCCAAGGGGGTGGAGATGGTCGCCATCAACTCCAACGAGACCGAGAACCACCCGGGCGACTCGTTCGAGAACATGGTCCTCCGCGTGGACGAGGAAAACCTCCCCTGGCCGTACCTTCGCGACGAGACCCAGCAGGTAGCCCGCGCCTATGGGGCGCTGCGCACGCCGCACTTTTTCGTGTTCGACGAGAACCGCACGCTGCAATACACCGGCCGAATGGACGACAACCCGCGCGAGCCCGGAAAGGAAACCACCCACGAGCTGGCCGACGCCCTGGACGCCCTGCTGGAAGGCAAGACCCCGCCGGTGCAGGTGACCAATCCCATCGGCTGCAACGTGAAGTGGAAGGGCAAGGAAGAACACTGGATGCCCCCCGAAGCCTGCGACCTGGTCTGACGCTCAGCCACAGACTGCCGGACATCCCAGCGCACGCACTTCGGCCGGGCGAGCATCGTTCGCGGATGCTCGCCCGGTCGATTCATGCCTCGCTGTCGATGATGGCCACCCCGTAAGCGGGCAGCTGCAGCTCGCCCATCGGCTGGGTATTGCTGAGAAGCTCGCGACCTCTCGGCAGTCCGACCGCCCCGGCGGGGTGGGGGTTGTGGTTCAGCACGAAGGTGAACCGTCGTCCACCACGCACGCGGGCGGTCACCTCGACCCCGTCGTCCGCGTCGGCCAGCGGCGTCAGCGACGTGAACGTCAGGGCGAATCCCAGGATGGCCGAGGCGTTCTGCTCGGTGAGGTAGGTCCCCACCGTCAGCACCGTTCCCTCGCCCACATGGTTCAGTGCCACCGCCGGCGCGCCGTCGGCTGCGCACGGTCTGCCGTCGTCGAAGCCCAACCACGTCGCCGCCGCCTGCCCGCCATCCAACGCCAGCACCTCGTACGCCCCGCCGGCCGGCAACTCCCGCCCGTGGAGCGAAAAGTTCAGCAACCCGCTGGAGACCTTCCCGAACTCGACGACAGCCGCGCCCGTCAACGCCCCGATCAGACCCGGCGGAGTGTCGCTCAGCACGCAGTTGGCTGCGTCCCGTGTGAATGTCCGCGGCGTGACCACCAACACCCCACCGTCCCGCACGAACGCCTCGAGCTTCTCGCCCAAGGCCTCATCCGCCAGCGGCATGGACGGAAGGACGATCAGTTCCAGCCCGTCGAAGGAGTCGCGGGCGTGGACATACCCGCAGGGCAGCCGACGCAGCCAAAGCTGTTCATACGCCCGGGATGCCTGGTTCTTCGGGCCGGGCAGATCCATGGCGATCGCATCGTGGGCCCAGTCCTGCTCGTCGTCGACGAGCACCGCCAAGCGCACGTCGGCGACGCTGTTCAGCAGCGTCGAGCCGATGCGCGACAACTCGCTTCCCTCGCGGGCGAACTCGTCGTACCGCCGGCGCGGAACGTTGTCGTGATCGAGAATCCCATTCCAGTAGATCTCCGCCCCACCGCGACAGGTGCGCCAGCGGAAATGCAGCATTCCGTCGGCCCCGTGGGCGATGCTCTGATACGCCCACAACCTCATCTGCCCCGGGGCGACCGCGTCGTGCAGATACGGCTTCTGACCGCCCGCGCCGCCCTGCTGCTCGGGAATGATGTAGCCCCCCGAGTTCGCCCGGCAGCGTTCGTTCAAACCGGCCGCCCAGATCGCGTCGGACGGCGAACTCACGGCAAACCCCGGGTACACGTCCACCCCCAGGAAGTCCAGATCCTCGGCGAAACGCCAGTAGTCGGTATCGCGGAAGAGCCCGTTGTGGAACACGAACCACTCGTCGCGGACCTGCCGAAGCACCTCCACCTGCTGCCGCTGGAACTCGGTGACCGTCGCCGAGAGGAACCGCCGCCAGTCCAGCTCGTGCGACGGACTGGGATACGCCGGCCGTTGGCTCGGGTAGGCCAGGGGGACCTGCTCGAAGGAATCGTAGGTCTGGGCCCAGAAGGCCGTCCCCCACGCGGCGTTGAGGGCGTCGATGGACCCGTACCGCTCGCGGAGGAACACCGGGAACGCCGCCCGGCAGGCCGGGCAGAAACACTCGCTGAAGTGGCAGTACAGCTCGTTGTCGGTCTGCCAGCCGATCACGTGCGGGTTGTCGGCGTAGTGCTCCGCCATCGCGCGGGTAATGCGCACCGACTCGGCCCGGAACGCCTCGTTGGTGGTGCAGCAGTGTTGCCGTTGGCCGTGCTCCATGGGGCGCCCGTCGGCGTCGACGCGCATCCACTCGGGGTGGTCCATCGTCAACCACCGCGGCGGGGTCGCCGTCGGCGTGCAGAGAATCGTCTCGATGCCCTTCTCACCAAGTGCGGCGATGGTCTCGTCGAACAGGGAGAAATCGAACTTCCCCCGGGCCGGCTCGATGCGGTCCCAGGCAAACTCCGCCATCCGCACGACGTTGACGTCGGCGTCGGCCATCCGCTGGGCGTCCTGCCGGCGGTCGGCATCGCTCCAGTGCTCGGGATAGTAGGGCACGCCGAAGAGAAACGTTTTCAGCCCGGCGGGCCGTTGGTGTCGGGGTGTGGTCATGGACGGTGCTCCTTGATTGCCTCAGAATTCCTCGCGGCCCGACATCCTACCACGGCCGAACATGGCCCCGCCAGAGAAGCTCACTCGACGGCGACAAAGACACATCCCTTCTCTACGGCGAACTTCAGCGGTATAATGCTCAGCCATGATCGACCGAATCCACATCAAAGGCTATAAGTCGCTACGGGATGTTGAGGTAGAGCTTGAGCCGCTGACCGTGCTGTTCGGCCCTAATGCTGCCGGCAAGAGCAACTTTCTTGATGCCCTCCAGTTGCTGTCACGCATGATCACAAGCGAGACGCTCAAAGACGCCTTCGAACCCCCGTATCGTGGCAAGCCCCTGGAGTCATTCAGCTTTCCGCCTGGAGGCATCGGGGAACTCCTGCAGCAGGAATCAGCACGGTTTTCCATCGAAGTTGACATGACCCTCTCAAGAAAGCTTGTCGATCGGGTGAATCGGGAAATTTCAGAACTCCGCAAACCGCACGGCGAGCGAGAGCAAGGCGAAGAAGGAACAGGTACGAGTCCCCGCGTCCGTGAGCACCGTCTCAGATACATGGTGGAGGTGCAGATTCGTCCCCAATCGGGAATACTTGAGGTTACAAACGAACTGCTGGCACCATTGACGGCAAAGGGCAAAGTCAGCGGCAGCCGAAATGCCTTCATCGAGAGATCGAAGAAAAGCCACCGATTGCATCTCCGCATGGAGAAGCAGTCTCACCCGAGATACTTCGATCTGGGGCTGGACCACACTGTGCTTTCTCGCCCCCTGTACGCGCCTCATCACCCACACGCCGTAGCTGCACAGAAAGAAATGGCCAGTTGGATGTTCTGTTATTTCGAGCCTCGGGAGCGGATGAGGGCACCAAGCCCGGTCAAAGAGGTACGCCACATCGGTTTGATGGGAGAAGAATTGGCTCCCTTCCTGAACACTTTGTACAACACCGACACGGTGCGATTCCGAGGCGTGGAAAGAGCCCTTAAGAGCATTATTCCTTCGATTGAAGGGATCAGCGTACAGGTGAATCAGTCGGGCGAGGTGGAACTGCGCCTTCAAGAGGGAGAATGCCTGGTACCTGCCAGTGTGGTCTCGGAGGGGACTCTGAGGATACTCGGGATCCTTTCCTTACGGGCAGCGGACAAGTCGCCGGCGGTGATCGGATTCGAGGAACCGGAGAATGGAGTGCACCCCAGAAGAATCGGACTCATTGCTGAGCTGATGAAATCCATACCAAGCGGGGGAGATACACAGTTGATCGTGACAACACATTCACCCATCCTGCCGAATTCGATCCCGGACGATTCACTCTTCGTCTGCTCCAAGGATGATGCGAGCACCGGCATTACCCGTTTCAAGACGTGGGGGCCCCTTGGACGAGATGAAGCCATTGAAGATGGGCTGCAGGTTACAGACGAAGGTTCACCAGCTTCTGTGAGGATTCTACGGGGCGACTTCGATGCGTAGGATTGTTCTCTTCGTGGAAGACCACGCCCATCAGAAGGTGCTTGTTCCGTTCCTTGAGTACCACCTCTCGGGACAATATGGACTTGCTCTGGAGATAAAAATCCGGAATGCGACCGGCGGAGCAGGGAGGGCTGTTTCGGAATTCAGGCGTTACCTGACTGAGGTCGAGCAGCAGAACGCCATATCCCTTCCGGATCTGTTCGTTGTTGGGATTGATGCAAATTGTCACGGCTGGCATGAACGCCGCGCTGAGATCTCTAAAGCTGCTGGCGATTTCGGTGAACTGGTTGCCGCTGCTGTCCCTGACCCACATATTGAGCGATGGCTCTTGCTCGATTCCAGAGCATTCAAGGCCGTCCTCGGAAAAGGCTGCAAGGCCCCAGACCAGAAATGTGACAGAGACCGATACAAGAACAAACTTATGGAAGCGATCCAGCAAGCCGACCAACCCCCCTTTATCGGCGGCATCGAGTATGCCGAGGATATCGTGCGCGAATGGGACTTGGAGCAGTGCAAGAAGGACGCCTCCTTCCGCGCTTTTGTGGACGAAATGACCGCGTTCTTCAATCGGTGGACCAGCGAGGATGACCAAATCTGAGAACCATCGATGGAGCACTCTCACTGCAACGGGTTGGTCCGGTCGTCCGGTGGCCGTTGGGAGAGCGTCACGCGGCTGGCGAGGGTGCCGATGCTGAGCCCCTGGACCAGGATACTGAAGGCCACCACGCAGTAGGCCATCGCGAGGATGGCTCCGCCGGTTAACAGAATGCCGTAACCCCACTGCCCTGCCATCCGGGGATCCTTTCGAAACGTCGGCTGCCATCATAGAAGGCCTCCGGCGCGTCGGCAAGGTTGCGGGGGGCTCGGCGAGGTCCTAAGATGTCGACCTGAGTGACGAGAGACCTCACATCGCGCCGCTGGACGGCGGAAGGAGACACCCATGGCGGACAAGACGATCAA
>JBKHCL010000053.1:0-22153 GCA_046541875.1 Phycisphaerae bacterium | reverse complement strand
CGGCATCGAACGCTGGACCCCCTGATTCAGGCATTCCCGGACTTGGCTACGGGTCAATCCGGGAATGTTTCCATCGTCTCGAACGTCCCCAGCGGCTCGCTGATCCGATGGGCCGACGCCGTGTTGGACCTCGGGACCAGCGCCGTGTTCGAAGCCGTCCGTCTGAACAAGCCCATCCTGTCCATGGAGTACCTGCACGCGACCTACACCACCGTCTCGCGGCTGATGCCCAAGACAATCTGCCACTGTCGCGACCATGTGCTGGACGCAATCGAAGCTCTTCGCCAGGACCCATCTGCCGTCGGGCTGGATCCCGTCAGCCGCCGGCGGTTCCTCAGCGAGGTGGTCGATGTGCCCGACGAAAACGTCCTGCCGCGATACGTCGAGTTTCTGAACGGAATGCTCCATGGAGGCCCAGCTTGAGACTGACCGAACTCCTCCACCGATGGTGGTCAGGCAAAGCCTCGCGCGCGACGGGCAAATCGCCATTCTGCCACGATATGGCTGAGGCGATACGGGCAACGTGCTACTCGGGCCTGACCTGCTGTAATGACCTGTACCGTCAGTCCTTGCCCGTATATGTCGAGATGGTCAATCTGGCCCGTCACGCCGGCTGTCGACGAATCCTGGAGCTGGGGGCCGGGCTTTCCACGGGCCTCTGGGCACGCTACGCCGACCAGACCGGTGCCGAGGTCACCAGCGTCTGCGCCGATTTCGCTCCGACGCGGTCGTACCTCTCCCAAGCGCCCGAAGGCGACCTGCTGGACCGCCGCGTTCGCTGCGTCGAGGGGTTCACCGTGTCGGCCGACCAGATGAAGCAGTTCTACGCTGCCGACCCGCGGGACTCGTTGGCCGGCGTGCCCGTTCGGGAGTTGGTGGCCACGTTGCATCACTTCAGCAGGCCCGTGTCGGCCGGTCGCGCGAACCGGCGAACGGAGCGACTTGAGCAGCAGTTCGGAGGCAGTGCAACCGCCTCGGACATCCTCATCTCTGGGAACAAGTTGGAGTTCCCTCCCGATCTCCTGGACCTTTACTGCGAAGAACCTCGATTCAGCGACATGCTGGACGTTTTGCGGCAGGCCGAGACCGAAGGCCGGGCCGGTCTTCTCGAAGGCCTGGATGGCGGGTGGGACCTGATCTTCTTCGACTCGGGCGAGCTGTCCACGATCGTTGAATGGCAGCAGTTGCAGCACCGGGTACCCGTCGGGGGCTTTGTCGCACTGCACGATATCTACTTCCCCAAGTCCCTCAAGAGTTGTCTCGCCTGTGCCGCCATCGTCGCCGATCCGTCCTGGGACGTGGTCTTCGTGGACAACACCACACCGCAGGGGCTGCTCATCGCTCGGCGGAACAGTCAAAAGGAGAGCTCTCCATGCTAGCGAAGATAAGGACACCTGTATGAACGCACAGACGCATATCGTCGGAATCATCCCCGCCCGCATGGGCTCCAGCCGCTTTCCGGGAAAACCGCTGGCGAAGATCGGCGGGGTGCCCATGGTCGGGCACGTTTACCATCGCAGTAAGATGAGCCGGCGGCTGGACGAGGTCTACGTCGCCACCTGCGATGACCAGATCGCCGAGTACGTCCGCTCCATCGGCGGCCAGGCCGTCATGACGGCCGATACGCATCAACGCGCTTCCGACCGAACCGCCGAAGCGCTGGAGTACATCGAGCGCGACACCGGCGGGCAGGTGGATATCGTCGTGATGATCCAGGGCGACGAACCCATGCTCCATCCGGAGATGATCGACGAGGCGGTGGATCCGCTGATCGAAGATGAGTCGGTACTCGTGTCCAACCTGATGGCTCCGATCAAGACCCCCGAGGAGCATGACGACATCAACGAGGTCAAGGTCGTCGTCGACCGCGCCAACTTCGCCCTCTACTTCTCGCGCGAGCCGATCCCCTCGCCCCGCAAGGGCGGTCCGGACATCTCCCGCCGCAAGCAGGTCTGCATCATCCCGTTCCGGCGAGACTTCCTGCAGACGTTCAACGAGCTCGAACCCACGCCGCTGGAAGTAGCGGAGTCCGTGGACATGATGCGCGTCCTCGAGCACGGCTACCGGGTGAAAATGGTGCCCACGCGGTTTGACGTGTACAGCGTGGACACCGAAGCCGATCGGGCCCGGGTCGAAGAGCTCATGCGAAACGACTCACTTACGTCCCGGTACGCCGGCGCCTGACGCGACGCGGGCGCACAAGAACAGCCGGGCCGCTCGGGGCAACCCGGCTGTGTGGGGGGCTGTCGTCGGTCTATTTCTTCACCGTCACGGTGACGGCCTTGTGGGAGGCGTTGCCGAACCGGTCGCTCACGCGCAACGCGATGCGGTGGGCGCCGGGTTTGAGGTCGGTCAGTTCGATGCGGATCGCCTCGGTCGTGCCGTCGGCAATCTCATCGGTCGGCAGGGCCAGTTGCCACTCTCCGCTGTCCACCGCGTAGTGAATGCTCGCGATGCGGCTGGTGGCGTCCACCGCCTGCGCTGTCACCAGGACCACGCCGTCGCGCACCTGCCCGGTAAGGTTGCGAATCTCCGGAGCGGTGTTGTCCACGACGATCTGAGGCGAGATCCGCGAGGCCGACAGTCCGCGTTTGGGGGCGTTGGCTTGGGCGTCGGAGGCGGTGACCTTCACCTCGTACACGCCATCGGCGACGGTCTGGGTGTTCCAGAGGTACGCGGGTTTGTCCAACTCGTCGGTGATCTCCGTCCACACTTTCCCGCCCACTTCGCGGAACGCCAGCGTGTAGGTGAGCTTGTCGCCATTGCGATCGGCCGACTTGATGGCCAGCGCCCGCACCGGTCCCAGGCCGCCGCCCTTGGGCCCGACCTTCACCGTCACGCCCGAGACGGTCGGGGCGAGATTGCCCACCTGGTGAATCAGCGTCACCGCCCGGACGGCCGGCGTCTTGTCGGCGGCACTGGTGAGCGTCAGACGATACTGGATAAATCGGCCTGCCGGCGAGGCGATCTTCACGTACGACCCGTCGGCGGGAATCTCCTTCGACCAGTCGCTCCATGTTTTCTCGTCGGGCTTGGCGAGGTTGCCGCTGCGGGTTGCGAGGGTCACCTTCGTGCCCTCGGGCATGGCAGCAGACACCTTCGTCGTGCCCCACAGGGCGATCTGCTTGGCGTCCATCGGCTTGGAGACCAGCGTCGCCGAGGCGTGGTAGTTGTCCGCCAGCTCAGCCACCGCGCCCTTGTTGGCGGCAGCCAATATGAGCGAACCGTTGGTCCGACGCGTCAGGGACGTCACCTGCCTGGACGCCAGTTCCGCCAGTTGCACGATGCGATCGCCATTCGGTGAGACCGAGAACACCCCCCCGCCATTGCCGGTCGCCAGGTAGAGCGTCCCGTCGTCGTCCCGGTGCATGTCCAGAATGGTCACCGGGCGGCGGAAGACGGTCTCCACCACGCCGGTGGGTCGCACGAAGTACACCGCGTTGCCGGGGCCGTTGCTCTTGCCGGACGGGCTGGTCGGTCGGCTGGCGGGGGTGGAAGGCGCCGGCCGGGCCGATCCGCTGGCGTCGCCGCCGTTCTTGGGCTCGGCCCTGGCGGGGGCTTCGCTGCCGGAATCATCGGCTGATTCGGCGCCGTCGTCTTCGCTGTCCGCATCGGCCGGCTGAGTGGTCGCCCGGCGGGGCTTGCCCTTACCCTTGGCGGGGATGGCGATGCGATCGTCTTTCTCCAGCTTGCCGGCATCCTTGTCGGCAGCGTCCTTGTCCGCGTCGGCAGACTCGTCGTTCTCGGCAGGGAGCGCGTCCTCGATGGCCTCGGCGGCGTTGGCGTCCACGGGGGCTTCGTCGTCGGTGGGTTGCGTCGTGGGCGACTTGCCTTCCTTCTCCTTGCTCGGAGGAACGTCGCCCTCGGCCTTGGCTTTGGATGCGTCGGAGGTGGCGGCGTATACCCCGCCGGTGGGATGGATCGCCAGGGCGGCGATTTCCTTCTCCGCCGCGTCGTACACCACGCGTCCGCTGCCCCTGGCCGGGTCGATCGCCAGGATCAGGCCCTTCTGGTCGGTCCCGGCGTAGAGCACGCCGTTCTTCGCGTCGTACGCGAGGCAGAGGATGTTCTTCGCGTGGTCGGCTACGTCGTAGAGCTTCCTGCCCTCGCCGTCGGCGTCCACGTGCCAGACGGCTGCCTTCGTCCCCGTCGCGGCGAACAGCCCGCCCTTGCCGTCCGGAACAATCGCCCAGACGTAGGTAACGTCCTCATGGTTCCACACGGTCGAGGTGCGCCCTTCGAGGTCCACGCGGTATACCCCGCCGCCGTGACCACCGGTGCCCACGAGCATGCCTTTCTTCCCGTCTGGTTGGAGGCAGGCAATCATCGTGGAGGGCACCTCCGCGAACTTCTCGGCCTTGCCGTCGGCGATGCGGTAGATCCCGTTGCCCGCTCCGTCCGAAGCGAACAGCATCTTCCCGTGTACGATCACGTCCGAGACAACCGGCGGGGCTTTCTCGGCCGTGAGCAGGAGGTCTACCTTGCGGGAGAGGATAACCTCGCCGTAGGAGTCCACGACGGTGCCTTTCTTCTCGGCCGGGGCGAAGTCAGCCTCGCTCTGGTGCGTCCATTTGACCGGATTGACGGCCGACGTTGTGGCGGCCAGGGCAATGAGAACCAGTGTGCATGCGATCGAACGACGGGTCACGGGCGGGTCTCCTGTTTGTGGGTGGGCGTCTTTTCGGGCGTCTTGCGGACGGTGAACCGCCCGGTGACGCTGCCGTTGAGGACGTACTTGGTCTTTTGGGTCTGCACCAGCCGCTTGTGGGTGGCGAGGGTGTCCGGGATGTTCGCCTGTCTCAGCAGGGCGGCCTTGCTTTCGGGCAGGTCGGGCAGCGCCTCGCGGTGAATCGCCAACCCGCCTTCCGGCAGCGAAACCTGCAGATAGAGCGTGTTGGCCTGCGGTACCACAACCCGTCTGGCGACGTTCACCAGTTCGGTGGGCTTGCGGGCGGCGTACCTGTGGGGGTTGGCGGCCTGGTCGGCGTCGATCTCTGCTAAGTAATCCATCGCCCGCAGCGTATAGGTGCCTTCTTCGATGTCCTTGGGCAGCTTGAACCGTATCGGCAGGCGGGTGCGTTCCTTGCGGTAGCGTCGCAGCAGGATCGATCCGCTCACCGTGTCGCCGGGCTCATACGTCTCTCCGTCCAGGCGGAGCTTGAGCATGTCGGCTGCGATGTTGCCCTTCGAGACGGTCAACTCGACGCTGACCTTGCGGGGGAAGATCGGCTCGTGATAGCGGTTGTTGGTCAGGGCGTAGACCACGCGGGTCACGTCCGAGGCGGCGTCGTATCCGCCGTCATTGCTGCCGAGGTTCTCCGCCGTCAGTGACGGGAGCTTGTCGTAGTCCACGCGGACCTTGTAGCGGGTGTGGTGCTCGACGGGCGGGTTGTGCCACGCCAACACCGACTCGACAACCACCGCCCGAAGCAGCGTCGGGGTGAACCAGTACTCCTTGACCACACTGTAGTTGTACTTGTGAACGCGGTCGGTACGCTCGTCGCGGACGGTGATCTCCACGGGGATCATCGTGGCCTTCTCGCCGGTTCGCCCGAGGATGCCCACATAGGCGTCCTGGTGGAGCCGCCCCCGCAGCACGCCCGAGCTGCCCAGCTTGAATGAGCTGCTCAGCGACTTGACCACCGTGTGGACGTACGCGTTGGCCATGGGGTAGTCCACCTTGCCCTCGCCGTAGAACGCATGGCCGAAGGCGAGCACGTTGTTGTCGATCACCTCGGTCACCGTGCCGATGGCGTACCAGTCGGCGTCGCCGCTGACCAACGGGACCGAGACGCTCGAGCCCGGCGCGAGCTTGACGTCCTTGAGGTCCTTGGTGGTCTTGCCGCCGACCCCGCCGGCACGGACGGGCATGAGATGTCGGCTTGCGAGCAATTCGCCGGCGCGTTTGGCGACGCCGTCGCTCATTCCCGAAATCAGCAGCGGGCAGCGCAGCGGCGTGAGTCGTGGCGTGGCGTCGGCATCGGACGAACGCTCGGGTTTGGGCGTGGCATTGAAGATTTTCGCGAAATCCCGCTTGGTTCCGTCGCGAAGCAGCAGGGCCAGTTGTTTGTCGGTGAGCGTGTTTCGGCCGCTGGTGTCACTGCGACGCCGTACGGTGTCGTCTTCCTTTGCTTCATTCAGCACGCCCGAGATCGAGAGCATGTGCGTGATGGGCTGAATCCCGCACAGCGGTTCTTTCGAGAGGTCCCAGCCGAACGCCAGGGCGCCGATCATCTTGAACTTCCCGTCGGCAGGGTCTCGCACGTACATCGGCGAGCCGCTCATCCCCGAGATGATCCCGGATTTCTCGAAGTCGAAGCTGTCCGACGAGATCGTCGCGAGAATCCCGTCCTGGGCGGTGTTGAAGTTCGCCACGATCGAGACGATCTCGAAGTCGAACTTTTCGATCTTCGTACCGGCCAGTACGCTGAGCCCATAGCCCTTCATGCCGCGCTTGAGCTTGCTGTGGTGGAGGTACTTGTCGGACTTCTCGACAAACGCCCGAGCAGCCGCGAGGCGATTGCCCTTGGGGCGGGGGCGGTTGGCATCGGCCGACCAGGCCGGCAGGGCCATGGCGGCGAGGGTCAACAGGACAACGACGCGTCTCATTTGGTTCTCCCGGATCGTGCCAGAGATCGTAGTCTCTCCATGCTATGGAACAGACGTTCTTCCCGCCAGAATATTCGGTACGCTCCCGGCGGGGCAAGGTTCTAACCACTGGCGAGCAAGGCGCCCAGCCGATACAATCGACCCGGTAGAACATTCGTTGGGGTAACGACGGGAGACAGGACCATGGAAGCAGTTACGTGTCCTCGGTGCGGCAGGGAGCTCAATGTGGGGCGAGAGGTGCACAATGTGCGTCTCCGCTGCAAGGCGTGCGGTGAGGTGTTCATGGGCAGTACGCACCCCGCCGATGGTCCCAAAGATACCCCAGCCCAGCCAGGTCCGGGGGAATCGTCGACCCCGGCATCGGCGCCTCGACCGGCAAGCGCAGCCGTCTCCGACGAACAGCGTGCCCGCCGGGCCGCCCTGGCGGCTGCCCGTCGGAAAAGCGCCGTCCCGATGGTGTTGGCCATCGTCGGGGCGATCGGGGCGATCGTTCTGATCATCGTGGCCTTCTGGCTGTACAACAACCCGGTGGTGAAGGTCTGGGACCCCCAGACCCGGCAGTACATCACCAGGCGCGTCACCCGGGCGGAGGCAGCTCGGCTGAAAGAGGAAGAGCGGAAGCGCAAGGAGCAGTTGACTGCGATGGGCCCCGGCAGCGACGGCCAAACGGTCCGTCAGCCCGCAACCCCGCCCGATGGCGACGGAGGGAGCACCGATGTGCGCGATCGGCCTTTGAAACGTTACACGGGCCCGGACATCGGCGAGACGGAGGTCATGGGCGACAAGCATTCCCGCGTGACCGACCTCCGCCTGAACTTCTCGGACGTCGGGGCGTCCGGCACGCTGACCGCGCGATTTCGCAACACGCACTCCGACCCGGTGCGGGCGGCGACGATTACCATCACAGCCATCAACGAAGCCGGCGCCCGTCGGTCGTTCAAGCCCGCCGGCGTTCGCTGGGTTCCGCCCAGCCATTACGTGCGGTTTTCCATCCCGTTCGCCGGGTTTTCCAAGGAGGAAGGCTACGCCTATCTCATCAAGGTCGATGTCCAGCGGGACGCGAACATGCTCTGCTTCCCGGTCCCGCGCCGCGGAGTGGGCTACGAGATCATCGAGCCGGACACCGGCGGCACGATCGAACTGGACGGAACGGCAAAAAACCTCTCCTCCAGCCACTCCATGATCAACCCGAAGGTGATTGCTGACTTCTACAAACCCAGCTGGTATCATGAGGGATCAGCGACCGGAACGCTGATCGGAGATGGAGCTCAGCGCCTGGGTCCGGGCAAGAACGTGTACTTCCGCGTTCGCTATCGCCCCGAGGCGAGGTATCTCCGAGACCGCTACGAATACCAGATTCGGCTGATCGGGAAGAAGGCTCTCTAGCCCCCGGCACCGACGTCGCAGACAAAGCCCGCAGATGTTCCTTCCCATCCGTACCGACTATCGACCCAAGCGGAAGCCCGTGGTCAACCACCTTCTGCTGGGGATCAACATTGCGCTGTTCTTCGTGGGGCTCAACGGTTCCACGGCGGAGAGTCAGCGGGGGATCTGGCATCTGATGCTCCAGCCCGACGCCCCGGAGGTCTACCAGTTCTTCACGTGTACGTTCCTGCACGCGAACTTCTGGCATCTGGCGGGCAACATGGTGTTCCTCTGGACGTTCGGCGCGGCGATCAATGACCGCTTCGGAAACGTGGGGTATCTGGCGTTCTATCTCGCCGGCGGTGTATTGGCCGGGGTTGGGTACAAGCTGCTGGGGGGCACCTCGCCGGTGCTCGGGGCGTCGGGGGCGATCTCTGCGGTCACCGGGGCGTACCTGGTGCTCTTCCCCCGCACGCGCGTGACGATGGTGGTGTTCTTTTTCTTCATCACGTTCATCGAAGTCTCCAGCCTCTACCTGCTGGCGTTCCAGGTGATCCTGAACCTGCTGATGTCCGTCATGCCGGCCGTCACCGGGCGGTTCGCCGGCGGCGTCGCCTACAGCGCCCACGCCAGCGGGTACGTCTTCGGGATCGCCGTGGCCGTGATCCTGCTGGCGACCAAGGTGCTGCCGCGTGACGTGTTCGATCTGCTCAACCTCATCCAGTCAGGCCGACGTCGCAGGCAATACCGCCGCATGGTCGCCCAGGGGTACGATCCGTTCAACCTGCATCGAACCTCGCGGTCCACCAAGCGAGCAGAACGCCGGTCCGTCGCCGGCAAGACCGTCGACTCGAAACCCTCCTCCACGCTGGCCGGTCGCGAACTGGAGCTGCGCAAGTCCATCCGCGAGGCCTGCGCACGTCACGACATGGAAGCCGCCGCGAAAGACTACCTCCAACTGATCCAGATCGCCGATGATGTGGTGCTCCCGCGGCAGAACCAGCTCGACGTGGCCAACCAGTTGATGGCATCCCAGCACTACCCCGCCGCCGCCGACGCGTACGAACGCTTCCTGCGACACTATCGCGGATACGAGCACATCGGCGACATCCACCTCATGCTCGGCGTTCTGTATGGCCGATACTTACACCAGACCGACCGGGCGATCGCCAGCCTCGAAAAGGCCGTGGACAAACTCCGCGACGCCTCGAATCGCAAGCTGGCTCAGACGCAACTGGAGCAGCTGCGCGACCAGTCGTCCTGAGGCCTGTCCCGGTCGCGACACGGATGTCAATATGCTCGAATCGCTGCGCCACATCTGGCAGGAAGTTGCTCCGAACGTCCCGGTGGACCTGCTGGGGCAGACCGCCGTCGTCGCCGGCGCCGCCTGCGCCATGGCCGTGGGCATCCTCATGCTCATCTGGGCCCGTCTTCTGGGACGGGCGCTGCTGGCGCTGGTGGGTGTGGGAATCGGTCTGGCGTTGGGTCCTGCCGTGGCCGGTGTTCTGGGCGCGGATGTGCTGATCGGACGAGTCGCCCTCGCTGCCGTTCTGGGAATCGTTGCCATGGTGCTGGCCAGGGGCGTCTGGGCACTGCTGCTTGCCGTGCTGGCCGGTGCGATGACCGCCTCGGCTGTCATTCTGCATCATCTCCAGTGGGTCCCCGCCGACGACCTGCCTCAACTGCAATCGCCGGAAACGCTCGATTGGCCTCACGTGGGACAGGCGGCGATGGATTATTTCTGGGGGATGGGCCAAGCCGTCTACGACCGGCACGGTGCTCTGCTGGGCGCCGCGGTTACCGGTGCGGTGGTCATCGGCCTGGCGGTCGGTGTGTTGCTCCCGACGGCTTCAACCATTCTGGTGGCCTCCCTGCTGGGAGCGCTGCTGGTGGTCGTCGGCTCGCAGGTGTTGTTCCTCGGGGCCGGTGGGCAACTGTTTCCCCCGTCGATGGGCAATCCCGTCGTTGCGCTCAGTGCGATCGGCGCCTTGATGCTCGCCGGACTGGTCGTGCAGGGCCTCTCCGCTCGCAAGGCCCGGAAGACCGAGAAGAAAAAGGAGAAGGCCTCTGCCGGCGGCGACGTCGATGCCGACGGCGACGGTAACGATTGATCAGACCCCGCTGCGGACGGAGTGAACGTCATGTTTCTCGCGCAGGCCACAACCCGGACCGACGCCTCGAACTTCCTCGATCGACTGGAGATTCCCACCCAGGCCGAGTACATCGATTACGTCGGTTCAGCCGGTCTGCTGACCGGGGCGGTGCTCCTGGCGTGCGGGCTGGTGTACCTCCTCCAGGGCTGGAAGACCATCAAGGCGTTGATCGTCATCAACGCCGCGGTTATCGGCGCCTTCGCCGGGGCGCATCTGGGCAGCATGCTGCAGGGCGCCAACGCACCGCTCTATTGCGGCATTGCCGGGGCGGTGCTGCTGGGGGCGCTGGCGTTGCCGACCTTCAAATACGCCCTGAGCGTGATGGGCGGACTCGCCGGTGCGGTTCTGGGGTATGTGACGATGCAGTACCTCGGAGAGGCCGTGAACAGACCCGCGCTGGCCGAGAACGCCTGGGCCGGGGCACTGATCGGGTTGATCCTGCTGGGGCTGCTGGCCTTTGCGCTGTTCCGATTGGCCGTCGTGGTGCTCACGTCCGTCCAGGGCGCCACCATGACCGTTACCGGCCTGCTGGCGCTGCTGATGAAGCACCGGGCGCTGGCGGCGAATCTGGAAGACTCGCTGCTGAGCAACGTTCACCTGATCCCGCTGTTGATCCTCGTACCCTCGGCGATCGGGTTCATCGTCCAGGAATCTGCCATCGCCAAGAAGGCCGCCAAAAAACGTAGACGAAGCTCGTCCGATTCGTGACTCCGTTGCACCCCTCCTTTGCTCTGCGTGCTACGAAGCACACAAATCCGGGCACTCATAGGAATGGCGGGTACAGGGGCTTCTCGTTCGGGCCTCCAAAAGGAAAGGCCCGAAAGGAGGCCTCTCTTGGCGTGGTGGGGCGGTGGCTGCTATAATCACTCCGTTGAAACGGAGACTCTGATGGCCCGTGCATGGAAGCCCAACACTCACCGCTGGGAGATTGCCCCGGCGGTTCCCGACGCCGCCGACCTCGCCCGGCAGCTGCGAACCACGCCCCTGGTGGCGACGATCCTGCACCATCGCGGCGCGACCGACGTCGAGGCCGGCAGCCGATTCCTGAAACCCAGCCTCAGCCACCTGCACGATCCGTCCGAGTTGCCCGGCTGCGAGCGGGCAGCGCATCGCATCGCCCAGGCCGTCGCGAACGACGAGAAAATCGTCATCTACGGTGACTACGATGTGGACGGCATGACCGCGGTCGCCATCCTGCATCGCTGCCTCACGATGGTTGGTGCGAGTCCGGAGTTTTACGTTCCTCATCGCCTCGAAGAAGGATATGGCGTCAACGACGAAGCCATCGACGCGATCCTCGCCGACGGGGCGCAGCTGATCGTCACGGTCGATTGCGGAATCACCGCCGAGCAACAGCTCGCCCGGGCGCGAGAGGCCGGCGTGGACGTCATCGTCACCGATCACCACCGACCCTCCGAAACGCTCCCCGACGCCGTGGCCATCGTGCATCCGGACCTGCCCGGGGAGAGCTACCCCAACCCGGGCCTGTGCGGAGCGGGCGTGGCGCTGAAGCTCGCCTGGCAGGTCGCCCGCGAGATCACCGGCGCCCAGCGAGTCGACGATCGGCTGCGGGAGTTCCTGCTCGATGCCACCTGCCTGGCAGCCCTGGGAACCATCGCCGACATCGTGCCCCTTCGCGGGGAGAACCGCGCGCTGGCGGTGTTCGGCCTGCGTGGGCTTCCCCAGACGCACCACCCCGGGCTGATGGCGCTGCTGGAGAGCACCAATCTCACCGGTGAAACGCTGGACGCATTCCACGTGGGCTTTCGCCTGGCGCCCCGGCTGAACGCCTGTGGCCGCATGGGCCACGCCAGGTTGGCCGTCGAACTGCTGACCTCCGCGCCGGCGGAGCAGGCCGGCGAGATCGCCCGCTATCTCGCCCAGCAGAACACCGATCGCCAGAAAACCGAGCGCGAAATCGCCGCCCAAGCGATCGAGATGGTCCTTGCCGACGGGGACCTCGATCAGCGACGGGTGATCGTGCTGGCGTCGGAAGACTGGCACGGCGGGGTGATCGGCATCGTCGCCTCGCGCCTGGTGGACCGGTTCCATCGGCCGGCGGTGCTCATCGCCATCAACGGCGACGGGACCGGGCAGGGCTCGGGGCGGTCCGTGCCCGGGTTCCACATGCACCGGGCGTTGACGGCCTGCGGGGAACATCTCATCAGTTACGGCGGGCACGAGATGGCCGGCGGGGTTCGCATCGACAGCGGGAACATCGACGCCTTCGCCGCGGCGATGGAGGAGTTCGGCCGATCGTCCATGACCGCAGAGTCGCTCGAACCCACGCTGCAGATCGACGCCGAAGCCACGCTCGACGACCTGCGGTATCGCACGGTGCATCACCTCGCGAGCCTGTCTCCGTTCGGGCAGGGAAACCCGCCGCCGGTGATTGCCCTGCGCGGGATGAAGCTGCTGGGTCAGCCCAAACGGATGGGCAAGACGGGCAAGACGCTGGGAATGGTCCTGGGCGGCGAGAACGGACGGATCCGTGCGGTGGGCTTTGGAATGGGCGACCTGGCCGAGGAACTCATCGGCGTGCGGACCGTCGACGTAGCCGCTGAGCCCACGCTGAACCATTTCCGCGGGAACACGTCCGTCGAGCTCAAGCTCTGCGACGTGAAGTGGTAGCCCCCCGGCGCTCTCACTGACTGTTGTGAGTCGGTCGTCCCCGGAGTGTGAGGATGGCTTCCCGTACCACGCCGGCGAGCATGAAGCCGATGGCCCCGGCCGCTGCGAAGATCAGCGGCTCGATCAGCAGCAACACCGCCAGGATGGTGAGCTTCACGAGTGTTCCGAACGGGCGTTGCGAGCGGATGAGCTGGTTGACCACGTGCGGGTAGCCCACTCGCGAGACCATCAGCAGGGCGGCCATCAGCGTGATCAGAGGCAGTGCGAGCGTGGCGGTCGGAAGCAGCCAGGTCTGCACGCCCCAGTCGCGACCGGCCAGGTGCGTCAGCAGCAGCACCGCGCCGATCACCGCCGCCGCCGCCCCGGGCGAGGGGAGCCCCTCGAATGCAAGGTGCGATGATTCGTCCGGTTCGTTCTCGACGTTGAATCGCGCCAGGCGGAGCACGGCGCAGGCGACGTAGATCGCCGAGATGCACCACATCAACCTGCCGATGACAACGCTCAGTCCGCCCGTGCCGGCCAGGGGGACCAGTTGCTGGGAGTACAACATCAGTACGCCGGCCCGGCAGGCGAGAATCGCCGGTGCCACCCCGAAGCTCACCGCGTCGCAGAGGCTGTCGAGCTGGCCGCCGAAGTCGCTCGTGCGGCGGGTCATCCGCGCCACTCTACCATCGAGCATGTCGCAGATCATCGCGCCCACGATCAGCCAGCCCGCCATCGAGAGGTTCGCCATCGTTGTGGTTCCCATGGCGTCTTTGGTGGCGAAGTGGATCGCGCCGAATCCCAGCACGCCGTTCATGACCGTCAGCAGCGACGGCAGCAGGTGCGTGCCACGGAGAATCCGCCGTCGCATGGCCCCGAGCTCGTGGAGCCCTTCGTCGACGTCCTTCGTCGGGTCGTTCGTTTCGGCGGCGTCCTGGTGTGTGTTCGGGTCCAGGTCAATCATGCTTGTCTTTCCCTATGGGGTCGCTGGATGTGTCCATCATCGCCGGCAGGGCGGGTCAGTCTTCGAGAAACCGTTCGCGGGGCAGCTCCACCAGTGGCGTCTGTCCGGCGAGGACGGCATCTCCGACGTCCGCGAGGATTGTTCCGGCGATCTCGCGCGGGACGATCAGCTCGCAACGCGAGCCGAACTTGATCATCCCCATGCGCGACCCGCGAGTGACGACCTGCCCGGGTTGGAGATCGGTCACGATACGTCGCGCGATGAGCCCGGCGATCTGACGGAACGCGATGGGGTAGCTCTGCCCGTCGTGCTGGATTGTCATGGTAATGGTAGCGGCTTCGTTCTTCTCGGAGGCAGCGGGGTCGCGGGCGTCCAGAAATGCGCCGGGTTGGTAATCGATCCGTTCGACGGTTCCATCGGCGGGCACACGATTGACGTGCACGTTGAAAACGGACATGAACACGCCGATCTGCATTGCCTCGCGGCCAAGGGCGCACTGGTCGCCCAGAAGCGTCAGGTCGGTCACGGTTCCGTCGGCGGGGCTCACCAGCAGGTGCGGTTCTTCGGGCGGCGTGCGGTCGGGGTCGCGGAAGAACCACAGCACCCACAGCCCCACGGCCGTGGGGATCTGCGCGAGGGCGAACCAGATCCAGTGCGGGTCCCAGGCGCCCTTGAGGTAAAAAACGGCCAGCAGCAGGAGCATTGCCCCGGCGGTGAGGTGCATCTGCGGCCAGGCGTATCGCGTGAACTTCAGCGAGGACATGCGGTCTCCCTGCGAGTGTCTCGGCCGACGGTGCAACATGCCCGCCCGGCCGACTGCATTCATTGACGGTATCGCCGGGGAGGTGGCAAGTCAATCAGCGCAGGTGCGCGAAAGCCCGCTCGAAGAAAATGCGTCCGTCGGCGCGGGTGAGGTCTTTGCGCGTCCATTGAGGGTGGTGGGTGATTTCGACGAACCGCTCGGGGTGGGGCATGAGTCCCAGCACGCGCCCGCTGGGGTCGCAGATACCGGCCACGTCGTCCACGCTGCCGTTGGGGTTCACCGGGAAGGGGCCGGGTTGCCCGTCGGCGGTGACGTAGCGCAGGGCGACCTGGCCATCGGTGCGGAGACGGTTGAGCACGTCGTCGTCTCGTGGAATGAACTTGCCCTCGCCGTGGGCGACGGGCAGGGCGATGATCTCGTCGGCCGGCAGGAAGACGCACTTGTCCGAGTCGACGCGCAGGTGCACCCAACGGTCCTCGAATCGGCCGTTGTCGTTCCAGCCGAGCGTGACGTCTTTATGCGCGGTGGCGGGATCCACCTTCGCCCAGGGCAGCAGGCCGCTCTTGACGAGAACCTGGAACCCGTTGCAGATGCCCAGCACGAGCTTGCCGTCGGCGACGAACTGGTTGAGCGGGTCGGCCAGGCGGTGGAGCATCTGGTTGGCGAGGATTTTGCCCGCAGCGACGTCATCGCCGTAGCTGAAGCCCCCCGGAATCACGAGGAACTGGACGTCATCGAGCATCGCGGGGTTCTCCATCACGCGGAACACGTGGACGCGCGACGCCTCGAAGCCCGCCTGCTGGAGGGCGAATTCGGTTTCCCGGTCGCAGTTCGCGCCGGCCGATCTCAGTACCAATGCTTTCGGTGTCGCCATAGTTGGTTCTTTGCCATCTCTCTCTACCCGTGAATGGCGCTCTGCCAGGCGGTCTTCGCGTCGTCGATGGAGAGGTCCACCACGGGGCGTTCTCTGGTTGTCATCACG
The DNA here is from genome assembly GCA_046541875.1 of Phycisphaerae bacterium. Lineage (GTDB taxonomy): Bacteria > Planctomycetota > Phycisphaerae > SM23-33 > SM23-33 > CAZFPT01. The sequence continues at coordinate 6,704 of JBKHCL010000053.1, read as the reverse complement.
ACACGGCGGGTGTCGGTCACCGTGCCGATCCGTCCGAAGGGCACCTCGCCCAGCGCCTTCTCGAAGGCGTCGGTGTTCTCGGGCAGCACCTCGACCAGGAATCGACCAGCCGACTCGCCAAACAGTTTGGCGATCAACCCGAGGTGATTGCCTTCGCCTTGGCCGTTGCCGGCGGGGAGGTCGGTCACCGGGACAGCGTGCATTTCGATGTCCATCCCGAGCTGCCCGCTCATGGCCATCTCGGTTGCTGCCACCGCGAGGCCCCCCTCGGACAGGTCGTGGCAGGACCGCACCAGGCCCTGGGCGATGGTATTGCTCAGGGCGACCATCGTTTCTCGACTGGCGGCCGGGTCTACCGGTGGCACGTCGTTTCCGCTCTCGATGCCTTGGGTGAGCAGGTAGTGGCAGCCGCCCAGTTCGGGGCGCGTCGCGCCGAGCTGGTACACCGCGCTGCCGGCGACTTTCGCGTCGGCCGACACGCAGCGGCGGGCATCGTCGATCACGCCGAACGCGGAGATCAGCAACGTCGGCGGGATGGCGATGACCTCGCCCGAGTCGGTGCGGAACTCGTTGTTGAGCGAGTCCTTCCCGGAGACGAACGGCGTGCCATACGTCAGGGCGGCGTCGCGGCAGGCTTTGGCGGCCTGCACGAACGAGCCCATGCGGTCGGGCTTGTTGCAGTTGCCCCAGCAGAAGTTATCCAGAATCGCGGTCCGTTCGAGGTTGCCGCCCACGGCGACGAGGTTCCGCAGCGCCTCGTCCACGGCGTGCAGGGCCGAGTGGTAGGCGTCCAGGTCGCCGAGCCTGGGGTTCATCCCGCAGGAGAGCACGACGGCCTTCTGGCTTGAGAGCACCGGGCGGATTACCGCGGCATCGCCTGGCCCGTCCTCGGTGGCGCCCACGAGGGGCTTGATGACGCTTCCGCCCTGCACCTCGTGGTCGTACTGGCGGATGATCCATTCCTTGCTGGCCACGTTGGCCGATGCGAGGATGTCCGTCACAGCCGTGGTGTAGTCTTCTCGCGTCGGCGGGACGGGGGTTGCTCTGGGCGTCCGGTCGATCAGGGCGTCTTTGGTCGGACGCGGCAGGCCGTCGTGGAGGAAGTCCATGTCCAACTCGCCCACGATGGCGTCACCGTAATGCAGGCGCAGCTTCTTGTCGTCGGTGCCGTAGGTTCCGATGTGGGTGGCTTCGACGTCCTCTGCCGCGAACAGGGCGAGGGTCTCATCCAGTTTGTCCGGCGATACCGAGATGACCATGCGTTCCTGTGCTTCGGAGATCCAGATCTCGTCGTACGAGAGGCCGGCGTATTTCAGCGGGACCCGGTCGAGGTGGACCTCGGCGCCGATCTTTTCGCCCATCTCGCCGACGGCCGAGCTGAGCCCGCCGGCGCCGCAATCGGTGATGCAGGTGAACAGCCCCTTGTCTCGCGCCTGCATGATCGTGTCGAGCATCTTCTTTTCGGTGATGGCGTTGCCGATCTGCACGGCGTGGGAGAACTCCGTTTCGTGGGCGTGGGTGAGCTCACCGGAGCTGAAGGTGGCCCCGTGGATGCCGTCTCGGCCGGTGCGTCCGCCGACCACCACGATCGCGTCGCCCTCGTTGGGGGTTCGCTTGGTGGCCTTGTCTCGCGGGATCAGCCCGAGCGTGCCGCAGAACACCAGCGGGTTGCCCAGGTAGCGGTCGTCGAAGTAGACCGCCCCGTTGACGGTGGGGATGCCCATGCGGTTTCCGTAATCCCGCACGCCGCCGACCACGCCACGCATCACGCGGCGGGGGTGCAGCACGCCCTTGGGCACGTCCTCCGGGGCCATGCTCGGATCGCCGAAGCAGAACACGTCGGTATTGGCCACCGGGCGGGCGCCCAGGCCGGTGCCCATCGGGTCGCGGACGACCCCGCCGATGCCCGTAGACGCCCCGCCGTAGGGCTCGATGGCCGAGGGGTGATTGTGCGTTTCGACCTTGAAGCACACGGCGAACTCGTCGTCGAACTCGATCACGCCGGCGTTGTCCTCGAATACGTTGAGGCACCAGGGTTTGTCCAGCTCGCGGGTCGATCCGAACACGGTGGTCTTGATGAGGTTGGGAATCTCCTCGATGATCTCGCCGTCGCCGTTGCGCACGGCGACGTCGGAGCGGAACGTCTTGTGGACGCAGTGCTCCGACCAGGTCTGGGCGATCATCTCCAGCTCGACGTCTCTGGGGTCGCGGCCGAGGTTGCGGAAATACTCCTGAATCGCCCGCATCTCGGTGAGGTTCAGGAACAGGTCGCCCTGCTGGGAGAGCTTCTCCAGGCCGACGTCGTCGAGGTCGCGGATGGCGACTTCGGTCACGTCCAGCCGATAGGGCTCGGCGTGGATTTCCTCGGGCGTGTGGGCCTCGAAGTAGGTGTCCTCGATCACCGGATTGGCCAGCAGCTTCCCGGCGATGGTGCGGGCGTCGTCCTCGCAGACGTCGCCGGAGAGTTCATAGCGTCGACCCGTGCGGACCGCTTCGATCTGCAGCCCCATGTCGGCGATCGCCTTTTCCGTCGAGGCGGCGACGGGGTCCATCACGCCGGGCTGGAGGTGTACCTCGATCACGGACTGCCCCGCAGCATCGCTCGCGCCGGTGACGTAGCGCTGGATCACCGGGTCGATCAGCAATTCCTCGGCCACGCGCTGGGCGTCGGCGTCGGTCAGTTCGCCGATCAGGAAAAACAGCTTGGCCGACCGGACGGCGGTGACGCTCTCGATGCCCAGCTCGCGAATCTGGTGTGCGATGCTCCGGGCGTGGGGGTTTCCGTGGTTTTCGTCGGGTCGTATCTCTATGCGATGAATCATGGGCCGTTCCGTCGGTGGCGGGTTGGGATGAAAGCGGCATTGTAGCGGCCGACGGGAGGGGCGACAACGGGCAGCATGAGAAATGAGCCCGGAAGGTCATCGATCAAACAGGCAAGCCCACCGTCGCCACGGTGGGAGCCTCAGAAACACCAGCCGAGATTCCGGCTCGCGGGAGTTCCGCGCGGGTTACAGGCTGGCGGCTGGGTCGGGGTGGTCGACCTCGGCGAGTTCGGCGTCCAGCACGTCGCGGAAGCTGATCATGCCGATCAACGCGCCTTCCTCGATGATGGCGAGGTGGCGGATGTGTTGCTCCTGCATGACCTGGGCGCACTGTCGAACCGGCGTATCCAGCCCCACGGAGGTGACCTTGGGCGTCATGAGGTCGGCGAGGGTGGCCGTCTCGGGGTTCCGCTGCTTGGCGACCACGCGCGTCAGAACGTCCCGCTCGGTGAAGATGCCCACCGGTGATTGCCCGTCCATGACCACCAACGAGCCGCACTTGGCTTCGGCCATCAGGCGGGCGGCCTCCAGGGCGGTGGTCGCCGGCAGGCCAACCGTTACATCCGGACCCTTGGCCATGAGAATGTCGTTCACTGTTTTCATGAGTACTCTCTCCCCGCCCCTGCTATCGGACAGCACGGCGGTGCGGTTTACGGGAATGCGTGGTTTGCCCCGCTTTTCTCGCCTCGGCGGTTCCTTCGCCCGGCGGGGCACTACAGGAAAGGTACGATTCGCCGCCCCCACGATGCCCGCCCCGGGCCGGAAGGATGTGTTACAGCCAGCGTTTTCGGCGGAAATACAGCAGCATGCCCCCGCCGATGATCGCCATGACCGCCAGGACGGCCGGGTAGCCGTATTTCCAGCGAAGCTCGGGCATGTTCCACGCGGAGGCGTCCGGGTCGAAGTTCATCCCGTACAGTCCGGCGATGAAACTCAATGGCATGAAGATCGTCGCGATGATCGTGAGCACTTTCATCACCTCGTTCATGCGGTTGGACACGCAGGTGAGGTAGAGCTCCAGCATGGACGAGGTCATCTCGCGGTAGGTCTCGATGGTGTCGATGGACTGGACCACGTGCTCGTAGAGGTCTCGCACGTAGGGTCGGGTGTCCTCGGCGATGAGGGGGTGCTCTTCGCGGACCATCATGCCCACTTCCTCCCGCAGCGGCCAAGCGGCGCGACGCAGGGCAGCCATCTCGTGCTTGTAGCGGTAGATCGTCCGGAGAACGTCCGGGTCCGGGTCGGTAATGACACGCTGTTCGAGCTTCTGGACACGCTCGCCGATCTGTTCGAGGATGACGTAATAGTTGTCCACCACGGCGTCCATCAGGGCGTAGGCGAGGTAGTCGGCCCCGGCGGTGCGAATGCGCCCGCGGCTGTGACGGATGCGCTCGCGGACCGGGTCGAACACGTCCCCCTCACGCTCCTGGAAGCTCAGCAGGTAGTTGGGCCCGCAGATCAGCGAGACCTGCTCGATGCACACGGCGTCCTGGTCGCTGTCGAACGAGAGCATCTTGACCACGGCGAAGAGGAAGTCGTCGTCGAAGCTCACCTTCGCCCGCTGCGTGGTGTTTACGATGTCTTCCATCATCAGCGAGTGCAGGCCGAACTGCTCGCCGACCGACCGGACGAATTCCACGTCGTGGATGCCGGTGATATTGATCCACGAGACCGGCTCGGTGTTCTTGAATTCGCCGGTTGTGGATGGGTCGTCGAGGCTGCGCTGTTCGAGATGGTCGGCGTCGTATTCGATCAGCGAGAGGGTTGGCGGGGCGTCGGCCTTTTCGCCGACGTAGATCAGCGCACCGGGTGCCTTGCCGACGGATTCCTGGACGGTCCTGGTGAATCGCGACATATTGGCTCTCCTCGGCTGGGCCCGTAGTGGCGGTCCGAGCGCGGCGGGCTATTCCACCTCGTCCGGCGGGGTGATCAGCTGGATGTCCAGCTCGGCCAACTGCTTCCGGTCGATGCGCGAGGGCGCGTCGGTCAACGGGCACGTGCCGCGCTGCGTCTTGGGGAACGCGATCACGTCACGCAGCGAGGGCATGCCCGTCAGCAGCATCACGATGCGGTCCACGCCCATCGCCAACCCGCCGTGCGGCGGGGCGCCGTATTTGAGGGCGTCCAGAAGGAAGCCGAACTTCTCCTCGGCCTCCTGCTCGCCGATGCCCAGCAGCCCGAAGACACGCTTCTGCATTTCCAGGTCGTGAATACGAATCGACCCGCCACCCAACTCGTGGCCGTTACAGACCAGGTCGTACGCCCGCGAGCGGACCGCACCGGGGTCGCTTTCGAGCTTGTTGAGGTCCTCGACGTTCGGGGCGGTAAACGGATGGTGCAGCGAGTCCCAGCGGTTCTCGTCCTCGTTCCACTCGATCAGCGGGAAGTCCGTCACCCAGCACCAGGCCATCGCCTTTGCGTCGTAGAGGTTCATGTCCGCGCCCAGCTTCTCGCGGAGTTCGCCAAGCACCCGGTTGACCACCGAGGCCTTGTCGGCCATGAACATCAGGATGTCGCCCTCCTCGGCGCCGGTGGCGTTTTTCAGCTCGGTCTTGACCTCGTCGGAGAGGAACTTGCTGACCCCGCCGGCGAAGTCGCCGCCCTCCAGCTTGCACCACGCCAGCCCCTTCGCGCCGAACTCGGAGGCGTAGGCGGTGTAGGCGTCGATCTCCTTGCGGGTGAACTTCGCCCCGCCCTTGGGACAGATCGCCTTGACCAGCCCGCCGCTTTCCAGGGCGCCGGTGAACACCTTGAAGTCGGTCCTGGCGACGATCTCGCCGACATCATGCAGCAGCATCCCGAATCGCATGTCCGGGGCGTCCATGCCGTATTTATCCATCGCATCGGCGTAGGTGATGTGCGGTACCTCCGCGGGATACTCCACGCCGGCTGCCTCGCAGACCTTGGCCATCATCGCGTTGGTCACGTCCATGACGTCCTGCTCGCAGCAGAAGCTCATCTCCATGTCCAGCTGGGTGAATTCCGGCTGACGATCGGCGCGGAGGTCCTCATCGCGGAAGCAGCGGACGATCTGGTAGTACCGGTCCAGCCCGCCGACCATGAGGATCTGCTTGAACAGCTGCGGGCTCTGCGGAAGGGCGTAGAACTCGCCCAGTTGCAGGCGGGAAGGAACCAGGAAGTCCCGGGCGCCTTCGGGCGTGCTCTTGGTGAGGAAGGGCGTTTCGACTTCCACAAAACCCTCGTCATCCAGCAGATTCCGCATGGCCCGGCTGATGGAATGGCGCAGGCGCAGCGCGTGGGTCATGCTCGGGCGGCGGATATCCACGTAGCGATACTGCAGGCGGAGCTCTTCCTGAACGGTGGTGAACTCGTCGGGCTCGAAGGGCACGGTGGCCGATCGGTTCAGAACGGTCAGCTCATCGGCAATCACTTCGATTTCGCCGGTTCCCAGCTTGGGATTGATGCGATCCGCGCCGCGCGGGCGGACCGTCCCCGCCGTGGCGATGACCCACTCGTTCCGCAGCGATCGACCGAGGTTGTACCGGGCGACGGCGGATTCGTCGCTTTCGTCGTCGGGCAGGTCGAACACCACCTGGGTAATGCCCTCACGGTCGCGCAGGTCGATAAACACCACGCCGCCGTGATCGCGGTAGCTTCGCACCCAGCCGCAAAGGCGCACGTGGGCGCCCACGTCGCCGGATCGCAGCTCGTTGCAGTGGTGCGTCCTCTTGAGTACCTCGTCGCTGAACGTCTCCATGATTCTGTCTCGGGTAAGGGCTCGCCGGGAATGCCTGAACCGACAGGACCGCCGGCGGTCGATAGTCCGACCATGGTACCCGATACGCCGGTTTCTGCAACCCAAACCAAGTTGAAAGCATTTCGGCCGATCGACATGGCGGCGCGGCTATGCATCCGGGAGGT